>CAZBWS010000001.1:0-21871 GCA_964495705.1 uncultured Gammaproteobacteria bacterium
GGGTGAGAAATAATCGCAAAGGTTCTACGCTTGTTAACTTCTGGGGCTAAATAACTCATGGAAATTCTTGTACTGGCATTTGAATAGCGCGATTATACCAGTAAATGCAGGATATGCGGATGAAGCACAGAGGCTTATTTCAGAGCTATCCGCATAGTGTGCAACAGGCCGCTTTCAGCTTGAAGTGGTACCGCTGCGCTTATTGTTCAATTAAGAGAAGTAATTATGAACTTACGTGTCTATATATGCTGTCTATGCTTAAGCCTTGTGCCCTTAGCATCTGCAGAAGAGCTTACCTTGCAAATCAACGGCACTAGCGAAACCCTATTATTAGAGCAAAACGAGCATTTCCTTAAGCAGAACACACAGGGTAATAAGCACTATAAGGGCAGCGTTAAAAATGCCAGTAGAAGCTGGGTAAGGCTCTCTCAATTATCTGATAAACACTGGTCTGGCTTGGTCATGTTGGACAATCACATGTACTTTATCGAAAGCCCTGTAGACACAACAAGGCAAAGCGTGCACGCAATGCCCGCCTCTGCATTGACGGAACAGCCAACGTGCGGCACACAAGCTATGCTACATACAGGCGACAATAACAGGCACTCCGCACTCCAGCCCAGTCAAGCCCTGGCTGCCTCATTTGCTAGCGCCTGCAGCAATGTTGATGACATCTGTGTATTTGCAGATCTAGAACTGATCTTTGACCAGGAGTATCAAAGTGCCCTCAACGCTAACCTACAAGGCAGCACGAACAGTATTATCAATATGCTAGAGGGCTATTATTTAAACCAATTTAATATTGCTTTTAATATTATCAATCAAGTTTTCCTAAACGACGCCACGGACATTTATAGCAACGAGACCAATGCCAACAGCATACTTGACGATGTTTATTCACGACGCTGTGAACAACAATTTGGCGCGGCCACGTGTAGGGCTACTCGCCCCTTTAACTATGACAACCTAGACACTGGCCCATCTAACTTTATTTTAGAAGATAACTCTATTGTTCACTTTGTGACCGGGCGCGACTTTGACGGATCAACCGCTGGCATGGCCTTCTCGGGTGCCAATAGTTACTGCAATGACTTTACCGTGGGCACCTCCAACCTCAGCAGAAGTGGTTCAAACGCAGTTCGGCTCTCCTTTACAGCTGCGATCATCGCCCATGAAATAGGCCACAATTTGGCCGCCAATCACGATGGTGATGGCAATGCTTGCCCCAACAGTGGTTTTGTCATGTCAGCAGTCCTAGGCAGCTTACCCAGTGCCTTCTCCAGTTGTAGTGAAGAGGTTATTACACAAACGATGGCCGATAACCTGAACAACGACTGTGCCACAGCCCCCGTTGATCTAAGTCTCAGTGCCGGCAGTGTTAGCGGCAGCCCCACGGTTGGCAGCCTGCTCACTATCAATAATGCTTTTAGCGCCAACAGCACAGAGAACGGCTTTCGAACCACAGGTAATGCCAGTATTGAAGTCACCACCACCGGGGCCAGCATTAATAGCATAGACATCAATGGCAGCAATTGTAGCATCGCCAGCAGTGCCAATAGTGCAAGCTGTAACCTATCCGTAGTCACCGGCCAAGCCCCATCCCGTATCAATATGACCGTTGCCATCTCAGGCACTAGCGTCAGCATTCGTGCCACCGATGAAGCCAACAATCTATTTAGGGACACTGACCCCAGTAATAGCAATGCCCTGGTCAGTTTTTCCGCCAGCGCAGTGGCCAGCTCATTCAGCATAAGCGCAACCAATATCCCTATTACAAACTCACCTCGCCCCATCATTCGCGGAACGAGCGACATTCCCAATGGCAATGTCATTAGAGCGAGCATCAACGGGGTAGAGGTTTGTAACACAACCGTCAGCAGTGTGAACTGGAGTTGTACCCCCACCAGTGATATTGCGGATGGGGCGCAAACTATTGTATTGACAGGCCCCGGCGGGGCGGCCAGCAATATCACTGTCACTATTGACACCACTGCACCCCAGATCAGCGCCAATAGTGTCAATAGCTCAAGCCTGCGCCCCAACCTATCAGGTACCACAGACTTATCCCCTTCAGAGGGTCGTATTGAGGTAATTAACTCACAAGGCAACACCTTATGCGTGGCTGTTATTGTCAGTGGCCAGTGGAGCTGCACCCCCAGTATTGACCTTCAGCTAGGCACTCAAACACTTAACGTCAGTGCAACAGATAGCTTAGGCAATACCGTACGTATCAACCTACTGGTCACTATCACTTCAAGCAACACAGACAGTAGCGAGGAAAATGGTGGCGGTGGCGGTGGTCTTATCGACAGCCTATTCAGCTATTTATTGCTTAGCCTACTGCTGTGGAGAAAGCGTTTATGAAGACCGTTCACAAACTCATAGGCATCGCACTTAGCCTGTCTTTTATCACTGCGTGCAGCGGCAGCCCTAAAACTGCACTACAGAGCATGCCCCTGGACTATCGCATGCTACTCAGCCAGCGCTGCTACTGCCCCGAACAATTCCTCGGCCCCTTTGATATCGAGGTGCGCAAGGGCCAAGCCCTATCTATCGTGCGCATCAGCGACCAAGCGCGCTTGAGCAACACCACGCTAGGCAAAGAGATCCCCTCACTCGAGCAAATTCTTCAGCACATTCAAACCGCACAGACGCGCCACCAGCATCGCTTCGAAGTTCAATGGGTCCACGAACCCTATATCCCCCGTTACGTTCTTATCGACCGCTCAGCAAGAGTGAGTGATGATGAAATAGAGTATCGCATTGAAGGCTTTGAGCTGCGTTAGGGCACCAGCGTATAACTTGGAAAATTATAAATACCGATGCAAACCAGTAAATACTACATTTATATCGCGGGCCTTGTAAGCTGGCTGGCCTACCTTTTTCTCGCACAGCAGTCCCAATCCTATGCAGACGCCACACTAAGCGATTTATACATCACATCCGCTGTCAGCTTTTGCATGAGTGCATGCACTTTGCTGTATTACGAGCGCAAAGGCCTTGTTATTCCGTTAGCGGGGCTCATGTTCTCTGCACTACTGTTTAGACTCACCGGCTTATACGCTTTTCCCGTTTTAGAAGACGATTTTTATCGCTATTTATGGGATGGCTACCAATTTGTCGAGCGGGGCTCACCCTACGCCTTTGCCCCCAGCTACTTCTTTACCGACGCATCCGTTACGGCGCACTTTCAGGACATACTAGACAATATTAACTACCCTGATATTGCGACAGTTTACGGCCCAACGAATCAGTATTTATTTGCCTTATCTTACTTAATAGCACCCGGTGAAATCTGGCCCCTACAGCTATGCATGATCGGGGTAGACATGGGTATCATCCTAATACTCAGTCAAATCGCAAAGCGCAATTACCTTGTGCTGTATGCGTGGTCGCCGTTAGTCATCAAGGAATTTGCATTCACCGCCCACCCAGATGTACTCGGTGTTTTTTTTGTTTTTTTTGCCATGTTGTTAATCAACAAAAAGCAGCTTTATTTAGGCGCAATAATGCTTGCCCTAGCCCTAGGTAGCAAAGTCTTTGCGATTATCCTAATCCCCTTTCTACTGCGTTTTCACATACGCGCCTGGCTAGTCTTTTTAAGTACTACAGTGCTAATCGCCCTACCCTTTGGCCTTCGGGCCGCATGGCTGCCCGAAGGCCTTTCCGCCATGGCCGGAGAGTGGTTATTTAATGCCCCTATCTATACCGCACTGCAACCGCTGATCAGCGTACATACACTCAAGCCCATACTATTGAGCTTATTTAGTATGGTGTGGTTTATCTATTGGCTGTACTGGGTGAAGCGGCACGACACGGTTTTCAAGCTCCGCGGGGATTATATTTTTCTGGTGTTTTTCTTATGTATACCAGCATTTAACCCATGGTATTTGATCTGGCTATTGCCTTTTGCCGTCATATCGCCGACCCCATGGGCATGGGGCTTATCCGCAGCGGTACTGCTATCCTATATCAGTGGCATTAACCTCAGCAACGGTCAACTAGGGCTATACCAGCAACCCCACTGGGCACTGTGCTTAGAATTTATCCCCGTGCTTATGCTCATCTTGTGGCGGCCTTGGCTGCGCTTGAAACCAGCCTATTAATACGCCAAAGGGAGGCGCAAGCCCCCCTCTCTACTAGGGAATGCTATTTATTAAACTTTAACTTATAACGCTTATTAAAATAGTACAGAATATCTAACTGCTCTGAGCGCTTAAATACATCGGTAAATGCCGTATCAGATGAATTGCAAACATAGATTTTAGAGATAACCTCATCCCTATTGCGGCCTTTATAGGGCTTTAAGGTCTTCTTGCTCATCTTTTTCTGCTTGCCCTTGTAATCCATACAAAGCTTGACGCTTTTTACATTTCTGACACGCCCTTTAAATAACGCTTTACCATATTCATAGCGCTCATCCACCGGTGGAGGCGTATAGCTACTACTGCTGCCTCCGTAGCCACCACCATAGCCACCAGAGGCCATAGCCAATGTGGAAGAAAATAAAACAGATATTAATAGAGCTAATCTAAAAAGCATTAAAATCACCTTGTGTATTATCGTAAAAATCTACGACCATAAGTCTGCATGTAAGTTCGCTAGAGTTGTAAGTATATTGGAGGTTCAAAGGAAAAAAGTAGGGATAAAAAGTCTACCCTAACTCAATCACATCATAAATAATATCCACCGACCCCGGCGTATTCGCAGGGTGGCTACCCAGCGGGCATTTTTCACTATCTAGCTGTTCATACCACTGTGCATAATTCAGCAAGGGCATAGGTGCCATTATGCAGCCTACTTGCCCCCAGGGGTGTGAGATATGTAATAGTAAGTGGCCTAGTTCATGGGTCATTAAAGCGGCGGCGTAATCCACTTGTTGCTGTTCGTCATAGCGCTGTTCGTCACGTAATATCATGATTTCGGGGTGGTCATTGAGTATGGGGAAAGTCGACACCCAAGCGAAGGTACCTAAGTTTCCTGCGCTGCTGTTAGAAGTGGTGCCCAAGGTGATACCGCCACGCAGAGAGGAGTGCATATCCATACCGTAGGCTTCGATACTAGCAACCAGTTGGTTAGTAATGGCGATATCAAAATCGAGTTTACCGTAGCCTAGGGAGTCCCAAATAACCCACTCATGATAAGGGTCGCGATTAATCACTGGTAGGCCATCGAGGGCTTTAACTTTGCGCCAGTAGCTCTGTCTGTGCAATAGAGTTTCTATCAGGCTGTTGGCAAAGGTTTCAAAACTGCGCCCTGGGGGCTCAATTAAGTACTGCTGCGCAAAGCCACGTAACTCTTCCAAACTGGAGGGGTATATTTCTAAGGTTTCTATCAAACTGCTATCGAGTGATTGGCGCATAGCGCTACTGATATTATTAGGATTAACAATAAAGTCTTGTTTGTACTCCCGTACAGGCAGTGGAATACCAGCAATCAGCTCTGTCATCTGGCGTTGCCCTACCCATTCAAATTCAATATCAATATCAAAGTGCTGCTTCGTCAACGCTTGAGTTTTAATTAAAAACTGATCGATTTGGTGCTGCTTAAAACTGACAAAACGCGGGTTAACAATATGGGCTATGCGCAATCGAACAGGCTGAGTCAATACAGGTTTGTCGACGATTGCTTGGGGTATCTCTGTCTGTCGAAACAATACAAACCAGATACCCACAAAAATAGCCGTGACGAGTAACAGGGCAATCGCCGCTTCAAAGAAGCGGCTTTTCATAGGCCGCCTTCAACGAGGGCTAGCCCCATGACATTGGCGTCTTCGCGAGCAAAGTGCCCTGGGTAGTAATTTCTACGCAGGCCAAGGGATTTAAAACCCAATGATTGGTATAAGCGGTTAGCTGGCTCATTACTGACGCGTACTTCTAGAAACATAGACTCTACATCCTGTTGCTGACAGTTAGCGACGATATGTTCTAGTAACATACGTCCTAAGCCGCGCCCCATGTAGGCGGGTTCGATGGTGATGTTGAGCAAATGCGCCTCCGCAGAGACAAGGGAATACACCGCATAGCCAATAATCTCATCACCCATATGCATCACCGGCATTTGATAATTATTTTTGAGACAGTCTTCGAAAATGCCTTGGGTCCAGTGAAAACTATAAGCCCTAGGTTCGATATCCATTATGCGCGGCAGATCCGCAGGTTGCATAGCCAAGTAGTGTATATCGCTCCATTGACATACGGCCTTTTTCACTAAACTGCCTCAGCCATCGCTAGCTTTAGGTCTTCCCAAATTGGGCGTTTGTATTGCTTAGGGTCTAACTGCGCTTGTACAGGATGATAAGTAGCAATGGCTTTTGCTGACCCCAAAACGTGTAAAGTTTGGCGCTTGGCCTTTACATCAGCGTGCAATATCGCTTGGCTTGCTGCCTCACCCATTGCTACAACAATACTCGGCTGAATAGTGTCTAGGGCTAAGGTTAGTTGTTCCAAATCGGCTAGTAAAACACATTGCTGAGCGGGCCATTGAGTTGCCCCTAGCATGGCATTGAGCAGTTCAGCAGGGGCACCGTCAAAGGCACTGCCCTGCCCTTCATGCTGAGTGGCAAGACCACAGACAATGAGATACTGACCTTGATTATTCGCAGGAAAGTCTGCCAAGCAAGCGGCTACCATAGCAGGTTCTACTGGCGTATCAACGGCGTCGACAGAAGCAGCTTCAGACTCAATCTCAGGCGCTGAGCGCAGAACCCATTGTTCTACGCCCATCGCATCAAGGTATGCGGATAAGCTGTCAGGCATACTTATACATCGCCACGCTGTGGATGTACTGCATCTTGGCCCTGCTCTAGCTTATTCAAAGCATTTAAATAGGCATTGGCCGAGGCGGTAACGATATCGGTATCTGCCCCTTGGCCGTTAACAATATGTCCTGCACGCTTTAGGCGTACGGTAACTTCACCTTGAGAGTCTGTGCCACTAGTGATGCTATTCACCGAGTACAGTTCTAAATCAGCCGCGCTATTGACCTGTGCCTCAATGGCGCAGAACACAGCATCAACTGGGCCAGCTCCAGCGGCACGGCTGCTGACTTCCTCTCCATCGATACTCATCACAACATCCGCATTGGGCGTCTCACCCGTCTCAGAAGTAACCTTCAAAGACACTAGCTTGAACTTCTCTGCCAAGGCCGCTGCCGTTGTTTCTGAGGCTAAAGCCTGTAAATCTTCATCATAGATTTCATGCTTCTTATCCGCCAAATCTTTAAAGCGACGGAAGGCATCGTTCAAGGCAGTGTCAGACTCAAACTCCACACCCAACTCTTGTAGGCGACTCTTAAAGGCACTGCGCCCAGAGTGTTTACCCATGACTAGGCTGTTGCTAGACCAGCCTACGTCTTGGGCCCGCATAATTTCATAGGTTTCACGGTGCTTTAAGACACCGTCTTGATGTATACCCGCTTCGTGGGCAAAGGCATTGGCCCCCACAATCGCCTTGTTCGGCTGCACAGGGAAACCCGTAATGCTAGAGACCAAGCGCGAGGCTTGTACAATGTGCTGGGTATCGATATTGGTATCAATACCAAAGAAGTCTTGGCGAGTACGGATGGCCATTACAGCTTCTTCAAGAGAGGCATTACCTGCGCGTTCTCCCAAACCATTAATCGTACACTCAATTTGGCGCGCACCATTCATCACTGCATCCAACGAGTTAGCTACCGCTAAACCTAAATCATTGTGGCAATGTACTGAGAAAATCGCCTTATCTGCATTAGGTATACGCTGGATTAATTGGGCAATCGTATCACCGTATTGACGCGGCACGGCGTAACCTACTGTGTCGGGGATATTAATGGTACGAGCGCCTGCATCAATGGCTGCTTCAATAATGCGGCACATAAAGTCTAACTCTGAACGACCTGCATCTTCACAGGAGAACTCTACATCCTCGACTAAATTGCGTGATCGCTTCACCGCGCGAACCGCAGCGTCTACTACCTCATCTGGCTGCATTTGTAACTTGTGCTGCATATGGATAGGGGAAGTAGCAATAAAGGTATGAATGCGACCTGAGTTGGCAGCGCTTAATGCTTCGCCTGCTCGGTCGATATCCTTATCAAGAGCACGTGCCAAACTACAGATTGTGCTGTCTTGCACGGCACTAGCAACAGCTTTTACCGCTTCAAAGTCACCAGGGCTCGCAATCGCAAAACCTGCCTCGATAACATCAACACGCATTTTCTCTAGCACCTTGGCTATGCGTATTTTTTCGTCCTTATTCATCGATGCGCCGGGGCTTTGTTCACCGTCACGTAAGGTTGTATCGAAAATTATTACTCTGTCACTCATTTTTTACTCCACTGCACTGGCCACATTTCAGCCAGTATTATATATAAGGTAATGATACACGATCAGGGCTATAAGCCTGAACAATGATTTTAAAGATTTCTAAATTGAGATGCGTAAGCTCGCCAGCATGCAATATGCCCTAAGGCAGGAGCAGAAATGCAGATGTTAGACTGGCTAACAATAAAAATGAGGCAGAAAAAAACAATGTCTCGAACTTGGCTTGAGCCTGGTTAATCGAGATCGCAATCACTTTAGTTTGTGAGTTTGCCTGTTTCATAAACCTAAGATAAACCTAACTAACAAGGATTTCAATAGAAAAAAACGATGATATTAATTGGCAATAGAATTAGCCTTTAAAATCCAGTGCCCTTTTCAATATATTTTTTAAAAATCACTTCTGTTTCACCGGACAATTTAAGTTGTTTTAATGCTTTATTAAGTTGCTTATGTAATTGCTTGGCGCGGGGCGATGCAGTACTCACCACAGCATACATAATGCGTTCAAAGCCACGGCCTACCAAATAATCTGTGTTTTCATTCAGCTTATATATACCCATTTTTGCACCGTACACAATAGTTTCAACTGTACTTACAAAAACATCACAGCGCCCCAGTGCGACCAAATCTAAAGCCTGTTGTTCACGGGCAACACGAATACTAATCAGACTGTCAATAGGCGTATAGTCATAACCTCGAATACCGCAAATTTCATAGGAAAAAAGCTGGGCAACCCCAAAAAAAGAATCTAAACCAGTTAATTTATTCTTATTATAAAAGCCGCCCGTAGAAATTTGGTAAATAGGCTCAGTAAACAGCAACCAGTCCAAGCGCTCTTCATTTAATGACATATCCCAGCTCACCTCACAAAACTCGTCTTTACTAGGTTTTTTCAGTGCCTCCAATACCCGCGGCCATGGCATCTGCTTTATCACAAAGGGCATCGCTAGCTCATCAAATACTCGATGAATTAGATCGATAGAGGCGCCCTCTCGGTGCGTGGTTTTGCCCTCGTGTTCATCGACAGGGTGATAATAATAAGGTGGCCACTGGGTCTCTGAGTCTAAACAAATAACCACGGGCTGGGTTTTCAAATCCCCTGTTGGCATAGCCTCTAAGGGTGTCAATAGGCAGAGCATAGAGACCATTAACAGCAAGCGGGTTATACAATACTTCATAAAAGACCTAGTCTGTGCAGCGATGTATTAAAATGCAAAGGTTGCACTTAACTCCGTGAAATAATATTTCAAGGAATTTTTCCCATCAAAGCTTTCCCAGTAGTTGAGTTCTAAACGCAGGGGAAAGGGCAGCTTCCCCGCACGCCAAGCTGGTACGCCGTCGTAGTAAATACCAGTGCGTATCTCCTGGTCGCGAAAAGTAGTATTTCGCTCTAAGAATTGTGTATCGGTGCCCAGTGAGGAGGTATAGCTATCACGGTCTTTATACTTATGATAATAAGCCGTGAATACCCGTAGCTGGTCATTCCAGAAACGGTAGCCCAGCTCTATATCTAAAATCACAAAATCACCTAGGTCGCGCTTTAAGCGCTGTTTGCTAGACGCCGCAGATAAGGCTAAGGGGGAATCAGGTACGCGTACTGTTTTTCTATCCCTGAGCTGTATATTGTACTCAAGCTGGACGGTTAAATCTAAGGCATGCTGTAAGTCGCGGTAATAATCTGCACGCAAAATAATATCATTACTGCCATCGTCAATGATGGGCTGGAACAGCACATCCGCATCAGCCTTATCCGTTAAACGACCTAAGCGCACACCCGGTAGCAGTATAAGGCTGTCGTATTCGCCTTTATACACACGCCATGAGGCGCCGAAAACAGGGCCCATAAGGCCCGACTCGCAATGGGAGTTTGTATCAGTATAAGAAAACTCACTGCTCTTCAACAGGGCGTCCAGGTCAGCAGAACTAAAGGCGTTCACCCCCGGTAGTGCACTGGGCAAAAAGGGGCTATTAGCTGGAGACACAGAAGCGGTGGGGTCAAAAGCGGGATTTACACCCAAGGTCGCATTGCTGAGTGTTAAGCCGGCTTTAGAGCAAGACTCGCCGATAGGCAAGCGAAAGCCTAAGGAGAGATCATCCGTTAAACCGTAGCCCGCCGTGATTTCTAGGAATTTAGTTTCAAAGCTCAGCCTTCCCTCAACATCACCCAAACTGCTACCTGGAAAAACTGCTTCCAAGGATGCTAGTTGCGGCAAAATAGTAGAGTTTAATGTCGCTGACAGGCCACTGGATAAGCTCTGCTGATCCCCGTCATTATCATAGATGCTACTCACACTGCCGCGACTAAAATTAAAATTAACGGCCCATATCTCTTTCGGTGCGAGAAACTCTGTTGAGAATTTTTGCTCCGCATAGGCATCGTCTACAGCACACAGCAATGCCAGCGTTATACACAGATATTTCATTAGATACCCCAATTTAAACAGCGATCTAAAACACGATAAATATTATTCTTATGCCACTAGCCTAGCAGTCATAAGAAAATAGTAAACCTAAGCCCTGCGCCATTGAGTCCCACTGGGACTGTCTTCTAAGACGATACCCTGCTCGCTTAGCTGTTTGCGAATTTCATCAGCGCGTGCATAGTCTTTATTCTGCTTGGCTGTGTCGCGCTCTACAACTAGCGCATCAATACCCGCATCCGACAGCCCATCTGCAGTGCCTTGTTGGCCGCCCGACTTTAAAAAATTATCGGCACTTTCTTCGAGTATACCCAATACGCTACCAAAGCCTTTAATCAAGGCGGCGAGATCATCACACTGCGCTAGCTGGCCCTTGCTGGAATTTAACTCGCGCACCAGCTCGAAAATAACCGCCAAGGCCTCGCGCGTATTAAAGTCATCATCCATCGCCGCCGTAAAGCGTGGGTAGTAATCGCTCTCCGCTAAGGTGCATATCGAAGCCGCTGCAACAGCTTCGTAGTCGCGCAGTGCTGTATACATCCGCTCCAGCCCACTGCGCGCCTCTAATAGGCTGTCTTCAGAGTAATTAATAGGGCTACGGTAATGAGAGCTCATCAAGAAGTAACGAACAACTTCTGGATGGTATTTTTCCAATACTTCACGAATAGTAAAGAAATTACCCAACGACTTAGACATTTTTTCATTGTCTACACGCACAGCGCCTGCGTGCATCCAAGTGTTGGCATATTTCTCACCTGTGGCGGCTTCTGATTGGGCAATTTCATTTTCGTGGTGGGGGAATACCAAGTCGGGGCCACCGCCGTGAATATCAAAGTGGTTACCTAGGCAGCAAGTCGACATAGCCGAGCACTCAATATGCCAGCCTGGACGGCCTGGCCCCCAGGGTGAATCCCAGCTAACTTCGCCCTGCTTGGCACCTTTCCACAGAGCAAAATCACGGGGGTCTTGCTTGGCTTGTTCTACATTAACTCGAACACCTTCAAGTAAGTCTTCCAGCTTCTTGTTGGATAGTTTTCCATAGCCAGCAAACTTCTCTACCTCATAGTAAACGTCACCGTTATCCGCAGCATAGGCAAAGCCCTTATCCACCAAGGTTTTCACCATAGCAATAATTTCGCCAATATAATCGGTCGCTCTAGGCTCTTGATCAGGCCTCAGTACTTTCAAGGCATGCTCATCATCGTGCATAGCCTGAATAAAGCGATCCGTTAAATCCGTATACACTTCACCGTTTTCATTCGCACGATTAATGATTTTGTCATCAATATCCGTAATGTTACGGACATACTCCACTGTAAAGCCACGGGCACGCAGATAGCGCACAATAATATCAAAACCCACCATCACTCTGGCATGACCAATATGACAGTAGTCATAGGTAGTAATACCGCAGACGTACATGCGAATTTTGCCCTCTTCCAAGGGTTTAAACGCTTCTTTCTTACCAGTCAATGTATTGTAGATTCTTAACATATTTATTTTTTCGCTTTCGCCCAAGAGTCGCGCAAACTGACTGTGCGATTGAACACTAGCTTACCCGTATTGCTGTCCGCGTCAGTGGTGAAATAACCTTCACGTTCAAATTGAAAGTGATCTTCCGGCTGTGCTGCTGCCAAACTCTTCTCAGCACGCGCATTTTCAAACACCTGCAATGAGTCCGGATTAATCAGGTCCAAGAAGCCCTTGCCATCTTCGCGCTTAGCATCTGGTGTTTCATCTAGAAACAAGCGGTCATACTGGCGAACTTCAGCCGCAACAGATTCGGTAGCACTCACCCAATGCACCACCCCCTTAGCTTTATAACCCTGAGGGTTTACACCTAAAGTGTCGGGGTCGTAGGTACCGCGCAACTCGGTAATATTGCCCTCACTGTCACGAATAATATCTGTGCACTTGATCACATAAGACCCGCGTAAACGCACCGCACCTTCTAAGCTCCAGCGCTTCCATTTGGGTGGGGCAACTTCTTCAAAGTCAGCCCGATCAATATAAATCTCGCGACCCATGAAAATGGTACGCTTGCCCATCGCTTCCTGCTGCGGGTGACGAGGTACTTCTAGGTCTTGTACCTGTCCTTCAGGATAGTTCTCTAGTACTACTTTTACAGGGTTTAAAACACACATAGCGCGCGACGCATTAGCGTCCAGATCTTCACGAATCGCGTGTTCTAGCATAGAAACGTCGACCACTCCGTCTTTGCGTGTCACACCTATGCGCTCACAGAAATTGCGTATTGAAAGCGGCGTATAGCCGCGGCGACGCAGACCCGAAATGGTCGGCATTCTTGGGTCGTCCCAGCCTGACACATGGTGTTCATCCACTAACTGTTTAAGCTTGCGCTTGGAGGTTACCGTGTAGTTTAGATTTAAGCGGGAAAACTCATATTGGCGCGGCTTGGCGGGCACAGGTAAATGCGCTAAAAACCAATCATACAAAGGACGGTGATCTTCAAATTCTAAAGTACATATAGAGTGAGTAATTAACTCTTCTGCATCTGACTGACCGTGAGTGAAATCATATGTTGGGTAGATGCACCATTTATCGCCAGTCTGGTGGTGCTCAACTTTGCGGATACGGTAAATAATGGGGTCGCGTAGGTTAATGTTTGGTGCAGCCATATCAATCTTGGCACGCAAAACACAACTACCTTCGTCAAAATCGCCAGCACGCATTTTTGCGAACAAGGCTAAATTTTCTTCGGCACTTCGATCGCGACAAGGGCTATTTTTACCAGGCTCTTTTAAACTGCCGCGGTATTCACGCGCTTCGTCTGCAGACAAGTCACAGACATAAGCATCACCATTATTAATCAAATGTAATGCGTAGTCGTGGAGTTTTTCGAAATAGTCAGATGAGTAATGAATATCACCCGTCCATTGAAAACCTAACCAGTTCACATCTGATTTAATGGAGTCAATATATTCCTGACTCTCCTTCTCAGGGTTGGTGTCATCAAAGCGCAGATTGCACTCGCCACCAAACTCCTCGGCCAAACCAAAGTTCAAGCAGATGGATTTTGCATGACCGATATGCAGGTAGCCATTCGGTTCTGGCGGAAAACGTGTCACAATTTTAGAGTGCCAACCGGAGGCAAGATCTTTTTTTAGAATTTTCTGTAAAAAGTGACTAGGAGCAGGTGTATTACTCATTATTTAAAATTTCAAAAGAGGGGTGGAAATTCAATAAGCCGATCTACTCGGCATTATTCCTTTTAGCTCGCTCAGCTCTACGCTGCATTAAGCGTAAACGGCGATAAACAAACATAACCGGGCCCGACAAAACATAGGTCAAGAAGATGGTGTATAAGATTTCTGCGGGGCTAACAATAATCGTCGCCATTAGCATCAAAATGGCTGGCATTACAAAATAAGGTACTTTTTTAATCGCGTCTAGATCTTTAAAGCTGTAATAAATGACATTACTAACCATCAGCAAGCCACCACTAAAGGTAATAAACAAGGCAAATAACGCCAACGTTTTATCCGCCCATTCAGCATTTAATAATACCCACATAGTAAAAACTAATAGAACAGCAGCTGCCGGGCTAGGCAAGCCTTTAAAGAAGCGCTTATCTGAACTTGCTGTTTGCACATTAAAGCGCGCTAAACGCCAAGCTGCAGCGGTCACAAAAATAAAACAAGCAGACCACCCTAAGCGCCCCCAAGCAGCACCCCAGGCAGCCATATCCTTTAATTGCCACTCATACAATATAAGTGCAGGAGCCATACCAAATGCAATCAAGTCTGCGAGACTGTCATACTGCATGCCAAAATCACTTTGAGTATTCGTCATACGTGCAACGCGGCCGTCTAGGCCGTCCATTACACCCGCAAAAAAGATGGCCACAGCAGCTGCTTCAAAGCGGCCTTGAGTAGCAGCAATAATGGCGTAGAACCCCCCGAATATCGTTCCTGTAGTAAATAAATTCGGAAGCCAATAAATACCGCGTCGAGTTTGTTTTTCGCTGTTGCTCATAGTCTTCCGTTCTTTTTCTTTTGGTGGATAAAGTGTCCAATCACACCCTCTCCTGCTTTTAGGCTATCGCCTGACTGAATTTTCAACTTCACGTCTTTGGGCAGCATTATATCAATATAGCGAATGCTAGATAGCCCCATAATACGCCCTTGCCCGATACGTTCACCCGGCTGAGGTCTAATTTGTAAGTAGCGCAGTGTACGTGCGCGATAAAAACTGACCAAAACATCATCTTGGTCATCCGAATGAATCCAAGCAGTATAGATATGACCTACATCTTTAGCTTCATCCGCAGCAATACGCTGATAATGTTCACCATACCACGCCTGCTGAATGCGTCCCTGGGCTGGGCTATACAGCCCCATAACACCCAAATGACGGCGGCGCATACGCACCACAACACAATCTCGCTTTAAGAAAGGGTCTTGGGCGCTAAATACGGTCTCAACTACCGCGTCAATCGGCGCAACCACAGCCAAAGGGCTGGAAGGGGTTGTGCGTTTAGGGTGGCGAAACAGAACCACAATAGCGATAAATAACAACAACAGCGGCAAGCCATATATCCAGCCATAGCTGACCTTCACAGCCAGTGCTGCGACAAAAACCAGAAATGCAATAATGGCAATTTCGGCTTTAATCAAATACATAGAGTTATAGGCTAAACCAGTTTGTGAATCATTGAAGTATTACACTTATATACAAAAACGCCACCTATAAAAATAGGTGGCGTCAATGCGGATAGACTACAAAGGCCTAGTTCTTAGACTTGTCGATAATCTTGTTGTCGGTGATCCAAGGCATCATTTCACGCAAGCCAGCGCCAACCTGCTCGATTGGGTGTGCCGCATCGTTACGACGACGCGCAGTCATTGAAGGATAATTAGTAATACCTTCGCTGATGAACATCTTCGCGTACTCACCGTCTTGGATACGCTTAAGCGCGTTGCGCATAGCAGCGCGAGACTCGTCGTTGATTACCTCAGGTCCTGTAACATAACCGCCGTACTCAGCATTGTTAGATACAGAGTAGTTCATGTCAGCGATGCCGCCTTCGAACATGAGGTCAACAATTAGCTTAAGCTCGTGCAAGCACTCGAAGTAAGCTAGCTCAGGGGCGTAACCTGCGTCTGTCAATGTCTCGAAACCCGCCTTAACCAGCTCAACAACACCACCACATAGAACAGTCTGCTCACCAAATAGGTCAGTTTCAGTCTCGTCCTTAAAGGTAGTTTCGATGATGGCAGTACGACCACCGC
Organism: uncultured Gammaproteobacteria bacterium; assembly: GCA_964495705.1. Classification (GTDB taxonomy): domain Bacteria; phylum Pseudomonadota; class Gammaproteobacteria; order HTCC5015; family HTCC5015; genus CAZBWS01. The sequence goes on from CAZBWS010000001.1 coordinate 15,975, forward strand.
CAACGCCTGAAGCGTAAGAGATAGCAGTATCTTTTGCCTTACCAGAAGCATCTTGGAATATAGCGATCAAGTCTGGAATACCACGGCCGCCTTCAAACTCAGAGCGTACAGTGTGGCCAGGCGCTTTAGGAGCGATCATGATCACGTCTAGATCTTTGCGAGGAACAACCTGGTTGTAGTGAATCGCAAAACCGTGAGCGAAAGCCAGAGTAGCGCCTTCTTTCAAGTTAGGCTCAATCTCTTCCTTATATAGCTGAGACTGGAACTCATCAGGCGTCAGGATCATAACCAAATCAGCGGCAGCAACCGCAGAAGGCACGTCAGAAACATTCAAGCCACAGGCTTCAGCTTTAGCCACAGATGTAGAACTAGGACGTAGACCAACGGTTACTTCCACACCAGAATCTTTTAGGTTCAGCGCGTGAGCGTGACCCTGTGAGCCATAACCAATAATGGCTACTTTTTTGCCCTGGATGATAGAAAGATCAGCGTCTTTGTCGTAATAAATGTTCATGAGTAAAACTCCGTAAATGTATAAATATATCTAATTAATTGTTTAATTCTAAAGCTGAAGGGCCTTATCGCCACGACCAATCCCTAGGGGGCCAGAGCGAACCACTTCAATCACACCTTCTTCGCCCAATGTGGCAGAGAAGGCATCTAACTTGTCGGCAGCGCCGGTCACTTCGATGGTGAATGCACTTTCCGTCACATCCATTACCTTGCCGCGGTAGATATCTACCAAGCGCTTAACTTCATCGCGGCGCTCAGAACCACTAGCCGCCACCTTAATCAACATCATCTCGCGCTCAATGTGCGCAGACTCTGTTAAGTCAGTCAGCTTGATTACATCAATCAGCTTATTCAGCTGCTTGGTAATCTGCTCGATTACGTCATCAGTACCCGTCGTTACGATCGTCATGCGAGACATGCTGTCGTCTTGAGTGGGCGCTACATTCAATGATTCGATGTTATAGCCACGCGCCGAGAACAAGCCGGCAATACGTGACAATGCACCAAATTCATTTTCTACTAATACTGAAATTATATGTCTCATCAGCTATCTCCTATGCCAGATCACGGGGCTGAGCATCATTCGCTTCGGCCTGCTTAGGTGACAAGACCATTTCGTGGTGCCCCTTGCCATTGGCAATCATTGGGAACACGTTTACGCCCTGATCAATTTCAATATCCATAAACACCAAGCGATCATGGTACTCAACAAAGGCTTTTTCCATCGCGGCCTCAAGATCAGCGGGGTCGGTCACGCGAATACCGATATGCCCATAAGATTCTGCCATTTTGACGAGATCAGGTAAGGCTTCAACGTACGACATGGAGTAACGACCTTCATAGAAGAACTCCTGCCATTGGCGAACCATACCCATATAACGGTTATTCAAATTAATGATCTTGATCGGCGTCATATACTGCAGCGCCGTCGACATTTCTTGAATACACATCATAATCGACGCTTCGCCGGTCACGCAGGCAACCTGGCTATCAGGGAACGCAAGCTGCGCACCGATGGCGGCAGGCATACCAAAGCCCATCGTGCCCAAGCCACCCGAATTCAACCACTGACGTGGACGATTAAAGTGGTAATACTGGGCGGCAAACATCTGGTGCTGGCCTACATCAGAGGTGATGATCGCGTCGCCTTTGGTGACCTTATACAAAGTCTCGATCACTTGCTGAGGCATGATCTGGTCTTTCACCTCATAACTCAAGCAATCCAGCGCCTGCCATCGAGAGACCTGCTCCCACCACGGCTCTAATAGCTCAGTGTCAGGTGTCTTGTGGCCCACATCATCTAGAATGTTCAGCATTTCCTGTAACACAGGTTGCATTTGGCCTACGATGGGAATATCCGCTTTTACATTCTTCGAAATCGAAGAAGGGTCAACATCGATATGTGCAATTTGTGCATAGGGAGCAAATTTATCCAGTTCCCCCGTTACCCGATCATCAAAGCGCGCACCAGCACTGAGGATAACATCCGCCTCATGCATAGCCATATTAGCTTCATAAGTACCGTGCATACCTAACATGCCGATAGAATGCTCACCTTTACCAGGGTAGGCACCTAAGCCCATCAAAGTACAGGTCAATGGCATACCTAGGCGTGCCGCCAATGTACGCAACTCCTCAGAGGCATTACCCTGAACAACACCACCACCCACGTACAGCACAGGGCGCTTCGCTGCCAACAACATTTCTACGGCTTTGCGAATCTGACCACTATGGCCCTTATCTGCAGGGCGGTAAGAGCGAATATCAACATTTTTAGGATATTCAAAAGGAATTTTAATACTGGGGTCAGTAATGTTCTTGGGAATATCCACAACCACAGGACCAGGACGCCCCGTTGTAGCAATGTGGAAAGCCTTCTTAATAGCAGGCCCTAAATCCTCAACGCGCTTTACCATCACATTGTGTTTAACGATCGGGCGAGTGATGCCCACGCTGTCACACTCTTGAAAAGCGTCGCTGCCAACGAATTTCAATGGCACCTGACCCGTAAGCACGACCATAGGTATCGAATCAGTGTAAGCCGTTGCTATACCGGTCACCGCATTGGTAGCACCAGGGCCAGAGGTCACAAGAACCACCCCGGCCTTACCGGTACAACGGGCATAACCATCAGCGGCGTGCGTCGCACCCTGCTCGTGGCGTACTAGAATATGTTTTACGTCATCTTGTTGAAATAGCGCATCGTAGATATGTAAAACTGAACCACCTGGGTAGCCAAATACAAATTCAACGCCTTCGCTTTTCAGCGACTCAACAATTATTTCACCGCCAGATAATTCCACGGTTTATCTCCCATAAGATATAAATTCGAACAAAATAAGTTCGTGATGGGGATACGCTGCCGGTAGGCAATATTTATTCATCACTACAGAGGCAATGTGAGAACTCTGCTAGGAGCTGTGGACATGTCAATCACTCGCTCAAGTAGCGGCTTTTTGCACTGGGTAAAGTGCCAGCGGCTACAACCGCGCAACTTTACCAGAACATCCCAATAAATCAATCAGTAAGCCAATAAAAACCTCATTTTCGACACATTTTAATCTATAGCGCAATGGGTATGGGCCATTGAACTTTCAGGCACACCGACACTCTCAGTGATAAGCATTGATTTTACCCTCCCCTACGCTCACTATGGCTTCCATGATTTTACGCTGTACTTTTATTCATTTTCTAATTAACAGCCTGCTTTTAGCCAGTCTATTGCTCAGTAGCACAAGTTTTGCAGACGAGCTTCCCAGCATTGGTGAACCCGCAGACTTAACCCTATCTCCCCAGGAAGAAAAAAAACTCGGCAGCCGCTTTTTTCGCGCTCTTCAGCAACAAGAGTCCATACTTAAAGACCCAGAACTAAGCAGTTACATTCAGTCTCTAGGAAACCGTCTCAACTCAGGTATTGGACAAGAGCCTTTTCGTTTTTTCATTATTAAAGATGCTCGTATCAATGCCTTTGCCGTACCTGGCGGCTTTATTGGCATGAACGCCGGCCTCATTCTTGCGAGCCGCAATGAAGGTGAACTCGCTGGCGTGATGGCCCACGAAATTGCCCACGTTACCCAGCGCCATATTGCCCGTTTTTATGCTGGCTCTGGCACGGCCAGCTGGTCACAACTCGGGGCCTTTCTCGCCGCTATCGCGCTCGCCTCACAGGGCGAAGGAGATGCCGCTGCCGCTGCATTTTACGCAGGCTCTGCGGCTAGCTATCAAAGCTTAATCAACCATACCCGTATTCATGAACAAGAAGCTGACCGCGTTGGCATACAATACCTCGCCCAAGCCGGCTTTAACCCAGGTGATATGGCGGGCTTTTTTGATGTTATACGCAATAAAAGCTTAGAAGCTGACAAGCGCTTTGAAATTTTACGCACCCACCCTTTAAGTGAGAACCGAATTGCAGAAGCTAAGTCTCGCGCCCAACAAATCGGTATACACCCAGTCCCCAGCAGTAAACGCTATTTATTAATGAAGGCACGCTTGATCGCCACACTCGAGCAGCAACGAGGGCTACTCAAACACTTGCAAAATACGCAACAAACACTTTCAGAAGTTGACCGCTACGCCTTTGCACTGCTGCTTATCGACAATCGTGACTATACAGCCGCGCATAGTCAGACGGAAAAACTACTTAAGCGTGACCCCGACAATATTCACTATCGCTTGCTCGCTGCCCAGCTGAGTATTGCTGAGCAGAATTATATCCAAGCGGAACAGCAACTCACGCGCCTACTAAAGTTATATCCAGAACATATAGCCAGCATTGTGTATTACTCACGTACGCTGCGGCTATTAAAGAAACATAAGGAAAATGTACAGTTAATTAAAGGTGTCGCTGAGCAAAATAGACCTATTGAACTGTATCGCCTGTTAGCTGAAAGCCTGAACCATTTAAATGAACAAGCACAGTCGCAGCTCGCCCAAGGGCAGTACCACTTCCTCAGCGGCAGTTATCGTGCGGCAAGACTGCAGCTTAGTGCGGCTCTAAAGCAGAAAGACAAACTCACCGAGAAAGACAAAAAACAAGCCAAAGATCTATTAGAACTGATAGAAGAAGAACAAAAGCAACGCTAATACCCATCCACGTCGCCTTTTGCATGAGCCTAGAGCCTATCCGCATAACAGCGCAGATTAATTAAGGTTACACTGCAATCACTTCAGTCTAAGTGTCAACCATGTCCCACTCACGCCTCGCCCCCCTCTCTGTCGCCAGCGCCTCATCAGCCATGAACGCAGGGCAGATTATTGTCTTTTCCCTGCTACCATTGGTTTGCCAAAGCATTCAATTACAAGGCTGGCATGCGGGCTTGATTCTAAGTATTTCTTCTTTTTGCTTTGCCTTGGTCTCACCTATTTGGGGCCAACTTAGCGAACGCTTAGGGCGTGTTCCAGTGTTAACCATTGGTTTACTTGGCTATTCTGCAGGGACGCTATTGTTCACGTTCTTACTAGATTTCGGCAGCGTTGATCAGTTTGGTCTTGTAGCTTTTGTAAGCTTACTCGTTATTGCGCGCTGTATGCAGTCACTGCTCATGGGCGCTATCATTCCATCCTCTACCGCCTATATTGTCGACACCACCCCCATAGAAAAACGCGCCCAAGGTATGGCGCTGCTCGGCGCCGCACAAAATATCGGTGCCATACTCGGCCCTGTCATCATCAGCCTACTCGCTGCCTACTCTTTGCTCTATAGCTTCTATATCGCAGCCCTGTTGACCGCTGTCAGTGCCGTATTCGTTTACTGCTATGCGGATAGGCTGCAGACAGCGGGTAAGTCATACATCAATGTAAAACCTTGGCCGTTAATCAAAAACATAGCGACCAGCTTCAGTGATCCACGCTACCGACTCTACAGCTTAGCCGGCATCGGCATCTTCGCTAGCTATTCTATAGTCCAACAGCCGCTCGCCTACTGGCTAAAAGACAGCTTTGGCCTGAGCAGCAGTGAAGCCGCGAGCTGGCTAGGCATGGCTATGACCGCTTTTGCTGTGGCAGGCACGGTGATTCAACTATTTATCATACCCAAACTTAAGTTCCAGCCGTGCGAGTACTTAATCCCGGGCTTCGTTCTGATCGGCACTGGCGCGCTGAGCATATACGCACTGCAAAGCTTTAGCGGCGTCATCATCGGCATGGGGGCAATGGGCGTTGGTTTATCCATTGCCTTTGTCGGCTATGCGGGGGAATTGAGTAGCCGAGTGAATGAGGATGAGCGCGGGCAAGCGGGGGGAGTGATTGGAGCCACCCCTGCGGTAGGCTTTATGATTGGGCCACTAGCAGGCGCCTTTGCTTATGAGTTGGATGGAGCTTTGCCGTTTTTTGTTACGGCGGGACTGTGTGTGGGGCTGGTTGTTTTGACTTGGGTGGAGCAG
>CAZBWS010000001.1:21971-24925 GCA_964495705.1 uncultured Gammaproteobacteria bacterium
TTTTGTTACGGCGGGACTGTGTGTGGGGCTGGTTGTTTTGACTTGGGTGGAGCAGAGATAAAATTAAACTTCTTCTATAAATATCCCGTTACGCATTAAATATGCTTTTAAGGTTTTTAGATGGCGTCCAATTTCCTTCTCCTAAAAAGGCGACTATGACATCAGAAAGGGAAACACCTAAAAACTCCTTGGCAGCACTTTCTCCTGCGTCCTCAAAGTTTGCATTATTAGTAAAACCAATAAATATATCGAATTTTTCACATAAATTTTTAACCAAAATATGGGCTAGGTTATAACTAAGCTCTTGCTCTTCACTTGACGCATAAAACCCATCACCCGACCAAAAGTTCTGTATAGTTTCACTATTCCAATGAGATTTGTGCCTAGCAATCAAATCCGCATCGACATATAAACCAATACCAGCTAGAGCCTCTTCCATGGATACTGCTAAACCTTCATTCAACCAAACAGGTATTGGTAAATGAGCTAAGCAAGCATGAGTCAGCTCATGCACTGCAATTGGTTCAGCGTAACTTACCTCTTGAGATGGAAATACAAAGTGCCCATAGCCTTCGTTAATATACATTCCTGAGCTTAGGCCAAACTCCCCTTCATCAGGATAAAACATGCCGACATATTTATAGTAATCATCAATATTTTCAAAAATGATCGCCACATGGTTTCCGAACCCTTCATCTGAAGCGATGCCATTGAGAGTTTTTAATATTTTCTTAAGTGTCTGCTCTAAAAATGAAGTAAAAACATTTACATAACGTTCATTTTCGTTAGATAGTATTGAGAAATTTTCAGAACTCTCTATTCGGTAACTACCTTCAAATTCGTTTGCAACAGACAAAAGCCAATTATCACACGCCCTACGCCACTCAACATTAAGCTCAGCTGGCTCTAAGTCATCTCCAATTTTTAATGCTATTTCATTCCAGTCAGGTTTAATCACTTCCGCTTCCTACGCTTCTTCTTACTCTTCTCAATCCGCTCCGCATCCTTAATTGCCTTAGCTTCCATCAGCGCAATCGCTTCGATTTTCTCAGCCTCGGCCATCTCTGGCGTCTCCAAGCTAATACGTCCCAAGGTGGCATTACGATATTCATTAATCAATATCACCGAGGCCTTGTGCAAATCCACCAAACCTCCAGCACCAATGCAGCCGCGCTTGCGGCCCATAGTTTCTAGAAACTCCAGTTCCGACCCTGGAACTTCATCTAAGTCATAGCGCTTAACGATTAAATCCGGGCAAGTCTGTAGAAAATACTCCGCGGCAAAAAAGGCCACGTCATCATATTCAATCGCAGTGTCTTTGATTGCACCCGTTATCGCCAAGCGATAGCTACTTTTCGGGTTTTCTACTTTCGGCCACAAAATACCTGGGGTATCTGATAGATAAATATCATTATCCAGGCGGATACGTTGCTGGCGCTTCGTCACCGCGGGTTCATTACCCGTTTTTGCAATTTGGCGCCCCGCGAGAATATTGATCAAGGTGGATTTACCGACATTGGGTATACCCATGATCATCGTGTGCAGGGTTTTCCCGCTGGCGACTTTTTCGGGCAATAGCTGCTGGCACAGTTCAGCAATTTGTTGAATTTTTGCAGGCTGCTCGGTGCTTAGCACTAGGGTTTTAACCGTCTTATCCTGTTCCAGATATTCCTGCCACAGCTTGGTGACGGCAGGGTCAGCAAGATCGTGTTTATTCAAAATTTTAATACAGGGCTTGTCACCTCGTACTTCTTGAATCACGGGGTTTTCGCTGCTGTAGGGAATGCGCGCATCTAGCACCTCAATCACTAAGTCGATGCCGGGCATAGACTCTCTGATCTCTTTCGAGGCCTTGTACATATGCCCTGGGTACCACTGAACTGCCATTTTAGATGCCTTGTTGTAAGCGGGTTAACGATAACTGGAAAGGAATACGCTATTTTAAGCCATTATGCTTTAAAATATCGCCCTAATTCCCCTAACAACATAAGAGAAGCCCATGCCCGCCACTATGCATCTGAAAGCTGGACGTGAAAAATCCATCAAACGTCGTCACCCTTGGGTTTTTTCTGGGGCGATTGAGCGCGTGGACGGCGACCCTCAACCAGGGGAAACCATTCAAGTAATGAACAGTGACGGACAGCGCTTAGCGCTAGCGGCCTACTCCCCTGAGTCACAGATACAGGCACGTATTTGGCAATTTGGTGAAGCTAAAAAACCTATCAAAGGGGATAGTAGTATCGACGCTAATTTTTTTGTACAGCGTATTGCTGCGGCTAAACAACGCCGTGTCAGCTTGGGTGTAACCGAAGCCACCACAGGCTATCGCTTGATCAGCTCTGAGTCCGATGATCTGCCCGGCTTGATCGTCGATCACTACGCAAATTATCTAGTCGTGCAGTTTTTATCCCAGGGCACTGAGTTTTGGCGCAACGATATTATTCAAGCCCTGCGTGCGAGCTATCCTGAGCACCACATTTACGAGCGCTCCGATGTTGCCGTGCGCGAGAAAGAAGGCTTGGTGAAATGCCAAGGCTTGCTGTTAGGCGAAGAACCCGCAGACAGCATTAGTATTGAAGAGAACGGTTACAAGCTGGGCGTAGACATCAAAGGGGGTCATAAGACCGGCTTCTACCTTGATCAGCGCGACAGTCGCAAGGCTATTCAAAAATATGTAAAAGATAAAACCGTTTTAAACTGTTTCTCTTATACCGGTGGCTTCAGCGTATCCGCATTAAGTGCGGGAGCCGCTCATGTGACCAACATTGATGAAAGCTTGCCTGCACTCAATATTGCCGAAGCCAATTTAACGCTGAACGGCTTGAATACTGAGCAGTGCGACAATATAGAAGCGGACGTATTCAAGCGCCTGCGTCTATTTCGCGACCAGGGCAAAAAGTTCGACGTCATCATTCTTGACCCACCTAAATTTGCCGACAACAAATCTCAGCTAA
>CAZBWS010000001.1:25025-44409 GCA_964495705.1 uncultured Gammaproteobacteria bacterium
TTCGACGTCATCATTCTTGACCCACCTAAATTTGCCGACAACAAATCTCAGCTAAAAAGTGCTTGCCGGGGCTATAAAGACATTAACCTCTGGGCATTAAAGCTGCTCAACCCTGGTGGTATCTTAGCCACCTTCTCTTGCTCTGGCTTAATCAGCCCCGAATTATTCCAACAAACCGTTGGCAATGCGGCTATTGATGCAGGACGTAATCTACGTATTATTGAACGCTTGAACCAAGGTGCCGACCACCCTACTTCGATTTTCTTTCCTGAGGGGCACTACTTGAAGGGTTTGATTTGTCAGGTGGATTGAGCATTAAACAGGTATAAAAAAAGCCCTCCGCTGGAGGGCTTTTTTTGAGGTACTGACTTTTAGCCTAAGGCGTAAAGATAATACTAAACTCAAGCACTTCAACAATACCTGGCCCATAGTTCGCCATTAGCTTCAAACGACTCTTCAACTTTGCTTCTAGCTCAGTATCGTCGATGGTGGACTTCACCACATCAACCGCCGTTATTGCTCCAGAGGTACTGACGGAGACCTTAAAGGTCACTGTACCTTCTAGGTCAGGATTGCTGCGTCGCGCTTTGTTATAAATGCGATCAAGCGCTCCTTTTACGCGTTGGTTAGCCAAGTAAATTTGCTCGTTACTACGACCACCCTGCTTAGTCTTAGCCTGGGTACGACCCGAGCCTTTACCGGAAGCTTTAATCTTACTGCCGCCGACCTTGCCTTTACCACGTGCGCCCAGGTCACCTGTCACACCCGTATTAGCTGTGTATTTAGCGGTATCAACGCCACCGCTACCCGCGGTTAAGTCTGTATTAAGATCAGAACCTTCGTGCACTTTACGTTGCGCATCGTTAGCCGAGATCATATTCGCACTAGCGTTTTGCAGAGATAAGGTGTTACGCATCGCAGCCAATGAATCAGCAAATTCCATTAAACCCGCACTCTGGGCAACTTCTTTCGCTTCTTCAACTGTTTGCTCTGGTTTCTCAACCACCTCAGGCTCTTCAACCTCAAGAACTTCTTCTGGCTCTTCCTCTTCGACGACCTCTTCTTCTATAGGCTCCTCTTCTTCTACAGGTTCCTCTTCAGGCACGGGTTGTGGGGGAATCACCTCTGGCTCTTCTTCAACAATCAATTGCGCAAAGCGCTCTGGAATTTCTTCTACTTCCTGCTCTGGCAACTCGATCAAAGGGATGACGATATACATGAGTAATACAAGGAATAGACCAATAACGATCATGACATTGAGCTTGCGCTCAGTGCCTGGCATTTCCTCCCATGGCATGATGCTCTTATGCTGAGTATTTGTAGTCATATCATTCACCTATGACTGCGAAGCAGCAGATTTTTGCACGACCGCTAAAGAGATCTTGGTATAACCTAACTCAGTGCAAGTGCTCATCACTTTTTTGAGAATAGAGAATGGAATACTCTTGTCACCCAATAAAGTAATCTCTTGCAGCTGCTCATTAGCGCCCACATCTTTAACCAGTACTTTACTCAGCTCTTTCTGTAATGCCGTTCTCACAGTACCGATGATCTTTTCTTCTTGGCTGGCCACTTCTTCTAGTAAGGCCACTTCATTGCCCTGCACAACGATACGATCGCGTGTAATCATGACCGTTACTGTCTGCGCAGGCTTAACCTGAGCAATAGAAGTTGGCAGCTTCATTTGCTTGTCTTCTGGCAAGGCGTCAGATTCAGACTGACTCACCAGTAAGAAGAAAACCAAGATAGTAAAAATGTCCATCAAAGACACCAAGTTCATTGGTGCACTTTTTTTCGCTCGTTTATGACGCTTGGCCATGCGCTTAGCGCTTTTTGACATCTTCATTAGACACCCCCGTTAATGCTATTAGCCACGGGAGCATCGCCAATAGAGACAACGGGAAATAGTTCCTGTTGCTCTACTTGGCCATCCTCAGCAGTACGCAGATCAATTTTCAATGCGTCCATAATGGTGACCAAGCGCTCGTACTCAACTTCAGGTTCTAGCAAAATACTAGAATCAAGTTTTTCAGGTTGGCGTTTTTTTGCAAGGCGGAGGTATTCAGTTAGCTGCGCTAAATCGTATTCACCAGACTCTGTATCGGCTTGGATAGTTAGCTTTATTAGCTCTCCATCACTGACTTGAATACGACCTTCACGCAGAATAACTTCTATACGTTCTTTCTTTTCGTTGGGCTTGTCTTTTTTAGCTTGCTTACTGGGCTGGGGCATATTCAGCTCCAGAATAGCTACCTGCGAAAACACCGCAGAGATCAGCAAAAAAGGCACAAGCACAACCATAAGATTAAGAAACGCAGTTACGTTTAGTTCCGCCTCTTGTTCTCTATGTTTATGCTTTCTTAAGCGACTCATTATGATTACTTCTAATAATTAATGATTAACTGACATTCATTAAAATACTCAACAACATATGTTAAGCACCTTTTAATGAACACTTTAGTTTTGTATTTCAGAGTCAGTAATGGCGTTAATAGTTTTAACACCGACCATCTCTAAAGCATCAACTACTTCAGTTGTTTTTGTCGTTAAAAAGGCATGAATTAACAATAGAGGAATACCTGCAATCAAACCAAATGCCGTTGTGTTCATCGCCACAGAAATAGAAGCCGATAATAAATCTGCCTTTTCAGAGGGGTTGGCATTAGCAACCGCGGTAAAGGCATCGATCAACCCCATAATAGTACCTAGCAGGCCTAATAGGGTCGCAATATTAGCCAGTACCGCAATATATTGTGTGCGCTTTTCAAGTTGAGGTGTGACTTCCATCAAACCCTCTTCCATCGCGACTTCAACGTCATCTCGGCGGCGACCGTGAGCATGGCGGTGTAAGCCATAACTAATGATTTTACTCACTGCAGACTGAGTTTGATCTGCTGCTTGGCGAGCTTTGCTGAGCTCTCCACTTTTTAACAAGGGCTCGATATAGCTCCAGATTTTTTTATTGCTACTCTTCTGCTTAGACAGAAAAATCATACGCTCAGCACCTAGCGCTAATCCAATGACCATGACAGCTAAAATAATGTACATAAATACACCACCTTGCTGGAAAAAGTTAATTACACCTTCCACGTTCTACTCCTAATCTTACTTCTGTAATTTATAAAACTGAATTTCGCGCAACAGCTGGCTTCGATTCACCAACTGAAAACGCTTGTCGACTAAACTCTTCTCAGGCAAGTTGGGTTCATCGCTCATATTGGCACCTTTCCAAGGCACGATAATCAACGATTTGGGTAACTCGCGATTACCTATAATAGAGATGCCTTCAACCTTGCGAACTTGTTCTGCACTCGCCAGAGCAGGAAGGAATAATGCGGACATGCCCATAACGAACAGGCTTAATAAAAACCGTAATGTATCTTTCATTATTGTTTACTCCCCGCTAACTTTCTTTTCTTACGCTTGGCCAGATCTTTAAGCCAAACTTTAACTTGCTTATTGCCTTCCCCAAAGGAAGCCAAGTATTGCTCATAGTGTTTTATTGCGCAATCGATATCTTCTTTATAAAGGTCGCACAAAACACCTAAATTATAATTCGCATTAATATGTACAGGATGTGTTAACAGCGCTTTTTCGTATTGCTTGCGAGACAAGTCAAATTTGCCCTGCTCGTGATAAAGCAAACCTATTTCATTGAGTATATCGGCATTGTTCGGTGCCAACACTAAGGCTTTGGACAAATACTTCAAGCTATCCTCGTATTGACCTGTTCGACTATACGCAATACCCATATTCACAAACTGTTCAGCGCCAGCATCGGCTTGCTTTACTGCAATTTCCAATAATGCAATAGCTGCATCAAAACGTTCAGCTTTAAGTTCGTTAACAGCGTAAGCATAGGCCTTTTCAGGAGGGATTGAGCTACTACCATTGTCATTGACATAGGACTTCTTAGCCGTACTACCACAGGCAGCAAGAAATATACACAGCAATGAGAACAAGGAGATACGTAATAACTTCATATTATTTCTTCCCCGCATCAGCAAGTACTTCTAGAACTAAGTGGTTGGGCTTTTTCAATTTTTTATCGTACTTAAAGGGAAGTAGTTTAGCGAGTTGACTAATCGATTTCTTCACCCACTCATCATAGGTTCCAAACTGACTCAGACGCTTAGTATTCGCCTCCAATAATGATATTGCCTGTTCCTCAAAAGGGTAAGCTTGATCTTCCAATAGCACTGCGTACTGCTCTAGCTCAAGTTCAGATAAACCTTTAGGGCGTTCGGAAGTCATTAGCGCTTTACTGAAATCATAATAGATATTACCAACGTGATATGAAGACTCAGTCGTAATCTCAGAAACCCCATAGGTATTTGCCAGCTCATAGGCTTTAACCGCAGAATGGAACAGCTTTTGCTTTTTGGCTAAGCTTGCTGGTAACGGCAGCGTCAACGTCGCTTGCTCATAAGCTTCCCTACGCGGAGTTGCAATGCCTATAGTTGCCTTCGCTGCTAACAACTTGGTGCGATTAGTCCGCGCTGCCCCTGCCTTGCTATCCGCCAAAATAATTTTCTTTAACATGACATAGTACTCACGGCGGCTATTATTTTCCTTATAGACCTGTGCAACATCACTCATTACTTCGATAACTTCATCGACAGGCTGTGGGAAGCGCTCAATAAACTCACGATAAACTGCCAGTGACTTGCCTTGCTCACCCGCCTTATTAAATAGCTTACCCGCCTTCATCGTCGCATCGCGCTGGGTGTCTTGCTTGGCATCGGTACGCCCAATGGCTAAGAACTCCTCAGCAGCTTTAGCATATTGCTTATCTTGCTCATACAGCGCCGCTAGCTTGCGCACAATTTCAGCCGAGAACTCATTACCAGGTCGCGTTCTACGCAAGCTTTCCATAACTTCAATTGATTTCGTATAGTCTTCAAGCTTCACATAGATAGTCGCAGCATCGTATTGCGCATTCACCGCTAGCTCAGAGAAAGGTGCTTTCTGTTTTACTCGCATATAAGCGGCAACGGCAGTTTCTAAATCGCCCTCTTCCTGAGCCTTCGCGCCTTGTTGATAGATCGTCGCGGCCAATTGGTCCAGTGCTTTCTGATAACGCTTATCACTGGGGTCTGTCAAACCTAATACTTCATTGTAAGCATGTTCAGCCTGTTCAAATAACTCACCCTTAAAACTCGCCGTTGCCAACAAGGACCAAGCCGAGCGCTGCTCGTCCAAACTTACATTCAAGTATCGTTCAATATACATCTGCGCCACATCCGCAGACTGTTCATAATCCTCTGCATCAAATAAGCGTTGCGCCGCCGTTTTTACCACTGCAGGCGCCTGCTTATGCTGAGGAAAGGCATAGGCAAACTTCAAATAACTATTAATGGAAGTCACCGTAGCAGAGGCCATGCGATCCTTATCGCGCATACCTTTCACATATTTTTCATAGGCCTGTAGTGAAGCAAAGCCTGAGTCAGCGGCTTTATCGTGACGACCATAGCCATAAGCAGTAATTTCAAATTGTTTAAAGGCCTGAAAATATTCTTGTTTTTCATACAGTAGCTCAGAAAACTGAAAACTCATTTTATGAACTTTTTCGCCTTCTTTAAAAGAATCCAAATAGTCTGCATACCATGTTACTGCTTGTTTAAATTCACCTTCACTAGCATTTTCCTGCCATGATGCATGGTAGTGTTGGGCCAGCTCACGAATAGTTTCTTCTACTGTATCTACAACATCTGGCAGATCATAGGGCTTATAGAACTTCCAAAACTGACTATCCAAATCATAAGCCTTAGCAAAGCGCCCTTTCTCTTTTAAAACATCATCGGTATACCCACCTTGGTCATAAAGACTGATCACTTTTAAGTGAATTTTAGGGGCTTGGCGACTAAAGCGATTTCGGCGCAAATAGGATTTATAGGTTTCGGCAGCTTCTATGAAAATATCCTTTTCTAAGTAAAGCTTAGAGAGGCGATCATATATCAATGCCTCGTAAAAACGCGGCCCACCATTCTCTTCTAAGTACTCATCAATAGAGTCAGCCCCGCCGAGATAATAGAAGTTCAATGCAACGATACGTAAGGTGTTTTCTAAATGCTGCTTATCCTTAATCACCATTTCACCGTTTAAGTCACGGCGAGTTTCTATATCCATCAGTTTAAGCAGTAAACCTAAACTTTTCTCGTATTGTGCGCGCTTAAATAGTGACCAGCCTGCTTTAAACAAAGCTTGGTTATACAGTGCAGAGCTTTCGCCATACTTGATCACTTCCTTATAAGCTTTCAGGGCATTATTGTATTTTGCTTTTACAAAATATATCTCTGCTAGCCTGAACTGAGATTCATCATAATACTCTGAGCCAGGGTAGCGTTTGATTAACAATTGCAATACTTGAGTAGCTTTAACGGGCTCGCCGATACTTTCATAGGCCCTAGCCATTTGGTATAACACTTCATCATTCTTAGCATAATTTTTATGTTGCTTAAGTATTTTTTGATAAAGGGTAATAACTTTATTAATTTTTCCATAATTTGCTGTAAGTTGACCTTGCGTAGACACATTGCTGTCTTGCTCTTTCAACAAGCCTTTTAAACGCAGATCAGCCAGCCTATGCTTAGCCGCAGCGGTATTACCTGCTGCCGGATTTTTACGCAAATAATTTTCATAGGCACGCAGCGCATTGCTATCAGCATCACCATCGACTTTTTCATCTTGAATAATCAATTTGCGCTTATAGATAGACTCCAGCGTGTCTGCTGCAAAAGCATTAATCGATATAATCAATAAAATGCCCACTGATAATACTTTAACTAAGTTCATTTACTGCTCCCAAGCACTGCCATTGGCAACACGCTCATAACTTTCTGCCAAAGAGAAGTTCGCATGACTTTGGTATTCTTTTAAACGCTGAATTTGAGCTGTAATTTCACGTTGGAGGTGTGGATTAATTAATTCGGCGTAAGCCTGTTGTATTGACTGCATTTTTGACGTTATTGATTGTGGCAAATTATTACGCTGAAGAGATTTTGCTGCAAATTTTCGCATATCTTCAATTTGCATATAATTATTCATAAGCCCGTAAAGCTCCTCGTGCTTTAAGGCCTCAGCCAAATACACGCTAAGCTGGGGGCCAACTGCTTGGCGCAAGCTAGCCTGCCACTGGGTTTTGCTCTTTTGATGAGTCTTAGCAATGTGCTTTAGCAGGCTTCCATCTTGTGCCTGCCGCTCTACTTTATTTAACAACTCCAATTCTTGCTCATAAATTTCAATTGCTGCAGCATAGGTATTTGAAGCCTTTCCATGTGCGCCTAATTTCCCCAGGGCAAAAGGCACTAATAAATATGCCTCCTGTACCGATGGATCGCTATGAGACTGTTCTGACAAATACGTCCAAGGCGCCAAAGCTTCTTTATTTTGAGTGCGCGCTACATCAGTCCAGCCCAAGCTCAGTAGTGCTCGATTTGCATCCATACCACTTAGGCGAACTTTCTCTAACGTTTTACGTGCTAAAGCAGGCTTGCCTAAAAAATTATAAACTCCGCCCAAGTAAACATTTGCACGATCTTTAAGGCTGCTCCATTCCTCACCAGCGGGGAGCTGCATTGCGGCGGCCTTTGTCAGCCACTGTGCAGATTCATCTAGCCTACTTTGCTCGGCTAACCAAATGCCAATATTAAGGCTTAAATATACTTGTATGGGGTCACTTCCTTTCCACTTTTTATACAAGCGCTGAGCTTCTTCTATTTTACCACTGAGAACATAAGCTTGGCCTAGTAAATATTGATACTGGGCTTGCTCGAAGCCTTTAGCATATCGCCCTGCATTCAAGGTATTTAGTGCTGCTGAGGAATCTCCCTCTGCAATTTGCTTTTCTGCTAGTACAAGACGTACTCTTTGGCCTGCCTTGGATTCATTGTTTTTAGCGACAGAGGAATATTGCATGTCAAAGTTTAGCCCTGCCACGGTACGCACATAAGCTACATTAATCGTACTATCGCGCCATTTAAAAGCCGCAAGGCTCGGCAAACTAAAATCTGTTAATACCTCCAGTGCGCGGCCGGTGTTAGCGTTAAAATAAGCTTCACGCAACTGATGCTCGCTGGCATTTATACGCGTCGCACAGCACATCAAAGCGACAACCAATAACCCCGCACGCTGCCCTGTAAAGAGAGCCTTATAAATGTGACGCTGCATATTAGTGCTCCTGCTTACTCAGACGTGGAGCCGAATTAGCCTTGTTACTAAAGGTTAACTCAATCACTTTTCTAGTATTGGATTTATTAATAGATAACTTGGTAGCTTGCTCGAAGGTTTTTCCACTTGGAGTCACTCCCTTGTAGCTTACTAGTAGTTGATGTCGGCCTAGGGGTATTTTCAGCTCATGCAGGGGCTGTAAGCCACCTTCTCGCAAACTGCGATTTTCATCTTCTTGGTAACGGTGTTGAATCAATGGCCGTCCGTTTAAAGACAAGCTGACCTTATCTAGGCTTATCGTGGTTTTTTCTGTAAAGCCCAAAAGGATACGGTCCATCGTAGTTTTGACGGGGGTATGCTGAGAGTGTTGCACAAAGCTTGACTTCAATGATTGCAGCTGGCGATCAAGGTCAGCTTTCGCCTCCGCAAAAACAGTGCCTGATACTGATAATATCAATAATGTGATAAATAGCTTATAACCCAATCTCAAAACAGCTCCCCCAGAGATGGCGACTTAAAAACCCACTCTATTCATGGATCGCAGCGCTCGATTATAAGCAGATAAATTTGTGAATGCCACTCAGAAAACAAGTGATTTAAAAAACACTGAAGATAACTGATTGATTTTAAAATGGTGCCCGGGGCCGGACTTGAACCGGCACAACCTTGCGATCGGGAGATTTTAAGTCTCCTGTGTCTACCAATTCCACCACCCGGGCTGGATGTCTTGTGCTGAATACACAAGAAAAAGTGGAGGCGCGAGCCGGAGTTGAACCGGCGTAGATGGATTTGCAATCCACTGCATGGCCACTTTGCTATCGCGCCTTTTTTTCCAAATAACTTTAATAAGCTACTCGATCTTATTTACTTGAGACAAGTGAATAAAAATTTGGAGCGGGAAACGAGACTCGAACTCGCGACCCCGACCTTGGCAAGGTCGTGCTCTACCAACTGAGCTATTC
The DNA here is from genome assembly GCA_964495705.1 of uncultured Gammaproteobacteria bacterium. Classification (GTDB taxonomy): domain Bacteria; phylum Pseudomonadota; class Gammaproteobacteria; order HTCC5015; family HTCC5015; genus CAZBWS01. Next base: position 34,157 of record CAZBWS010000001.1, read on the forward strand.
CCGCTGAATAAGTGCTGCGTATTGTAGCGATTGACGAGTCGCTGTCAACCAAAACTACAGATTAAATACTAATACTTCAAAATGAAAAAAGCCTTGAGAAATCAAGGCTTTTTATAAACTTGGAGCGGGAAACGAGACTCGAACTCGCGACCCCGACCTTGGCAAGGTCGTGCTCTACCAACTGAGCTATTCCCGCTGAATAAGTGCGCGTATTCTAGCGATACACAGCCTACTGTCAACTAGATTCTGTATCTTTTTTTAATCTTTCAATAAAGGCCAAGCTGCACGTAGATAAAGAAACATCGAATAAAGCGTTAAAATAGCCGCCAAACCCAATAAAACCAAGGCTATGGCATTCGTGGGTATGAAGAATATATCAGTGCGCCACAATAACATGCCCAAAGCCGTCATCTGAAAGCCCGTTTTGAACTTACCTATAGATGACACCGCCACCGTTGTTCGTTCACCCAGCTCTGCCAGCCATTCACGCAACGCAGAAATGACAATTTCTCTACCAATAATAATAGCGGCAGCGAGAGCCACAAAGAGATTGGGTTGATCTAAAACAATAATCACCAAGGCCACAGCCACCAGTAATTTATCCGCAACAGGGTCTAAAAACGCACCAAACTTAGAGGATTGATTTAGCTTTCTGGCCAAATAGCCATCAAACCAGTCCGTAATAGCGGCCAATGCGTATACCAATGCACTGGCATAGCGTGCCCATTCATAGGGCAAAAAGAACAGCAGGAACATGATTGGAATGCCAATCACTCGGCCTAAAGTTAATATATTGGGAATCGTTAGTTTCATGCTGCTTCAGTTGTTTAAGCTTTCGTAAATGGTTTCTGCTAGTGCACGGCTTATTCCTGGCACCGTAGCCAAGTCATCAACACCTGCACGCATTATGCCCTGTATTCCGCCAAAGTGCTTTAGCAATTGTTGACGACGCTTGCTACCTACCCCCGCTATATTCTCCAGTGGACTGGTATTTCTTGCTTTAGCGCGTCGTGCGCGGTGTCCCGTGATTGCAAAACGGTGTGCTTCATCACGAATCTGCTGCACCAAATGTAGTCCTGGATTACTGGAGCTTGCATTAAACTCCAAGCCTAGCTGAGGCAACACTAATGTTTCCTCACCGGCCTTTCGCTCTGGCCCCTTGGCCACACCAATAATAGTTATCTCATCAATGCCCAGGTCAGCTAAAACAGCCTGGCCTTCAGATACCTGGCCCTTGCCCCCATCAATAAATAAAACATCGGGTAAGCGACTCCCCTCTTTTTGCAAGCGCGCATAACGGCGCAATAGCGCTTGATGCATCGCAGCATAGTCATCGCCAGGCGTAATGCCCTCTATATTAAAGCGACGATATTGATCTTTGCGAGCGCCACCACCATCAAAAACGACACAGGAAGCAACCGTTAACTCACCCTGAGTATGACTAATATCAAAACACTCCATGCGTTGCGGTAGCTCATCTAAAAGCAATAGTTCGCGCAGGGCTTCTAAACGACGCCCCATGCCTTCCTTGGAGGCTACTTTAGCGGCCACTGCGTGTTGGGCATTGGTTTGCGCCAAGCGCAGCCATTTTGCTTTGTCCCCACGAGCTTGTTGAATAAGGCGAACTTTTTTCTCGGCGTGCATACTCAAGGCCTCTGCCAGCACATCCGCATCACCTAGCTTACGGTCAAGTACCACTTCTGTGGGTGGGCTTTGGCGTAAATAATATTGTGCAATAAACGCCGATAGTACTTCTGTTGCTTCTGCACTCTTGGGCATTTTAGGAAAAAAGGTCTTACCTCCCAAACTCTGACCTGCACGAATAAAGTGTACTTGTACACAACAGACCGCCTCTTCAATTAACAAAGCAACGACATCAACATCACCTTGGCCAGATACAACATACTGGCGCTCCGCGACTTTTTGTACATCGCGAATTTGATCGCGCAACACTGCTGCCTGCTCATAGTTCAGCTGCTCAGCCGCTTCATCCATACGTGTAACAAGATTAGTGACAACCTCACGACTCTTACCTTGTAAAAACAGGCGGGTATTGTCTAGATCCTGTGTATATGCCGCATCATCAATCAAACCAACGCAAGGAGCCGAGCAGCGCTTAATTTGATATTGCAAACAAGGTCGCGAACGATTATTAAAGTAACTATCTTCGCACTGACGTGTTTTAAATAATTTCTGTAATAGGTTCAGGGTTTCTTTAACTGATGAAGAACTCGGGTAAGGCCCAAAGTACTCTGCGTCACGCTTGCTCTGTAGGCCTCGGTAAAAGCTAATTCGTGGATATTGGGCGCGACTAATTCGAATTAAAGGGTAACTCTTATCATCTTTTAACAGTACATTGTAACGCGGCTTAATCTGCTTGATTAAATTGCATTCCAATAACAAGGCTTCTGCTTCGGTATGCGTCACCGTTATCTCAATATCAGCAATTTGCACAACAAGAGCTTGCGTTTTGACCGCTAGGCTGGAGTTTCTAAAATATGAGCTAACGCGATTTTTAAGGTTTTTAGCTTTGCCCACATAAATCACTTCTGCCTGTTTATCTAACATGCGATAAACCCCTGGCCGAGTGGTAAGTGTATTTAAGAAGGCTTTGTGATCAAAAGACATAATGTGGATATACCTGCAGGACAATGCCGTACAGGTGTTAACGCTCTTATCTACCCGCGGTTATTATTGGGTCAACTAAGCCGTATTCAATACTGATGCGAGCCAGTTCAACATCATTTTTAGCATTGAGCTTTTCCATGATACGGCAGCGATGGGTACTAATCGTTTTAGGACTAATACTCATTTGATCCATAATTTCATTGGTCGTCAGACCTTGGGCAATTTTGATTAATACCTCCATTTCTCTGGGGCTAAGTTTATCCAAGGGAGAGTCCCCCTTACCCGAGATCATTGCCATTGCCATTTTCTGGGCAATTTCATCAGAGATATAACGCTGCCCTACTTTAACCTGATTAATCGCCCGCACCATCTCCTGTGCCCCTGAACTTTTTGTCACATAACCCAATACACCGTTATCCAGTAAATGCTTAGGCAAGGGATTTTCAGACTGAGCCGTTAGTATGATTATTTTAATATCTTCATTGCGACGCAGTATGCGTTTAGCCGCCTCTATGCCGCCAATGCCTGGCATATTAACATCCATCAACACCACTTCAGGTGGTGTATGCAGGCAAAAATCAACCGCTGTTTCACCACTTTCACACTCACCAACAACACTAAACCCCGTCACATCTTCAAGCAAGCGACGCACGCCCGTGCGCACCAAATCGTGATCATCAACTATTAAAATTTGTACCATTTCTGCTCCGAAGCTCTTCCCTAAAATCCTTGATCAACTTACTGTTCAAATGTAGCACTTGCAAATATTATTTGAGTTATCTGTGCACACGTTATTCTGTCGTCTTTTGCAGCGTATTTCCAAGGGCAAGCTCTAACTTTGGAACCAGCTCTCTACGCACCTCTTTTCTAGCCAGTAAAATCGCTTTTTCAAAGGCATGGGCATTGGCATTGCCATGGCTTTTAACCACCAATCCGCGCAAGCCTAGCAAACTTGCACCATTATGATTGCGTGGATCGATATTGCCAACACTCTTGCTGAGGGACTTACCCATTAACAATGCTGCAAAGCGTGTGAATATATTTTGTTTTAAAGCTTGTTGCATCAGGTCCAACATATATTCAGCCATGCCTTCACTAGACTTCAAGGCAATATTACCTGTAAAGCCATCTGCCACAATCACATCTACCTCGCCTGTATATAAGTCAGTCCCTTCTACAAAGCCTTGATAATTCAAACCACTATCTTTGATGTGTTCAGCTGCTCGATGCAAAACATCATGCCCTTTAGTGATCTCACTGCCTATATTGAGTAGTGACACGGTCGGCAATAGCTTGTCATACAACGCCTCAACTAAGGCCGCTCCCATTACAGCAAACTGTAATAGTTGATCGCTATCCGAGCTGACATTGGCGCCCAGGTCCAACATATAGGTATGCCCTATACGAGTGGGCAGCGCCGCACATATCGCTGGGCGATCAATGCCAGGAAGGGTTTTGAGCAAATGCCGAGAAATAGCCATCAACGCCCCCGTATTACCCGCGCTGACACAGGCATCCGCTTCACCTTGCGCAACCAATTGCACTGCCTTCCACATGGATGTCTGCTGGCCGCGGCGCAGCGCACGCGCTGGCATCTCATCCATGCGCACACTATCACTAGCATGATAAATACTGAGCCTTGGATGAGACTGTGCCTCACCCAAGGCTTCTTGAATGCCTAGTTCTTGACCAACAAGAATAACTTCTAAGTCAGACTTAACCTGCAAGGCCAACATAACCGCAGGAATAGTTGCCAACGGGCCATCATCGCCCCCCATCACATCTACTGCTATACGTATGGTTTCGCTTTTCATTTTTACTATCCCTAATACGCAAACGGGCGACTCTATGAGTCGCCCGTTTGCATTTCAGTGCTTAGCAATTATTCAGCTGTATTTTTCTGAATAACCTGCTCACCCTTGTAAAAGCCGTCAGCTGTTACATGGTGGCGACGGTGAGTTTCACCACTAGTTGAATCTACAGATAATGTAGGTCCTGACAATGCGTCGTGAGAGCGGCGCATGCCACGCTTTGAACGAGACTTTCGAGATTTTTGAACGGCCATGGTTTTTACTCCAGCTTAATAGCTATATCTATTTCTTTAAATTCTTTAAGACGGCGAAGGGGTTTTGCTTCTCTTCCTCATCTTCTTCAGGCACATACTCTGTCGCCCTTTCAATCATATCTTGCTTACAATCCACAATATGCTCATGCTTAGGCATACTCGGTATCTGCAGCAATATTTCATCTTCGATCAGCTCTAGTAGCGGTAAAGCTCCTTCACTATCCAAGACATAAACATCGTGTTCGCGGTGCTCTTGCCCCTCTTCACGAACTAGCTCAATATCAACATCGCTAGTTACTAGGCAGCCAAAGCTTTCTAAGCAACGCTGGCAAATCAAATTCAAACTTGCCTTAACCTGTCCGACTAACTTCAAGCGTGTACCTTGAGAATAAGCCAATACGAGCTGAGCTTCGCAAATACCAGAATCATCTTCAACAATATCCCGTAAACGAGGCATTGTTTTTAGCTCATAAAAGCCTTTAAAATCAGCACCATTCTGAGCTAATTTTTCAGGATCGACGATTTTTGGCAGTTTGTCGAACATAGGGGCGCGATTTTAGGCAGTTTCCCTCGCCCTGTCAAAGGATCTAAGCAGTTAAAACACTTAAAAAGCCTATAAAAGCAGTCATTTATGAAAAACCCACTCATTTTAGCCTCTAGTTCCCCTTATCGCCGTGAGTTATTGGCACGCTTACAACTGCCCTTTAATTCTATCAGCCCCAATATTGACGAAACCGCCCACCTTAATGAACCTGCAAGAAAGCTTGCGCAACGCTTAGCCGAGCAAAAAGCTCTCGCTATTTCCCTCAAGCATCCAGAAGCTATCATCATCGGCAGCGATCAAGTCGCCTGTGTTAATGGGGAGCTACTTGGCAAACCGGGTACGCAAGAAAAAGCAATTCAACAACTCATGCACTGTAGTGGTAAAACAGTTACTTTTCATACTGGCTTATGCTTACAGTTAGGCAACAAGGTGCTGAGTGACTCCATCGAGTACCACGTTGAGTTTCGCAATTTTGATAAAAGCACTGCCCAGCGCTATATCCGCATTGAGCAACCGCTGGACTGCGCAGGCAGCTTTAAATGCGAAGGCTTAGGTGTTAGCTTATTTAAGCGCCAATCAGGCGATGATCCAACGAGTTTAATAGGCCTGCCATTGATTCGGACTTGTGAGTTTTTAAGGGAGTTAGGGGTTGAGGTATAGCTTCTACTTGGTCTGAAAGGTCATAACACCCTGTTGCTGGGAGATATTCAAGCGACCAAGATAACTCATACCTAACAGAATACTATCGGTCGCATCGCCTTCAATAATAGCCGCCTGCACAAATTTGGCTTCGATCCCTCCTACCGACACGGAGTCTAAAACAACCGGGTAAAAATACGCTTGCCCATTGGCTGTATTGGTAATTCGGCGCTGGCCTTTGGATAGACGAATAAAATCAATGCCCAGCTTCTTTGCTGAGCGGGTGCTCATTGCAATACTACTGGCTCCGGTATCCACCAAAAACTTAGTCGTGCGGCCATTAATTAAGCCCACCGTGCGATACATCCCATAACTATCTTTATACACATTATGCTCAGTCGCAGCTGCCCGAGCAGCATAACTAGACCCCACAGGCGCTGCGCCCAGCTTAATCTGGTAGCGCTTACCCTTTATTTTGATACGGGCCTTTTCATGATCATGGCTGAGTAGGGTGACCCCCTCTTCCGTTACATCTCCATCGGCCAGAACATGGCGTTGACCATCAACCTCTAATATCACCTTGCTACCTAACACCCCAGATAGCGCAACAGCAGGTAACTTCTCACGCGCGCCAACACTTAGCGACACAGCCAAGGTAAATACAAACAGAAGGCGCTTATACATTACAAACCACCATAGATGGCTGCCTGTACCACAGCTAAGCTGGCTAATCCCGCAACCAAATCATCAACCATAATACCTAGGCCACCATGAACATTTTTATCGAACCAAATAATCGGCCACGGTTTAAGTGCATCAAATAGGCGAAACACTACAAAGCCTAGCAAGGTAATCAACCAAAAACGCGAGTCATGAACATTGCCAATGGCTTGCAGCGGCAGCATCGTCACAAAAAAACCCGCAAATTCATCCCACACAATACCGCCGTGATCGTGCACGCCTAAATCTTTAGCGGTTTTGCCACACAGGTAAAAACCGGTCAATGTAACGATTATCGTCACAGTGACAAAGCCCCAAAAATTCAATTGCATCATCAAGGCAAACAAGGGCACAGACATCAATGTACCGAAAGTGCCCGGTGCTTTTGGCGCTAAGCCCGAGCCAAAACCGAAGGCTAAGAAGTGCACAGGGTTTTTCAATAAATCAATGAATTTAGGGTTTATGTCTGCCACGTTATTTCCTGGTTATTGCGCGAAGTGGTTATAGCCATGCTCGCCAAGTAAGCTGAGATCATAGCGTTCGTCATTGCGCTTGTATAGGTTGATACCGGTATCGGCTGTCATGCTTCCAATTTTAGTCAGCGTTAAATCTAGCTGCTCAGCTAATGCAATAATCTTATTAGATTGTTCGGGCTTAGCCGTAAAGCACAGCTCGTACTCATCCCCGGCACACAGGGCTAGCTTTAGCCTATCCGCATAGCTCAAACTTTCTAACTGCTTAGAGAAAGGCAACTTGTCCAGCTGAATCTCCGCCCCTACATTACTGGCTTTTAATATATGCCCTAGATCCGCCAACAAACCATCAGAAACATCAATACAACTCGTTGCCTGATTGAGCAGCTCTTGCCCCAGTGTTACGCGTGGATGCGGATAGTCTAGACTCGGGCGTTTGCCTAACTCAGAGTGGCTTAACTCAAAACCTGCTGCGCCTAAGCCTTCACTTGTGCTGATATACAGGTCATCACCCACTTTTGCTCCTGAGCGCTGCAAGCCCTGCCCTGTTGGCAGCAAGCCCATAACGGTAACCGTGATAGACAGCTTGCCGCTGGTGGTATCTCCACCGATCAGCTGCACATTATGTTTAGCCGCCAGCTCGGCAAAGCCCTTGGCAAAATCATCTAACCACTCGGTGTTTTGGTCGGGTAAAGTCAGCGCCAAACTCACCCAAGTAGGCGTTGCGCCCATTGCGGCAAGATCACTTAAATTTACCGCTAAAGACTTGAAGCCAATAGCATGGGGAGCAGTATCTAAAGGAAAGTGACGGCCGGCAATTAAGGTGTCCGTGCTAACCGCCAACTGAAAGCCAGCGGGTACGTCTACAATCGCACAATCATCCCCTGTACCTACAACAACATCATCCCGAACTATGCGGATATGCTGGTGCAGTAAGTCTATGAGGGAGAATTCGGACATGGGATAAAAATAGCCCTGCGCGCTATATTACTTCTCGTGCACACGCAGGTCGCGAGCAACCTTATCTAACACGCCGTTCACAAACTTATGGCCATCTTCAGCGCCGAAAGACTTAGCCATCTCAACACCTTCATTGATCACCACACGCTTAGGTACATCCAAGCGGTGTTTTAGCTCATAGCTTGAAAGTCGCAATACGCTACGCTCGATAGGGTCAAGCAATGAGAGTTCAATCTGAATGTGTGTGGTAAAGCAGGCATCAATTTCATCTTGGCCATCAATCACACCGACAACCAGTGCTTGGAAATAGTCTGCATCAACTTTTTTCATATCATGGGCGCCAGAGAAATATTCTCTAACCAATGCCTGTGGGCCAATGGGATTTAGGTCCCACTGATATAAAGCCTGCACTGCACGCACGCGGGCCTGATGGCGACCGCGGGTTAAACTGCCGCCGCCCTTTTTGGGCGACGCAGCATTTTCTGTTGAATTAGTCTCGCTCACGATTAAGAGATCTGCCCTAGCAAGCTAACCATTTCGATAGCGGTAATCGCAGACTCAGCACCTTTGTTGCCCGCCTTAGTACCGGCACGCTCAATCGCCTGCTCGATATTTTCAGTGGTGATCACACCAAAGATTACTGGCAAGCCGTGCTTAGCGTTCACCGCAGAGATGCCCTTGGCCGCCTCATTACACACATAGTCATAATGCGTAGTAGAGCCGCGAATCACCGCGCCCAAGGCGATAACCGCATCGTACTTGCCCGTTGCGGCTAGCTTGTCGCAGACCAATGGCAGCTCAAATGCACCCGGCACTTCTACCGTAGTAATGTCGCTGTCGCTAGCACCGTGGCGTAGCAATACGTCAATTGCGCCGGCCTTTAGGCTCTCAACAATAAAACCATTAAAGCGGCCATTCACAATGGCAAACTTCTTACCAGCAACGTCGTTGTATAGACCTTTTAATTCGTTCATATTTTTCACCTAGTGTTGTGTTTGTTTAAGTATAGAGAATAAAGCAAAGCCCTATTACGGCTTAACGTATTCCGCAATTTCTAAGCCGAAGCCCGCCAGCCCGTGAAAGGACTTAGGCGCCGACATCAAGTTCATTTTACTCACGCCTAAGTCTGACAAGATTTGTGCACCTACGCCATAGGCCCATAAATATTCAGGGGCGACGGAGCGCTGCTTGCCCGTGTCATCCTTCGGTGCGGCAGTACTGTCTTCGTTGTGGGCTTTTAGCTGATCTAGCCAGTCAACCGGTGTAGAGGTTTCACGCAGTAAAACAATCACGCCTGTGCCCGCTTCTTGTACACGCTGCATAGCGTCGTGTAGAGGCCAACCGTGGCCCTTGGTCGCAGATAGCGTATCGTGCAGTGGGTGCTCAACATGCACGCGCACCAAGCAAGGCTCGTCCGCTTTGATGTCACCCTTAACTAAAGCCATGTGGGTTTGGTTTTTAATCGTGTCGGTATAGGCGTGCAACTGAAAATCGCCAAACTCTGTAGAGAATGGTGCAGTATGCGCTGGCTCAACCGTGCGCTCGTTTTCTACGCGATAGCGGATGAGGTCTTCGATGGAGCCAATTTTCAGGCCGTGCTTCTCGCCGAAAATCTCTAAGTCATCGCGGCGCGCCATAGTGCCGTCGTCATTTAGGATTTCAACAATCACCGAAGACGGCTCGCAACCCGCAAGGCGTGCATAGTCACAACCCGCCTCCGTGTGACCTGCACGCACCAGCACACCACCTTCACGCGCCATTAGCGGGAAGATGTGGCCAGGCTGAATAATATCTTCTGGAGTTGCATCGCGCTTCACTGCAGCTAATACCGTCACGGCACGATCGCCAGCGGATATACCCGTCGTCACACCTTCAGCGGCTTCGATAGAAACAGTAAAGTTAGTTGCGTGGTGCGCTTCGCCCTGCTGTGCCATTAATGGCAAGTTTAGCTGCTTACAGCGCTGCTCTGTGAGCGTGGCGCAGATCAAGCCGCGCCCATAAGTAGCCATGAAATTAATCGCTTCTGGAGTCACATGCTCCGAAGCCATCAATAAATCACCTTCATTTTCACGATCTTCATCATCTACGATGATGACCATTTTACCCTGACGCAGGTCTTCGATAATTTCGTCAACGGAGTTAAAGGCCATGTGGCTACCTATTTGTTAAAGAGCTAATTGGAATGTTGCGGGCATTTTACTAGAAAACGCGCCAAGAGACTATC
>CAZBWS010000001.1:44509-51981 GCA_964495705.1 uncultured Gammaproteobacteria bacterium
AGAGCTAATTGGAATGTTGCGGGCATTTTACTAGAAAACGCGCCAAGAGACTATCTAGATTAAGTCAGCGTCACAGAGACGCAAAGACACAGAGGGAGAATGAGCGACATAGGCTTATGCGGATAGGCTAAAAATAAGACTTTTTCAGCCTATCCGCATTACAACATGACTCCGGATACGGGCGCGGAATTGCAAGAGAGATGTAAACCCTCATGCCTCCTTCTCAAACCCCAGTAAAATAAATAAACATTTATCACCCCCGTACCACTCCCCACATTCGGCAGAATTGGGTTTTTTCCGCCCCAAAAAGGCATACTTTCCTGTAAGGTGATTTGATAATGCGTTAAAGGCCTCATCTTTACTGCCAGCCAACACGAATACATTTACTGTTTTTTCGGAGTCGTATTCGAACAAGCCAGGCAATTGTGGAGTCACGTTAATTGAATATCGCTTATGTACCCTACTTGCCTTAATGAGGTCTCCATCCTTAATTTTCAGTGGTTTGATTGCAACTAATTTTATTTTATCCGACGACGGTATATCCATCCCCCTAACATCAACTTTAAGCGGGCCACTGCTTTCCTCAACACCTAGCACGCCTTCAGCTCCCCCCTTCTTGAAAAAAGCATCAAAACCTTCAGACGATTTTTTCTTATTAATTTTGTTTTTACATTGAGTACAAATAGTTAAATTCTTGCCCTGGTGTTCCAATGGATGCTTTTGGGCGCGCTCAGAAAATTCCACTCCACAGACTTCACAGTCAAACACTGTATTAATAAAAGATACAACCAATATAGCAATTCCAACAACAACCCCAAAAGCAACACAAAAGGCGATCAACTTGAAAGCTCCAATAACTTCGTCCATTACCCTGCTCCTCCTTTTATTCGTCTTATTTTAGAAAGCCCGCACTAGCTAAACTCTCAAGCGACACACCCTGAGCCACACCCTTCTCTGCGGCCTTATCACCCAATAATAAACGCTCTAGATAGCGAGCAATCAAATCCACTTCCAAGTTTACCTGTGTACCCGCTGAATAAGTGCCCATCACTGTTTCTTGTAGCGTATGGGGCACAATATTCAAGCCAAACTCATTCCCGTCCACGTGGTTTACAGTCAGGCTAGTACCATCAACCGTGATAGAGCCTTTAGCCGCAATATACTTGGCCAACTCTTTCGGGGCTCTCAGTACAAAACGCCAAGAACGGCCGTCTTGCTTAACCGACAACACCTCCCCAAGGCCATCTACATGACCCGATACTATATGCCCACCAAAGTGCGTCTCTGGTGTCATGGCTTTTTCCAGGTTGACCGACTGACCGACTTTCCAATCACCGACAGAAGTGCAATCCAATGTCTCGCGCGACACGTCCGCCCAAAAGCCATCGCTGGGCAGCTCAACTGCCGTTAGGCAAACACCATTGGTGGCAATGCTATCGCCCAAGGCAACATTGTTAACTTGCAGCTTGCCTGCCTTGATATACAGACGTACATCGCCGCCCTTGGGTTGAATAGCGGCGATTTCGCCGATGGATTGAATGATGCCAGTGAACATAAACTTACTCTATAAAAAATTTAAAACCATGCGAACATCTTCACCTACACGGCCCATTGAGCTTATCTGTATTGATCGCTTGTCTACCATCTTATCAATAGACAAGTCCAACAGTGGTCGCGCCGCTCCCCCCATAAAACAGGGTGCCATATAATAAACCATTTCATCCACTAACTGAGCCTGCACAAAGGCAGCAGCTAGTTTTGCACCACACTCTACATGACATTCGTTAATATCGCGCTTCGCCAGCTCGGCCATGACAGCGGTTAAGTTCAGGCCATTTTTATCGCTATCAATTAAAACAACCTCTACTCCGATAGATTGCAGGGCTTTCACTCGCTCAGAGTCAGCTGATATACCAGCAAATATAAGCACCTGCCCTTCTACATTAATGATCTTGGCATCTAGAGGGGTTTGTAACTGACTATCCAAGATAATGCGGATAGGTTGCTGTGACGGTTTTGCATACGGCGCTGGCACTTCGTAACGAACATTTAAACTAGGGTCATCCGCCAACACAGTGCCTATACCTGTGATAATCGCATCAGCCTGGGCACGCAAACGCTGTACATCTTGGCGCGCCTCTGGGCCGGTAATCCATACACTATCGCCATCTGCCATGGCTGTGCGACCATCCAAACTGCCTGCCATCTTTAAACGCACAAAGGGGCGCTGCTGTGACATGCGAGTGATAAAGCCAGGGTTTAATGCCTTGGCCTGAACTTCCATCAAACCGCTGGCGGTTGCGATGCCCGCCTCTTCCAATAATTTAAGACCGCGACCTGAAACTTGTGGATTAGGATCGACCATTGCAGCTATGACTTTTGCCACACCGGCTTCTATCAAACCCTTGGCGCAGGGTGGTGTGCGCCCTTGATGAGAACATGGCTCCAAGGTCACATAAGCAGTAGCACCTTTGGCCTTATCACCCGCCTGCGCTAGCGCATTCACTTCCGCATGGCCCTGCCCTGCGCGCTCGTGAAAGCCTTCACCAACCACTTCGCCACCTGCCACAATCACACAGCCCACCCGAGGATTTGGGTGGGTGCTAAAACGACCGCGCTCTGCTAATTGCAGAGCGCGAGCCATGTAATGATGGTCGTCGAGGTTAAACAACTATTCCTCATCCAACAAAGAAATCTGATTTCTACGCTCTTCAGGCGTCGGCTCATTTTCTAAGTTGCCAATCACTTCCTTAAAGGCACTAATGTCTTCAAAGCTGAGGTAAACGGAAGCAAAGCGAATATAGGCAACATGGTCTAGCTTGCGCAGCTCGTGCATGACTAGCTCTCCGACTTTGCGTGAAGGCACCTCCCGCTCCCCTGCCGCTAATAGCTTACGCTTTATATGCGCAATGGATGTCTCGGTATCTTCCGTACTAACGGGGCGCTTTTCTAATGCGCGATGTACACCATCTCGAAGTTTTTGTTCAATAAAAGGCTCACGCGTATCATCTGTCTTAACAACACGAGGCATAGACAGTTCAGCTGTCTCGTAAGAGGTAAATCGCTCTGAGCACTTTAAACACTCACGACGACGGCGAACTTTTTCACCATCATTGGCTAAGCGTGAATCAATGACCTTAGTATCGTTGGCTCCGCAGAAGGGACAGCGCATAGTGTTATCTCTATATTTTGTAGGTGAAAAGTACCGTAGCTACTATATATGTGCAACCAGCAAATAACAAAAAAAGCAGGCCGAAGCCTGCTCTTTTAAAATCTTGGATGCGGATAAGCTCTCAGCCCATCCGCATTAATCCATTATGACTCTGGGTAAACCGGGAAACGAGCACAAAGCTCAAGCACTTTCTGCTTTACTTCAGCTTGAACAGATTCATTTTCCACATCGTCCATCACATCACACATCCAGCCCGTCAGCTGAGTGATTTCAGCTTCTTTAAAGCCACGTGAGGTTACCGCAGGTGTGCCGACACGGATGCCACTGGTCACAAAGGGTGACTGCGGGTCATTCGGCACAGCATTTTTATTGACGGTGATATTCGCCGCACCTAGTGCTGCGTCTACCGCTTTACCTGTGACACCCTTGGCTATTAGGTCTACCAACAACAAGTGATTTTCTGTACCACCTGATACGATATTGTAACCACGTTCAATCATCACTGCCGCCATAGTTTTGGCGTTGGTGATAACTTGGGCTTGATAGTCTTTGTACTCTGGAAGCAAGGCTTCCTTGAACGCGACCGCCTTGGCGGCAATCACGTGCATCAACGGGCCACCCTGTGTACCTGGGAATACCCAGAAGTTAAGCTTCTTGTTAATTTCTTCATCGTCGTTGGCCAAGATCAAACCGCCACGAGGGCCACGCAATGTTTTATGTGTAGTTGTCGTTACTACATCCGCAATGCCAACAGGTGAAGGATATAGACCAGCCGCCACCAGACCAGCAACGTGGGCGATATCGCAGAACAAGTACGCGCCAACTTTATCGGCAATCTCACGCATACGCGCCCAGTCAACGACCTGAGAATAAGCGGAGAAGCCGCCGACCAACATTTTTGGCTTGTGCTCAACCGCTAGCGCTTCCATCTCATCATAATCAATCAAACCCGTCTCAGGGTTAAGGCCGTACTGTACTGAGTTAAACACCTTACCCGAAAAGTTCACCTTAGCACCGTGGGTCAAGTGCCCTCCGTGGGCCAAGCTCATGCCCATTACGGTGTCGCCCGCCTGTAGCAAAGAGAAGTAAACTGCAGCATTGGCCTGCGAGCCAGAGTGTGGCTGTACATTAGCGTACTTAGCACCAAACAGTTCTTTAGCGCGGTCGATCGCCAATTGCTCGGCAATATCCACATGCTCGCAGCCACCATAGTAGCGCTTGCCAGGGTAACCTTCTGCATACTTGTTCGTTAACTGGCTGCCTTGGGCTTCCATCACACGAGGGCTGGTATAGTTTTCAGAGGCAATCAGTTCAATATGCTCTTCTTGACGTACATTTTCAGCAGAAATAGCGTCTGCTAGCACATCGTCAAAGCCGGCCAATGTCATTTTTTTGTTGAACATAGTAGTACTCCACAGTGGGTAAGAAATTTAGACAAAATACTCACTCTAATCAGGTAGTTTGTCTAAATTGCCTAAATAAAAAGTAATATAAGCTTTCGAGCGAGGGATTTTACGCCAAAGATCGCCGCTAGGCTTGTAGAATTTGTCACATTTGACTTAAAAAATAGTCATGTTGAGCATTTTATGCGCCTCAATGCTCGAAACAGACCATTACTTCATTTTTCCGCGCTCTTTTCTGCGTATAATCGCCAGCATAGCTACACTTAATTTACATAGCAGCAGTAAAAACTTGGAATAACCGAAAATGGCACGAGCAAGTATCACCAAAGACCAGCAAAAAGAATTGGTCACGGCACTAAAGAGAATGAAAGTTCCACAGGCGTCTATTGACGCTCTGATCTCGAGTACTCATGGGTCAAACACACATAAAGCCTTTCGCCAAGGTAAGAAAATAAATAGCGTAGACGGAAAATGGGTCATTAATTTTGGCTCAAAATGGGCGAAGCCTGCCGAAGAAGCAAAAACCGCTCGCCCTGCTGAAGAGCGCGCGGTGCAGCAACATAAAATTCAGGCATCAGAAAAACCTAACGAAACTCTAGAAGTTCCAACTATTGATGAATCTATGTTGCCAGACTCACCTGCCATCGAAATAGATATGCCAGACCTTGGCTCTGACCAAGATAATGGCGGCCAAGCAGCAAACCCTCAACAGGGCCAAAACTTAATCATGGTCTCATTCCAGCTAGAGAAAGAATATCTGCTGGAAATGCAAAAAATTGCCGCCAAACAAGGCATCAATATCAATATGCTAAGCCGCTTAGCCATTAAGCGATTTTTAGGCAAATAAAGCCCCCTTTTAGAATATCTTTCACCTTATATAATAGAGACACTCCATGGCTCAATACGTCTATACAATGAATGGCTTAGGCAAAGTCGTTCCTCCTAACAAATACATTCTTAAAGACATCTACCTCAACTTCTTCCCTGGGGCCAAAATTGGCGTACTCGGTTACAACGGTGCGGGTAAGTCTACCTTATTGAAAATCATGGCGGGGTTGGATAAAGACATCGTCGGTGAAGCTCGGCCTATGGCGGACTTAAAAATCGGCTATCTGGCGCAAGAACCAGAGCTAGATGAAAGCCTAGATGTGCGCGGCAATGTGGAAGCGGGCTTAGTTGAAATCAACGCCGCCCAAGCACGCTTGGAAGAAGTCTATGCCGCCTATGCCGAAGAAGGCGCCGACTTTGACGCCCTCGCCGCTGAGCAAGCCCGTTTAGAAAACATTCTTCAAGCAGGTGATGCACACAATTTAGATCACAAACTAGAAATTGCCGCTGACGCCCTGCGTCTACCACCTTGGGATGCAGATGTCTCCAAGCTATCCGGCGGTGAGAAACGCCGTGTGGCGCTGTGCAAATTATTGCTATCAGCTCCAGAAATGCTGATCTTGGACGAGCCGACTAACCACCTCGACGCTGAATCCGTGGCTTGGCTAGAGCGCTTCCTACACGATTACGCAGGCACGGTAGTCGCTGTAACACACGACCGTTATTTCTTAGATAATGTGGCAGGCTGGATTCTAGAGCTTGATCGCGGCCAAGGTATTCCCTGGGAAGGCAACTACTCTTCTTGGTTAGATCAAAAAAGCCAACGCCTAGCGATTGAAGAGAAACAAGAAGGCTCGCGCATCAAGTCCATGAAAGAAGAATTGGAGTGGGTTCGTCAAAACCCTAAGGGGCGCCAAGCTAAGAGTAAAGCGCGTATGAAACGCTTTGAAGAGCTCTCCTCCAGCGACTTCCAAAAGCGCAACGAAACTCAATCACTCTACATTCCACCTGGGCCACGCCTTGGTAACAATGTGATAGAGTTAGACGGCGTAAGTAAGGCCTACGACGATCGCCTACTCTATGAAAACCTCAGCTTCCGCCTGCCGCCCGGTGGCATCGTCGGTGTAATTGGCCCCAATGGTGTAGGTAAAACGACCCTATTCAAGATGCTGACGGGGGACGAGCAACCGACCACAGGTACCGTCACCGTCGGCGAGAGCGTACACATTGCTCACGTTGATCAGAGCCGTGATGCATTGGCGGATGATAAAACCGTGTTTGAAGAAATATCCGACGGACTGGATACCATTCAAGTGGGCACTTATGAAGTCGCCTCGCGCTCCTATGTGGGCCGCTTCAACTTCAAGGGCGGCGACCAGCAAAAACGCATCGGCGACCTGTCTGGTGGTGAAAGAAACCGCGTTCACCTCGCCAAACTGCTGAAAAGCGGTGGCAACCTATTGCTGCTCGATGAACCCACCAACGACCTTGACGTAGAAACCCTACGTGCACTCGAAGACGCCCTACTCAACTTCCCTGGCTGCGCCGTGGTCATCTCCCACGACCGCTGGTTCCTAGACCGCATCGCCACGCATATGATCGCTTTTGAGAACGACGGCGAGGTCGTGTTCTTTGAGGGTAACTATGCGGAGTACGAAGAAGACTTGAAACGTCGTAAGGGAGAGGAAGCCGCCAATCCTAAGCGGATGAAGTTTAAGAAGCTTAAATAGTTTTGTATGCGGATGGGCTGTGGGAGCCTATCCGCATATATTGTCATCTTGAGTGTAGCGTTAGCGGAGTCGAAAGATCTAGCTCACCGTATTTTCAGTTACCCAGATCCTTCGGCTACATTACATTTCGCTCAGGATGACAACTGAATGCTGGGCTTCGTGCCTCAGCACCAGCCTACGGGAGCTCCCACAGAGAATGAAAGCAACAAAATCATAATTAAAAAAGTATAGATTTAGCACCAAAAAACATAACTATTTACACTTATTATTTGAATTTTAAATTACAAAAAAGCCCGCATAAAGCGGGCTTCTCATCTACTTCCGATTCGCCGCAATCCG
>CAZBWS010000001.1:52081-58912 GCA_964495705.1 uncultured Gammaproteobacteria bacterium
CAAAAAAGCCCGCATAAAGCGGGCTTCTCATCTACTTCCGATTCGCCGCAATCCGCAGCCTCAGCGCATTCAACTTAATAAACCCTTCTGCATCCTGCTGATTGTAAGCCCCTTCGTCATCTTCAAAGGTCGCAATCGCTGGATCAAATAAGCTATCCGTTTCAGACTTACGGCCCACGGCTGTTACGCTGCCTTTATATAGTTTCACGCGCACATCGCCGTTCACCGTTTTCTGGCTCTCGTCGATCATCTTCTGCATCATGATGCGCTCTGGGCTCCACCAGTAGCCGTTGTAGACCATGCTGGCGTACTTTGGCATTAGCTCGTCTTTTAGGTGTGCGACTTCACGGTCCAATGTGATGGATTCAATGGCGCGGTGCGCCTTCATCATGATCGTGCCGCCGGGCGTCTCGTAGCAGCCACGCGACTTCATGCCCACATAACGGTTTTCTACGATGTCCAAACGACCTACGCCATTTTCGCCGCCCACCTTGTTTAGATAAGTCAGTACCGTTGCTGGGCTCATTGCTTCACCGTCAATCGCTACGATGTCGCCGTTCTTATAAGTCAGGTTCAGGTAAGTTGCCTTGTCTGGTGCGTTCTCAGGAGACACCGACCACAACCACATATCGTCTTCGGCTTCATGCCAAGGGTCTTCTAGCACGTCGCCTTCGTAGGAGATGTGTAGCAAGTTGGCGTCCATAGAGTAAGGCGACTTCTGGCCGCGCTTCTTCTCGATCGCAATACCATGCTCTTCAGCATAAGCCATCAGCTTCTGGCGTGAGTTCAAGTCCCACTCACGCCACGGGGCAATCACTTGTACGTCGGGCTTGAGTGCATAAGCACCTATTTCAAAGCGAACTTGGTCGTTACCCTTACCCGTAGCACCATGAGATACCGCATCCGCACCGGTTTCATTAGCAATTTCGATCAAACGCTTAGAAATCAATGGACGAGCAATGGATGTACCCAGTAGGTACTCACCTTCATAGATCGCATTGGCGCGGAACATAGGGAAGACAAAATCGCGCACAAATTCTTCGCGCAGGTCTTCGATGTAAATCTCCTTAATGCCCATGGCTTGTGCCTTGGCACGTGCAGGCTCTATTTCTTCACCCTGACCTAAGTCAGCGGTAAAAGTCACCACTTCACACTCATAAGTGTCTTGTAGCCACTTGGCGATAATCGAGGTGTCTAGGCCACCAGAGTAGGCTAGGACGACTTTTTTTACATCTTCTTTAACAACAGACATTGTTCAATGCGCTCCACGAATTGCGATGGAATTTTAGAGAGCGCAGATTTTACATTAAAAATCAGTTAATTGCAGGGATTTACTGGCTAGTACACAATAGCAATGTCTATATTGACATATTTGTTTTTTCTGCTTGGCTGACTTTTATTTTTTTCCCATTATATTCAATGTAATGGTTACTTTTTTTACCCAAAAAAAATACCTAGCTAACAATAATAAAAGCAACCCACGAGGCGGCCATGACTCACCCCCATATTACAGACAGCGACGCTACCGAAACCCAAGAGTGGCTAGAGGCATTAGAATCTGTGCTAGACACCGGCGGCCCAGAGCGCGCCCATTTTTTATTACAGGAAATGATTAAGAAAGCTCGCCGCAGCGGTGCTTATCTGCCGTATTCCGCTACCACGGCTTACCTTAATACGATTCCTGCCCATAAAGAACAGCGCAGCCCTGGAGATGCAGATTTAGAGTGGCGTATCCGCTCTATTATTCGCTGGAATGCCATGGCAATGGTGGTACGAGCCAACCGCAAAGACTCTTCCTTAGGTGGGCATATCGCAAGCTTCGCCTCTGCAGCCACACTCTATGATGTAGGCTTTAACCACTTTTGGCATGCACCGAATAAAAGCCACGGCGGAGACTTAGTCTACATCCAAGGCCACTCCTCTCCAGGCATCTATGCCCGCGCCTTTCTTGAAGGGCGCATTTCAGAAGAACAGTTAGATAGCTTTCGACAAGAGTGTGACGGCAAAGGTCTGTCATCTTATCCGCATCCTTGGCTGATGCCCGATTTCTGGCAATTCCCAACTGTCTCTATGGGCTTAGGCCCTATTACCGCTATCTATCAAGCGCGTTTTTTGAAATACCTACACGCGAGGGGGCTAGCAGACACACGCCAACGCAAGGTCTGGTGTTTTATCGGCGATGGGGAAACTGACGAGCCCGAAACGCTGGGGGCTTTGAATATGGCCTCTCGGGAAAAGCTGGATAATTTAGTCTTTGTTATCAACTGCAATTTGCAACGCTTAGATGGCCCTGTACGCGGTAACGGCAAGATTATTCAGGAATTAGAGTCTGATTTTAGAGGTTCGGGGTGGCGGGTGCTCAAAGTGATCTGGGGTGCCTATTGGGATCCGCTGATTGCCAAGGACAAAGATGGCCACCTGCTCAAAGTCATGGAAGATACCGTAGACGGTGAATACCAAAACTATAAAGCCAAGGGCGGCGCCTATACCCGTGAACACTTCTTTGGCAAGCACCCTGACGTTAAAGCCATGGTTTCACAGCTTTCCGACAAAGATATCTGGCGGCTTAATCGTGGAGGTCACGACCCGCATAAGGTTTATGCCGCCTATCACGAGGCAATGCAAACAAAAGACCAGCCTACTGTCATTCTTGCCAAAACGGTAAAAGGCTATGGTATGGGCACCCAAGGCGAAGGCATGAACCAATCCCACCAGCAGAAAAAGTTAGATATAGAACATTTAAGTGATTTCCGTAAGCGCTTTCACCTCCCGCTCAGCGACGAAGACGTGGAACAGGCCAACTATTACAAGCCCGCTGATGACAGCCCTGAGTTAGCGTATATGCAAGCGCGACGCGCCGAATTAGGCGGTCACCTGCCCCAACGCAAAGCCCATGCGGATAGCCTAGAAATACCGGCATTAGATAGTTTTCCAAACTTCTTTGAGGGCAGCGGAGAACGTGAGATTTCCACAACCATGGCCTTTGTACGCATGCTCACCGCCCTATGTAAAGACAAAAACATCGGTGAGCGCATCGTGCCGATTATTCCCGATGAAGCTCGCACCTTTGGCATGGATGGGCTTTTCCGCCAGCTCGGCATCTATTCTTCCGTAGGCCAGTTATACGAGCCACAGGATAAAGACCAGGTCATGTATTACCGCGAGGACGAAGCGGGACAAATGCTAGAAGAAGGTATTAACGAAGCAGGCGCTTTTTCCTCTTGGATAGCCGCAGGCACTAGCTATGCCAATAATGGCGTGTCAATGCTGCCCTTCTTTATCCTGTATTCCATGTTTGGCTTTCAACGCATCGGCGATTTAGCTTGGGCGGCGGGGGATGCTCGGGCTAGAGGCTTCTTGCTAGGCGCCACCGCTGGCAGAACCACCCTGAATGGCGAAGGCCTGCAACACCAAGACGGCCACAGCCACCTCATCGCCGCCACCGTGCCCAACTGCATCAGCTACGACCCCTGCTTCGCCTATGAACTCGCCGTAATCCTACACAGTGGTATGCAGCGTATGTATGGCCATGACGAATCCGTTTTTTATTACATTACCCTGATGAACGAAAACTACAGCCACCCTTCTATGCCCGAAGGCGTAGAAACAGGCATCATCAAAGGCTTATATGCCCTGCAACGACACCCGCAAGCGAGTCTTAACCTAATGGGTAGTGGCACCATATTGAATGAAGTCATCGCCGCCGCTGAACTGCTGCAACGAGACTATCAAGTAAACAGCAATATATGGAGTGCAACCAGCTTTACTGAATTGGCTCGCGAAGGTGATGGGATAGAAAAACACAATCGCCACCACCCCGAACAACAGCGCAGCAGCTATGTTCAACAATGTCTAAGCGATGCTCCCCAACCCGTGGTAGCCGCCACAGACTACAGCCGTAGCTATAGTGAACAAATTCGTGTTTATATCGACCAAGCCTATACCACTTTGGGCACCGACGGATACGGCATGTCCGATACTCGCGCCCGCCTACGCCAACACTTCCAGGTAGACCGTTACCATATTGCTGTTGCCGCGATGCAATCACTAGAACAACAAGGCAGTGTTGCTGCAGGCAGTCATGGAGATAGCCTGCAACGCTATCTTTCTAACAAGGGGAATAACTAATGGCCAACTCCACCATTAAAGTACCCAATATAGGTGATCTCGCTGATGTTGAAGTGATTGAAGTCAACGTTAATGTGGGGGATCGCATTAAACAGGAAGACCCCTTGATCACCTTAGAAAGTGACAAGGCCGCCATGGACATACCTAGCCCAGAGGACGGTCTAGTCGTCGAAATACTCATTAAAGAGGGAGACAAACTATCTGAGGGCTCCCCAATACTATCTATAGAGACAGACATCAAAGATAAGCAAGACAACCCCGAACCCCAACAAGAAGACACGCCACAAGCAAACTCCATAAAAGAGCCTCGAGAACAACGTATAAAACAAGCGCCTCCACCGATAGAGACGCTCAACTCCAAACCTAGAAACACTCCCCATGCGGGGCCTGCGGTACGCAAATTAGCTCGAAAATTAGGCGTAGATTTACAGCATGTGGGCGGCTCTGGGCCCCACCAACGCATACTTAAAGAAGATGTACAGGCCTATGTGAAAGCCAAACTCAGTCAGCCGTTTAACCACAGTCTTCCATCTAGGCCTGATATCGACTTTAGTCAGTTTGGCCCTACCGAACCACTGGAACTTAGTAAAATACAGTGCCTAACAGGGCAAAACACCCATCGCGCTTGGAGTAGCATTCCCCATGTTACTCAGTTTGATGAAGCCGATATCAGCGATACCGAGGCATTCCGCCAGAGTATCAAGCAAGACTATGCCACCCAGGGTATCAAAATCACGATCCTACCCTTCCTCGTTAAAGCCGCTGTCTCTGCTTTAAAAGCCTTTCCACGCTTTAATAGCTCATTGAACCAGACAGGTGAACAACTCACCTTGAAAAGTTATTTCAATATTGGCGTTGCCGTGGACACCCCCAAGGGCTTGGTCGTTCCCGTCATTCGCAATGCCGATAGCAAAAGTATTAGTGAGATTGCCCTAGAAATAGCTCAACTGGCAGACAAGGCCAACAACAAAAAGCTAAAAACCACTGACCTAGAAGGCGGCTGCTTCACCCTCTCCAGCCTTGGCCACCTCAGCGGCACGGCATTCACCCCTATTATCAATGAGCCTGAAGTGGCTATCTTGGGGCTTAGCCCTGCACAAATGAAAGCGGTCTATGACGGTAAAGCTTTCCAGCCACGTTTGATGCTGCCTCTGTCTTTATCCTACGACCACCGGGTCATAGACGGCGTATTAGCGGCCCAATTTACCCAACACCTTGCGTCTGTGCTCAAGGATACGCGTAAAATGCTGCTATAAATTCATCTGCCCAGGATTCTTTATTAGTCATTCATTGCGTGATCACGCCACCACCTTTGCCAATCGTGTATAGATCGTTATACTGCGCGGCCATTTGAGCTAACGGTTGTACATTAATGACTGTATTCAAATAATGAAATAATTTAAAACTGGGCTTCACAGCCTATTTTAAACAGCACCGTGTCTAGCTTTAAATTATTTTATAGGACTCAACAATGAGTAAAAAACATCATATCGTCATCGTCGGCGGCGGCGCGGGCGGCTTAGAGCTGGCCACACAATTAGGTGACAGCCTCGGCAAAAAAAGCCTTGCCGATATTACATTAGTTGACGGCACTCTCACCCACTTCTGGAAACCTCTACTACACGAAGTAGCTGCGGGTACCATTAATTCGCATATTGACGAGTTGAGCTATGCAGCTCACGCCCGCGCCCACTATTTTGATTTCCGTCTAGGTTATATGGATGGGTTAGATCGCGAAACAAAAACCATCAGCCTAGCAGAGACGACTGGTAAAAATGGCGAAACCGTCATCCCCCAGCGCAGTTTTGGCTATGACAGCTTAGTGATTGCTATTGGCTCTCAAACCAATGACTTTGGCACCAAGGGCGTTTCTGAACACTGCCTATTCCTAGATTCACAGAAGCAAGCACAGAACTTTCAACGAACTTTCCTAGAGCGCTGGATGATTGCCTGTACGCAAACACAAGAACTGCGCGAGGGCCAGTTAAACGTCGCCATCGCAGGCGCTGGTGCTACGGGTGTAGAACTCGCCGCCGAATTACACACAGCCATTCACGAGATGATCGAGCACGGCTTTGACGCCGGTGCCGACAAGCCTATTGAATTCACCATCATCGACGCAGCCGACCGTGTACTGCCCGTGCTACCCGAAGAAGTCTCTACCAGCACACAAAACGTCCTTGAAGGCTTAGGTGTTAATGTACTCACCAGTGAGATGATCTGCGAAGCCACCCCCGATGGTTTCCACACCAAGAGCGGCAAATTTGTGCCCGCAGAAATCAAAGTCTGGGCGGCTGGCATTAAAGCCCCCGAATGGCTAAGCCAGTTAGACGGCCTAGAAACCAATCGCATCAATCAATTGGTAGTAAAAAGTACTCTGCAAACTAGCTTAGACGATGACATCTTCGCCATCGGTGACTGCGCCAACTGCCCACAACCCAACAGCGAACGCCCCGTGCCACCGCGTGCACAATCAGCTCACCAGCAAGCTAGCATACTGTTCAAAACCCTAAAGCGCCGCATTAATGGCCAGCCGCCCGTCGAATTCATCTACAGCGACAAAGGCTCTTTGGTGAACCTAAGCCGTTACTCCACTGTAGGCGCACTGATGGGCAACCTATTTAGTAAGTCGACCGAAGTAAAAATCGAAGGCTTCTTTGCGCGCATGGCTTATGTCTCGCTATACAAGATGCACCAATATGC
>CAZBWS010000001.1:59012-66030 GCA_964495705.1 uncultured Gammaproteobacteria bacterium
CCAAAAAAGGTATCTCCGGAACATCATTAACAATAATCCCCGCCCCCATGGCATGACAGTTCTGAGCCAGCTTATCCATATAAATACCCGTGTCGGCCAACCACAGCTGTATTCCGACCAACTGCTTAGCCAGTTTCTCCGTCTCACCACCGGACTGTTCAAGATATTTCGGCGCATGCAATGCCGCCAAACCCAGCGACTCTAATATATGTTTGCTCATCGCAAAGTGCGCGCCCGCCTGCTGCTCCGATTTATCAAGCACGTCTATGGCGTGTGCCGTCTGTTGGCAAACGCCTAGATAGTCCTGCTGCTTTAGCGCTGCCAAGCCGTCTTTCTTTAAGGCTTTTAATGCTTGATGCACTTGCTGACAACTCGCCTTATCCGCGACGCCCTGATACTTCGTTGCTGTACCCAGCTCAGCGATATGCTCCATATCGATAAAATCGTTTTGCACAATAGGTACGCCCTGTTCAATGAAGGGCTGCGCCTTGCTATCAAAGTAGCGAGCCAGCGGCAGGCACATCACTTCAGATGAAACCAACCAATAAGACAGGACACGGGCTTTTCCATTCGTTTGCTTAATGTAATGCGCGCGTCTAGCGCGATTGGTTTTAATGGCATCTGCCAAGTGAATATAAAAATAGCCCTTCATACCATTCTCGCTGAATAATTTGCTGTACTTTAAGGCTTAAACTGCTGTTATTAAAGCTGTATTTCCCTGCTACAATAGCGCCCATGAATAAAGATCAAGTAAAAGCCTTAGCTACTGCAGTGATTGAGACGGAAAACCGTGCCATTGCTGATCTGGTGTGGCGTATTAATGACGATTTTGTAAAGGCCTGTGAGTACATGATTGCCTGCGAGGGCCGCGTTGTAGTCACGGGCATGGGGAAGTCTGGACATATTGGCAGTAAAATTGCCGCCACCCTAGCCAGTACTGGCACCCCAGCATTCTTTGTACACCCCGGCGAAGCCAGTCATGGTGACCTGGGCATGATCACGGATAAAGATGTGGTTGTTGCTTTATCCAACTCGGGCGAGACCGGTGAGATCATCACTATTCTACCGCTGATTAAGCGCTTGGGAGTCCCTCTGATTGCCATGACGGGCAATGACAATTCGAAACTCGCCGAAACTGCCGACGTGCATATTAATGTCGGCGTTAAACAGGAGGCCTGCCCGCTGAATCTAGCGCCCACCGCCAGCACTACCGCCACCCTAGTCATGGGCGATGCGCTGGCCGTTGCCTTACTTGAAAGTCGTGGCTTTACCGAAGATGATTTTGCCCTATCTCACCCCGGCGGTGCACTGGGTCGACGCCTATTGCTGCACGTGAACGACATCATGCACTCGGGAGAGGATATGCCTGTGGTAGCAGGAGATGCTAGCTTTAGCGATGCTTTAAAAGAGATGACCACCAAGGGCTTAGGCATGACGGCAGTGGTGGATGCCCAACAACAACTACTTGGCATTTTCACCGACGGCGACCTACGTCGTGCCTTCGATATGGGTATCGATCTAAAACATGCCGCCATAGCCGATGTCATGACACAGGGGTCTATTACGGTGAATGCAGATATGCTCGCAGCAGCCGCCTTAAAGGTAATGGACGAAAAGAAAATCAACTCAATGGCCGTTATCGACAATAACAACAAAGTCGTTGGCGCCTTAAATATGCACGATATGCTACGTGCGGGAGTTTTATAATGTCACCAACTAATGCCGCTGATAGAGCCTCTGCGGGTGAGCGCGCAAAGAAAATCAAACTCGCGATCTTTGATGTGGACGGCGTGTTAACCGACGGCAGCTTCATGGTTGGTGATGACGGTCAGCAATATAAATCTTTCTATACCAAAGACGGCCAAGGCTTACGCATGTTGCAAGACTCGGGTATCACCGTAGGTATTATTACCGGGCGCACGTCCAATGTTGTAGCTATCCGCATGCAAGAACTTGGCATAGAACACGTTTATCAAGGTCAGCGCGACAAAGTTGGCGCCTTCGAAGACATGCTGGCAAAAGCCGGCGTCAGCAAAGACGAAGTTACCTATGTGGGTGACGATGTTATCGACCTGCCGGTAATGCGTCGTGTGGGGCTATCAATTGCCGTGCGCGACGCCGAACCTGTAGTCAAACAATATGCTCACTGGATCACTTCTCGCCATGGCGGCAAGGGCGCAGTACGCGATGTGTGTGAATTCATTATGCAGCAGCAAGACACCCTTGATGCCGCCTTGCACAAATATCTACACGGCTAATTAATGCGCACTATTGCACTAGCGATTGTTTTGGCGGCAGCCTGCTTCTTTGCCCTTAGCCTGTGGTTTAACACCTTGTCACAGGAATCTATCAGTGCCTCACGCAGCTATCAGCCTCAGGAAGTAGACTATCAAATAAAGGGCTTTGAAGCGGTTATCTTTGATGCCAAAGGGCAAGCCAGCCAGCGTATGCAAGGCCACACTCTACGCCACTTTCCCTTCGACGACCGACATGAAATAGATGCCCCGAAAGGTCAAACACTACAGGGGCTTGACCGTTGGAAAATTCAGTCTGACACGGCCAAAAGCAGCCAGGGGTTAGGTGAACTTCACTGGCAAGGCAATGTCAATATTCAACAGTCTGGAAAGCAAGCTCTGAATATGCAAAGCGATTATTTATTGCAGCAACCTAGAGAACAACTCGCCAGTACAGAACAAGGCGTTGTGGTTAATGCCAGCGCCAGTAAAATCACAGCACAAGCAATGCAACTCCACACTGGTACCAACCAACTTAATTTAAAAGGACAGGTTAAGAGTGTTTACCACGTTCAATAAAATACATTTATGCATACTGTTGTGCCTATGCGGATATGCTGTACAACCCTTTGCGCTTGAGTCTGATCGCAGTGCGCCAATCAATATAGAGGCCGATCAAGTCGACCTCGACCAAAGCAAGGGTATTGCCAAATATCTAGGCAATGTTAGCTTGGTGCAAGGCAGCATTAATATCAATGCTAACTCTATACAGGTATATGCGAAAAACGGCCAACTAGACCGGGCAGACATTCAGGGCGGCGACAAGCTTGCCCGCTTTAAACAACAAACAGACACGGGACAAACGATGAGTGGAGAGGCGCAGTCTATTGAGTTGCGACAAGGCTCTTCAGATATTGTGTTCAAAGGCCAGGCCACTGTCGATGACGGCTTAAACAAAATTAGCGGCGCCGTGATTCGCTATAATACTCAACAACATAAAATCATAGCCGATAACGACGGTAAAGAATCTGGGCGTGTAAAAGTAATCTTTCTCCCCAATACTGACAAACCCCAAGAGCAGCTACCTTAATGGCCATTTTGCGCGCAGAGAATCTAGCCAAAAGCTATAAAAAACGCAATGTGGTTAGTGATGTTTCCTATGCGGTATCCAGCGGTGAAGTCGTCGGCCTGCTGGGTCCCAACGGCGCAGGAAAAACCACCAGTTTTTATATGATGGTCGGCTTAGTTCCCTCTGATGCTGGACGCATCATGCTGGATGAGCGGGACATCACGCCGCTAGCCATGCATGCCCGTGCACGCCTAGGTGTGGGCTATTTACCCCAAGAAGCCTCTATCTTTCGCAAGCTCACGGTAGAACAGAATATCATGGGCATTTTACAGCTGCGCAAGGAGCTGAATAAGCAGCAGCGCCTAGATGAAATGGAGCAACTATTAAACGACTTTCAGATCACCCACATCCGCAACTCCGAGGGTATCGCCCTCTCCGGCGGTGAGCGTCGCCGCGTAGAAATTGCTCGCGCCCTCGCTGCCGCACCTAAGTTTATTTTACTCGACGAACCCTTTGCCGGCGTCGATCCTATATCAGTTGGTGATATTCAACATATCATTACCAGCCTTACTACACGGGATATCGGTGTACTGATTACGGATCATAATGTACGAGAAACCCTCGGCATCTGTGAACGTGCCTATATATTAGGCAACGGGCATGTAATTGCAGAGGGCACTCCAGATGAAGTACTGAATAATGCGAAAGTACGCGAAGTGTATTTAGGCGAGGATTTTAAGCTTTAATTGCTTAGCGAGTTACCTTGGCACGATATTTGCCCTATACTGGGCTGATACTAATAAATACGCTGAAAAATGAAGCAATCTCTGCAACTTAAACTGGGTCAAAGTCTTACCATGACCCCTCAATTGCAACAGGCAATTAAGCTGTTGCAATTACACTCTCTTGAACTCCAACAAGAAATCCAGCAAATGCTGGAATCCAACCCCATGCTGGAGCAAGAAGAAACAAGCACTGAGTCCAATAATGAGGAAAATACGGACACATTGCCAGAGACAGACAACGACATAGACTTAAATCAAGATCACGCCGTAAGTGCAGACGACACCCCGGTTGACAGCGTGCCAGATGACCATTGGGAACCCATCTCTAGCGGCGCCTCCGCACCAGCAGGGGATAGTGATCGCGACATCTGGGACACCCAAGCAGGCATCCCAACAGAGACATTACAAGACCACCTACTCTGGCAACTACAAATGTCACACTTATCGGCTGTGGATGAGTTCATTGCGGATAGTATCATTGACTGCATTAACGACGATGGCTTCTTAACCGAGAGCCTAGATAGTATTCACGCTTCAGTATTACGCGAATTTGAGGATGTAGAGCGGGATGAGGTTGTAGCAGTACTTCACCGCATACAGCACCTAGACCCCCTCGGCGTGGGTGCTACCAGCGTTGAGAATTGCCTCATTATACAGCTTGACGCCCTGCCCCCAGAAACCGCTCATATACAGTTGGCTAAGGATATTATTGGCGAGCATATACAACTATTAGCCACCCATGATTATGCACGCCTCAAACGCGCTCTCAAGGTCAAGGAAGAGGACTTGTCTGAGGCTGTACATTTAATTCAAGGCCTTAACCCCAAGCCTGGCGCCAGCATATCTAGTGATCGAGTAGAGTACATTGTGCCCGATGTATTTGTCAGCAAGGCACAGGGGCGCTGGCAGGTAGAACTCAACCCAGACCTTACTCCTAAATTACATATCAATAAGCTCTATGCGGATATGGCTAAAAACAGTGGCAAAGGAGCCGACGGTAATTACTTGCGTGACAACTTACAGGAAGCACGCTGGTTTATTAAAAGCCTATTAAGTCGCAATGAAACCATTCTGAAAACCGCGCAATCTATCGTCGCCCGCCAACGTGCGTTTTTTGATTACGGCGAAGAAGCTATGAAACCCTTAGTTTTACGGGAAATAGCTGAAGATATAGAAATGCATGAATCGACAATTTCACGGGTCACCACGCAAAAGTATATGCATACACCGCGGGGGATATTCGAGCTTAAATATTTTTTCTCCAGCCATGTCTCTACCTCCGATGGTGGAGAGTGCTCTGCCACTGCTATTCGTGCCATGATTAAGAAGCTAATCAGCGAAGAGGACACCAGTAAGCCACTAAGTGACAGTAAACTTGCGAAAATACTGGAAGAGCAAGGCATTAACGTGGCTAGGCGCACTGTGGCCAAATATCGCGAAGCGATGCAATTTCCTCCATCAAATGAACGTAAGCGCCTAAAATAATAAGACTGCAGTCTGTCACCTAAAGCCAATTTAGCCATTTGACGCGCACCACAAATAAGCGCTAAATAGACTTAACAACAGAATAAATCGGCGGCTATTTAACAATCCATTTAGTCGTCCTACTTGAAACACAGGATACATGTCCACACGTCTTAACAGAGCAATAAGAAAAAAAATTCAGCTTGCTCCCGTAATCACAGGGAGGGTTAAGGCATGATTCATTCCTCTCTCGCCCCGTGCTTACATTTGGTATTTTCACAGAGTGTAAAAAATGTCTAGGGCCCTCAGCTAAAAAATGATATCGCGTAGGGGCCACCTAGCTTTTCACCACTCTCCAACAGCAACAGGAGAACACCTATGCATATCAACCTAACCGGTCATCACTTAGATCTTACAGACCCTCTTCGCAACTATGTGAATGAAAAGCTATCCAAGCTTGAACGTCACTTTGATCACGTAACCAAGCTGCATGTAATCCTCGGCATTGAAAAACATCAACATAAAGCTGAAGCTACTATGCATGTTGCGGGAGGTAATGGAGATCTATTTGCTAATGCGAGTCACGATGACATGTATGCTGCCATCGACGCACTAGCAAGTAAACTAGACCGCCAGGTTTTACGCCACAAGGAAAAAATAACTAACCACCACAAGCGAGAAAAGGCCATGATCATCCAGGCCAACGAAGTTAAGGAGGCTGAAGAACTGCATTAAAACAACATGAAACCTGAATGGGTCTATTCAACAATAGACCCATTCCACACAAAAAAAAAAAACAATTAGTCTTTAAAAATCAAAAAGTTAGCCTATATCAACTTTTCAACTCAATAATTCATAATACGTAATAAAAGCATATGGCGCGCAAGCCGACTATAGTTAGTAATCTAAATGTCGTTTTCATGGGAATACTGAGATAGAATACGCCCCCTTAACGGCAGAGCCGTGTAGTTGACTTAATAGAAATGCAATTAGATAAACTATTGACACCCAAACGTATTAGCTGCCAACAAAGTGTTGCCAGTAAAAAACGAGCCCTAGAAATGATGTGCGAGCTACTCGCTGCAGGTCAATCTAACCTCGACGAATCGCAAATTTTTTCTTGCATGCTAGAGCGTGAAAGACTAGGTAGCACAGGCGTAGGTCATGGTGTTGCCATTCCCCATAGTCGCATGCAAGGCGTAGAGGAAGCGTTGGTCGCCGTTGCCGTACTCGATGAAGGTATAGACTACGACGCCATTGACGACCAGAATGTAGATATTTTATTTGCACTATTGGTACCCCAAGAATGCACTGAAGAGCATTTACAAATATTGGCCTCAGCCGCTGAAATGTTTAGTGATACAGACGTTTGCGAGGCGCTTCGCAAGGCTCAAAACGAGCAAGAAATTTACCAAGTCATTAGCCAATGGCAACCACAAAGCTTATCCGCATAAAGCACTCAAGCA
>CAZBWS010000001.1:66130-109121 GCA_964495705.1 uncultured Gammaproteobacteria bacterium
TCAAGCACTCTTTACAGCAGCGCAGCTATCGGTCAGACTTAGACTCATATGAAACTGCGAGCCAAACAATGAGTGACGCCACACGAGTCGCAGATCTCTTCGACTTCCTCAATTCCAAACTAGAACTTGACTGGATTGCAGGCCAAAACTCGGCCGAACAGATCATCAATACGAATATTGCCTGGGGCAATCACCCAAAGGTTATTGGTCATATGAACCTGATTCACCCTAACCGTGTACAGGTTTTAGGTGAAATTGAACTCAGTCATATAGAAAGCTTGAATGCTATTGAGAGAAAACGGGCTTTAGAAACCCTTTTTGCAGGGCAAACAACGGCAGTCGTTATTGCCAACAACCATGCTATTCCTGACGAATTTAGATTCATGGCTGACGCCAATCGCGTGCCGATGTTAGTCAGCCCTCTTCCCAGTCACGAGCTAGTGAGTATATTGCGCTTTGAGCTGGCACGCCTATTCGCTGACAAGGTCACCCTACACGGTGTATTTATGGAAGTTATTTCCGTTGGCGTACTACTCACTGGCGAAAGTGCCGTAGGTAAAAGTGAGTTAGCTCTGGAGCTTATCACTCGTGGGCACCGCTTAATTGCCGATGACGCTGCAGAGTTTTCACGCATTACTCCTGAAATTATCGGGGGTCACTGCCCCCCTATGCTACGTGATTTTTTAGAAGTACGCGGCCTAGGTATACTCAATATTCGAGAGATGTATGGCGACGGCTCTTTAAAAGGCAGTAAATACCTTCGCTTAATCATCAATTTAATCCGCTCAGACTCAAATGACCCAGAGCTAGATAGGCTCGGTTATAGTAATTCCGTGCGCAGTGTACTGGGTGTTGACATACCTGTCATCACACTACAGATGGCGGCGGGTCGTAACTTAGCCGTAATGGTAGAAGCGGCCGTTCGCAACCATAAAGTGAAAGAGCGCGGTTACGATGCCAATAAGGACTTAATCGAGCGCCAGCGCGAGATAATGGAAGCCAATTCACAGGCAGACGATGCCAGAATAGAACATCACGACTAGCTAAAAGCATGAAATTAGTCATCATAAGCGGCCTTTCTGGCAGCGGGAAATCAGTTGCCTTACGCACATTAGAAGACAATGGCTACTACTGTGCGGATAACCTACCCGCCAATTTATTACGTCACTTTGTTAATGAGTTACGCCACAACAGCCAAAATTACCCAGACTATGCTGCGGTCGGCATTGATGCTCGCGCCAATTTCGAAAGCATTCAATACTTTCCTAAAGTGTTAAACGAGCTAAGAAGCTTAGATATAGATGTGGAAATTTTATTTTTATCCGCGGACAAAAAAGTACTCCTAAAACGCTTTAGCGAAACGCGCAGAAAACACCCGCTAAGTCAGTTCAATCGCCCACTGCTTGAAGCCATTGAATACGAACTAGACGTACTCAGTAGCATTCGCAACTTGGCTGACTTCTGCATAGACAGTACGGAACGGAACGCCAACGAGCTCAAAACACTCGTACAAGAACAGTTTTCCAACACCAAAGACAACAACAGTAAACTGTCCCTAGTATTTCAATCCTTTGGCTTTAAATACGGCTTACCTAGCGACACAAGCTTTATGTTTGATGTGCGCTGCCTACCCAACCCCCACTGGGAGACACATTTACGCCCCCTCACTGGCAAGGACCCCGCCGTAGCTGAATACTTAGCCCAACAACCCGAAGTCATAGAAATGGTCAATACCATTAGCCAATTTATCGAAACATGGCTACCAAAATTTGAAATAGAAAATCGTCGCTATATGACTATTTCAATAGGCTGTACTGGCGGCCAACATCGCTCTGTGTATATTGCAGAGCAACTCAAAAAATACTTTATGACGCAGCGTAACAACGTCTCACTACGTCATCGTCAACTGGTTGAAAAATAACCATGCAAACGGGGATTCTATTACTTACTCATGAAAAAATTGCACCGGCAATGCTAACCACTGCAAAGATGATATTGCAGAAACAAGAGCTCAATGTAAGGCTAGTAGAAGTGCCTGCTGACTGTGACACGAAGGCTAAGACGGAAGAAGCCAAGCAACAACTGAGTGAATTAGACCAAGGCCAAGGAGTATTGATACTCAACGATCTTTTTGGCGCTACCCCATTCAATATAGCTAAGCAGCTAGAAAACAATAACGTCTGCACTCTATCTGGTTTAAATTTAAATATGCTTATGCGTGCACTTAACTATCAAAGCCTGCCTTTAAAAGAACTCGCGGAAAAGACTCGCGAAGGCGGCATTAACGGTGTACGCTACGCTGAATAACTTTATGACATATATGCATGATTAGTGAAGAAATAACCATTATCAACAAACTCGGCTTACACGCACGTGCCGCGGCTAAGCTCGTATCTACCGCCTCGTCTTTTCAAGCTGTTATTGAGCTGGAGAAAGGCAGCCAACGTATTAATGCTAAAAGTATTATGGGAGTCATGATGCTTGCCGCCAGCAAGGGCACGACACTGACTGTACATGCGGAAGGCAATGACGAAATCAACGCGATTGCGTCCTTAAAAGCCCTTATCAATGACCGTTTTGGTGAAGGCGAATAATACTGCTAGCCATTGACTGTTAAACTCCGCCTAATACCTTAAGCACTCTCGGTACATTATGGCTGAACAAACCACTACAGATCAGACTGCCGTACAACTGGAGCTGTTACACAGCGCCATGCAAAGTGGTGCCATGCTTCAAGCCAAACGCATCTTAAACGGCTTGCACCCTGCTGAAATTGCCGACTTACTTGAATCTCTACCCCGCTCTCAACGCTTGATTGTTTGGGGCATGGTCGACAATGAGCAAGACGGTGAGATTCTTGTCGAAGTAGGCGATGAAGTACGTAACAGCTTGTTACGCGAGATGCAGACCGACGACTTAGTCGATGCCCTTGAAGGCTTAGATACGGATGATATGGCCGATCTCTTGCAATCACTACCAGAAGCAGTGATTCAAGAAACCCTAGGCAATATGAAAAAACAGGACAGAGAACGTGTTGAAGCAGTTCTGTCCTATGAAGAAGGCACTGCAGGCGCCTTAATGAACACTGACACAACAACGATTCGTCCCAATGTAACCCTTGAGGTTGTGCAGCGCTATATGCGTAAATTAGGCGACCTCCCCGAGGGCACAGACCGTCTCTATGTTGTTGACTATTTCAATAAATTCTTAGGCGTCTTATATCTACGCACACTCGTTACATCGAAATCCAGTGCCACTGTCTCAGAGGTTATGCAACAAGTAGTTAACCCCGTCACAGCGGATATTGATGAACATGATATCGCACGTTTATTTGAAGACAGGGATTTACTCTCCATTCCTGTGATTGATGATAAACATCACTTACTTGGGCGTATTACCATTGATGATGTTGTCGATGTTATACGTGAAGAAGCTGATAAGTCATTTATGAATCGTGCGGGTTTGAGTGAAGAAGAGGATATTTTTGCCCCCATTGTTATATCAGCTAGGCGGCGTTCAATTTGGCTGGGGGCGAATTTGTTAACCGCCTTTTTAGCCTCCTGGGTTATTGGCTTATTTGAGGCTACTATTGAGCAGGTCGTCGCACTTGCAGTTTTGATGCCCATTGTTGCCAGCATGGGAGGCATAGCGGGCAGTCAAACTCTGACATTAGTTATACGAGCGCAAGCACTGGGACAACTAGGCTCTGGCAATACTCGCTCGCTATTAGTAAAAGAGCTTGCTGTAGGCTTACTCAACGGCCTACTTTGGGCTGTGGTGGTGGCTGCTATTGCTACTCTTTGGTTTAAAGACATACAAATTGGCGGCATAATTGCCGCCGCTCTTGCTGCAAATTTAGCCGCAGCAGCCTTAGCAGGTGTATTAGTCCCCGTGATATTACGCAAAATGAATATAGATGCCGCACTAGCAGGGGGAGTGGTACTCACAACGGTCACCGATGTTGTTGGCTTCACCGCCTTCTTAGGCATCGCTACACTGGCGCTAATTTAGCAAGACAGAAATTTCTAAGCTTGATTTAAAAATTGTTCCTCAGCTACCAATAAGCTATTTTCACGCACAGGCTGTATGGCCGCCTCTGCCAACAAGCGCGCTAAAACTTGTAAGTCAGCCTCCAACTGTTTGCGTAGCATCCGCTTTGCAACTTTCCCAAAAATCAGAATAAACAATTTAACAACCACATTTTCGGAGCCTGCCGCTAGGCAGTAATGGATACGTGTAGATCCTGCCTCTGAAAATAAATCAATTTCACTGGTGAAAGCAAAGGGCACGGTATCCGAGCGCAACACTAGACGATTAGGTGGGTATAATGTTTGCACCGCAATCGCTAACTCATAGTATCGCCCATTGAATTTATACTTACCCATAAATACAGGGGGCTTTGAGTAATCACCACGCGGCACCCAGCGAGGCGCAGAGAAATTACTTACCCAGCAAGGCAGACGGGTGATGTCTGATACATAGGAAAAAACCGTCTCGATACTATAGGGCAGTACAGCTTCAGCAATTGCTTTCATTTAAGTCCTTATTTACTCCCCCCAGAGCGGTGCTAATTTACCTAAAAAAAAGCCTAATTAAAAGATTTAATATACCTATTTTAGCCAGCCGTTAGTTGTTAGCATATACAAAGAATGAACGCACTTAACGTAACTCAAAGCGTTTATAATCAGTATTCAAGAGGCATATACATACAATGAGAAAACTCGCTTTACTAAGCCTACTTTGCATTAGCCTCAGCGCCCCTGCAGAAAAGAAAATTGATGGTGCATTATCCAAACAAGCCCCACTTTTTCCTATCGAACTGGCTGAAGAGTTCCCTGAAGCTAAACAAACCTTTAATGAAGTTAAGCAACGGCTATTAAAACACTACTATAGTAACCGCATTACAGAAGACGCCTTATACTATGCCGCCATTAAGGGCATGCTTAGGTATGTATCTCCTCCAGAAAACAAAGACTTAGCGCAAATTTGGTCGCCTAAACAATACCAAAGTTTTGCCGATATATTACATGGTGTACAAACGGCTATTGGCGTGCAACTTAAAATCAATTCCGCTGACGCCAGTTTAAATATTACTCAAGTCTCTCCCAACTCCCCTGCTGACGGCAAACTACATGTGCACGACCGAATTTTGCGTATTAACGGAGAAAAATTAAAGGGAAAAACTTTTGCACAAATTAATTCAATGCTGTCTGGGCCAGAAGGATCTTCCATCAAATTCACAGTCGTCAGAGATATTGCGGTTTTTGACACCGAACTAATACGCCAACAGTTTCATGTACAAAACATAGTCGTCAACATTCAAGGCCAACTGGCTTATATCACTATCGACAAAGTCACTGCAAACCTATCAACCGAACTCCAAAAGACACTCAATCAACTGGAAAAAGAAGGAGTAAAAGAACTCATCATAGATTTGCGCAACAATGGTGGGGGGGACTTCTTTGAAGGTATTCGCATGGCAGAGACGTTACTCGATAAAGACAAAGTCATCTTGCGTATTTTACAAAAAAAGCAGCAAATTCAAAACTATGTATCCACCAACACACAACCTACTAATTTTGAAATAGTTGTTTTAATTAACCAAAACACAGCCTCTTCTGCCGAGGTTTTTGCAGCCGCATTACGAGACCATCAAAAAGCCAGATTAGTCGGCACACGCTCTCATGGTAAAGCTTCCGTAGAGGGAACATATTCATTAAAAAATGGTTACTACGCAAAATTTATTATTGCAGCTATGTATAGCCCCAGAGGCCAAAGCTGGCATAGTAAAGGCTTATTGCCCGACTACTTTATAGAGGCCGACGCTAAACAACTAAATACCTTGCGCGCGCTCCCCTTTCAACAGCAATTACAAGCTGACCTGCAATTGGCAACGGCCTGGAACCTGCTTAAGGAAAAATAATGTTATATAAAAAGCATGGTTTTACACTGATTGAAATGCTTGTAGTACTAGCCATAATGGGGGTTCTCACGATGATGGCAATACCCACTAACGCCCCCTTAAAAATGCGTCAACAGGTTAATGAGGTATTAGACTATATTGAGCCGTTAAAAAAGAATGTGGAAGCAACCTATAAATTGAACGGATTCAGCTTCCCAGAAACCAATAAACTAGCAGGCTTACCCGATGCGGATAAGCTCATCAGCAAGCAAATAACATCCGTAGAATTGCTTGACGGCGCCTTTCATATTCAATTAGGTAATAATGTTTATCCTGCCTTAGAGGGCAAGATCATCAGCGTGCAACCCCTGGTCGTCATAGACAGCCCTAGCAGCCCGATAGACTGGCAGTGCGGACTTGCTAAAGCACCTGATGGCATGCAAACTGCTGGCCACAATAAAACTGACATTCCTCTACTTATGCTACCTAACGCTTGTAGAGGAGCTGTTAAAAACTAGTCATTCCACAGCCAAGCAGCCCCACGAACACCGCCGTCATCGCCGTGTACTGGGGGCAATAACTGGGTCACCACATGGTCTGAAAAAACATATTGCCCCCACAGCTTGGGCACATTGTTATACAGACGCTGTAGTTTGGACAAACCGCCGCCTAAGACAATCACATCAGGGTCGAATATATTAATCACACTGACTAAGGCTCGGGCCATTTGGTCTTCGTATTTTTGCAAAACTTCTTCTGCTTGTTCATCTCCCAATTCGGCTAGCTCTGCCACTTTAGGCGCAGTAGAACAAATACCCGCCGCTCGCCAATAACTCTCGGCTAAGCCAGGCCCCGACAAAAACGTTTCTATACAGCCCTGTTTACCACAATAACACTCGGTGCTCGCCAGCTCTTCAGTACTCGACCAAGGTAGGGGGTTATGCCCCCACTCCCCTGTTATAGCATTACGGCCCGTAAGCACTTGTTTATTAATGACCAGCCCCCCCCCCGTTCCCGTGCCGACAATCACTCCAAACAGCGTATCCGCATTGGCTCCAGCGCCATCAACCGCTTCAGACAAAGCAAAACAGTTAGCATCGTTGGCTATGCGGATAGGCTGCTGCAAGGCAGACTCTAAGAGTTTCTGTAAGGGCTGGCCATTAAGGCAAGTGGTGTTGGAGTTTTTCATCAAAGCCGTATGGGGTGAGATCGCACCCGGTGTACCGACACCAATACTGGCACTGCTGGTATTGCAATGCTGCTTAAGCGCATTAACGAGTTGTACTATTGCAGCAACAATCGCCTGCACACCCTGATTAGCTGGGGTGGCAACACGTTGTCGACACAGCTCTTCACCGCTATCTGATAAAGCAATAGCAGAAATTTTTGTACCGCCTAAATCAATTCCTATACGCATATTACCCCTCTTAATCAGATAAGAAGTTTACGCCATGGACAGGTAAAAATTAAGTAACAGTAAAACTATTAGATTTGACCCATTATCAGCAAAGCACTAACATGAATATAATGACACTCCTTTTCATTAAAGCTGAAATTAAATAATGTTTCTTGAATTTCGCCACCTGCGGACATTAAGTATGATTCGCGAATGCGGCAATCTTGCCCTAGCTGCGCAACGCTTACACCAAACTCAGTCAGCCCTGTCCCACCAGATCAAGGCAATTGAAAACTATTACGATGCCCAGCTATTTATCCGCAAGAGTAAGCCCCTGCGCTTCACACCCTTGGGTCAGCGTCTACTACGCTTAGCCGACGACGTGCTCCCTAGTGTTGAATCGGCTGAACGGGATATGAAACACCTCTCTGGAGGCAGCCAAGGGCGCTTGCATGTTGCTATGGAGTGCCATAGCTGCTTTGAATGGCTAATGCCCACCATGGACGTATTCCGCAACGACTGGACCGATGTGGAAATGGATATTTCCGTAGGCTTTTCCTTTGAGCCCATGGCGGCACTCAACCGAGGGCAAGTTGATCTTGTGGTCACATCAGACCCACAAGACCTGCAAGGTGTGCACTTTGAACCGCTATTTAAA
The DNA here is from genome assembly GCA_964495705.1 of uncultured Gammaproteobacteria bacterium. GTDB lineage: Bacteria > Pseudomonadota > Gammaproteobacteria > HTCC5015 > HTCC5015 > CAZBWS01. The sequence goes on from CAZBWS010000001.1 coordinate 74,087, forward strand.
TACCAGGCACTGCTCGCGATAGACAAGAATAATGCCTTAGTCGATAAGAAGATCATCAGCCCCAGTGACCTAGGCGATCAAACCTTAATCACTTATCCCGTAGAGACTGCACGCTTAGATATTTACAAACACTTTCTCAATCCTGCTGGTGTCTCGCCTGCTGGGAGACGAACTGCAGAATTAACCGCCATGGCACTGCAGCTAGTCGCCTCAGGGCGCGGGGTAGCATCACTACCTAGCTGGGTGTTAACGGAATACCTAGATAAAGAATATGTCGTTGCCAGACCATTTGATCAAGGAGGACAGTGGGGAACGCTGTACGCTGCAGTGCGCAAGACGGATTTAAACTTGGCCTTTATGCAGGCATTTTTAGATCGGGCAAAAGAGACGGCATTTAGAGTCTTGCATGAAATACAAGGCGTAGATCACTAGTTCGAATAAATTGCGAAAAACCAGCCAGCAGCATACTATCTGCCTATGATTCAGTCCCCGGGGTGTGGGACTGAATACAGGCAAGCAGGGGGTTATCAGCCTGCCCTGCTTGCCGCCTTCCTAAACGGCCTATTTTTTCCAGTGGCGTTCCAGATAGAAAGCGCACCAAGCCTGTCGGCACCACTTCACCAAAGCCCAGGGTTGTGTAGCTAACAAAGGAAAATACACATAATCCAACATATTCATATTTTCAGAAAAGCCCGCAATACTTCCTGTCCCGTCGAATAGCATTAAGCCATAATAAGCAACAGCAAAACACCAAATCTCAATAACATGGGCCATAATAGTGGCCAGCAGAATAAACACTATGCTATAGCGCTGATTAGATATACCCAAAGAGCTTAAGCAATGGCCTATTAAATTAAGTAATTCATAGTGAATTAATTTTACTTATTTTCCAAAGCTATAGGTAGCTCTAATGCTTGTTTACGTAAAGCAGCAATCTTATCCCTTAAGTTTGACGCTTCCTCAAACTCTAAGTCCTGTGCATGCTTGTACATCTGCTTTTCCATTTTTTTAATTTGCTTCATTGCCGCCTGCGGGGTCAGGGCAGTATATTTCGCTTCAGGCTCGGCAATTTTAACCCGCCCTGCTCCCCCCTTACCTGGGATTGGTGAAGCGTCGAGTATATCGGCAATCGAACGTTTTACGCTCTTGGGTACGATACCGTGCTTTTCGTTATGCTCCATTTGCTTAGCGCGACGGCGTTCGGTTTCATCAATCGCGCGCTTCATCGAGCCTGTCATTTTATCCGCATATAAGATCGCCTTACCGTTAACGTTGCGCGCAGCGCGGCCCATAGTTTGAATCAATGACTTATCCGAACGCAGAAAGCCTTCTTTATCCGCATCCAAGATAGCCACCAAAGATACCTCGGGCATATCCAAGCCTTCTCTCAACAGGTTGATGCCTACCAACACATCAAACTCACCCAAGCGGAAGTCACGAATAATTTCTACACGTTCCACAGTATCAATATCTGAATGGACATAGCGCACTTTGACGCCGTGCTCCATCAGGTATTCGGTGAGATCTTCTGCCATGCGCTTGGTTAGCGTGGTAATCAATACACGTTCGTCTTGCTCTGCGCGAATACTGATTTCAGAGAGCACATCATCAACTTGTATTCCTACGGGTCGCACTTCAATCTCAGGGTCTAGCAGCCCAGTTGGGCGCACCACCTGCTCTGCCACCGCATCCGCATGCTCTTCTTCGTACTTACCTGGGGTTGCTGAAACGTACAGGGTTTGTCCCGTCAGGCGCTCAAACTCGGGGAACTTCAGCGGCCGATTATCTAATGCGGATAACAGGCGGAAGCCATATTCAACGAGGTTTTCCTTACGCGAACGATCACCCTTATACATAGCGCCAATTTGTGGAACAGTAACGTGACTTTCATCAATCACTACCATTCCATCTGCGGGTAAGTAGTCAAATAAACACGGCGGCGCTTCCCCCGGGTTCCGACCCGACAGATAGCGAGAGTAGTTTTCGATGCCGTTGCAGTAACCCAGCTCCTGAATCATTTCCATATCGTAGACCGTGCGCTGTTCTAAGCGTTGGGCTTCAACAAGCTTGTTCACGCTGCGTAGATTTTCTAAGCGCCCTTTCAACTCGACTTTCACTTTGTCGATCATCTGTAATAGGGTTTCACGAGGTGTCGCATAGTGAGTTTTCGGATAAACCGTTACACGGCTTAACTTACGCAACACTTCACCCGTCAGTGGATCAAACAGGCTGATGTTCTCGACTTCATCATCAAACAGCTCGATGCGCACGGCTTCCTTTTCTGCGTCGGCGGGGTGGATATCGATGATCTCACCACGCACTCGATAGGTACCCCGACGCAGCTCCGTATCATTTCGAGTATATTGCAACTCGGCCAAGCGACGAAGAATTTTGCGTTGGTCAATGATATCCCCCTTTACAACATGTAGCATCATACTCAAGTACGCATTCGGATCACCCAAGCCATAGATAGCCGATACCGTGGCAACGATAATGACATCCTTACGCTCCATTAAAGCCTTTGTCGCGGACAAGCGCATTTGCTCGATGTGCTCGTTAACGCTGGCATCTTTTTCAATGAAGGTGTCCGAGGATGGCACATAGGCTTCGGGCTGGTAATAATCATAGTAGGAGACAAAGTATTCCACCGCATTGTGTGGGAAGAACTCTTTCATCTCACCGTACAACTGCGCTGCCAGAGTCTTATTGTGAGCCATGATCAGCGTCGGGCGCTGCATCTGCTGAATCATGTTGGCCACAGTAAACGTCTTACCGGAACCCGTCACACCTAACAGTGTTTGGCTCGCCAGTCCCGCGTTAAAACCGTCTACAATCGTCTTAATAGCTGTTGGCTGATCCCCTGAGGGCTCGTATTCGGTGATTAATTTAAAGGCTTTGTGCTGTTCTGGGCTGCTCATTGATGAGAATCGCTGTCAAATACTAGGCTAAATAGGGTATTATACGCGGTCGCTGGCATCGTCAGTGAATAAATACATTAACCGTTAAAAATAACAGGATTGTAAACGTGGCAGTCAAGCTTTCAAACCGTGTACAGCAAGTAAAACCTTCTCCTACTTTAGCCATCACTGCGCTTGCCGGCCAGTTGCGTGCTGAAGGTAAAGACGTTATTGGTCTAGGCGCCGGCGAGCCAGACTTTGATACTCCAGAGCATATCAAGGCAGCCGCTCAAGAAGCGATTAACAATGGCTTCACCAAGTACACCCCTGTTGACGGCACCGTCAGCTTGAAAGCAGCTATTATTGAAAAGTTTCAGCGCGACAACGGCTTAGAGTATGCAGCTGACCAGATTCTAGTATCTTGCGGTGGCAAGCAGAGCTTTTTCAACCTAGCCCAAGCCATGATCAACCCTGGCGACGAAGTTATTATCCCTGCACCATACTGGGTTTCCTACCCTGATATGGTGTTATTGGCAGACGGCGTGCCAGTGATTGTTGCCGGCGCACAAGATCAGCAATTCAAGATCAATGCTGAGCAGCTAGACGCAGCGATTACTGATAAGACGCGCTTGGTAGTATTGAACAGCCCATCTAATCCAGCTGGCACGGCTTATACCCGCGCAGAGCTAGAGGCCCTAGGCGAAGTGCTTCGCAAGTACCCTGACGTGATCATCGCTACCGATGATATGTATGAGTTGATCATGTGGGCGGACGAGCCTTTCTGTAACATCGCCATGGCCTGCCCTGACCTATACGGTCGTACAATCGTCTTGAACGGCGTATCTAAGTGTTATTCAATGACAGGCTGGCGCATCGGCTACGCAGGCGGCCCCGCTGACCTGATCAAAGCGATGAAGAAAATCCAGTCGCAAAGCACCTCCAACCCAACGTCTATCTCTCAAGTCGCAGCAGAAGCTGCACTACGTGGCAGCCAAGAGTGTGTGGCGACGATGAACCAGTCATTCAAGCGCCGTCATGACTTTGTACTTGAGAGCCTGAACGACATCCCTGGTTTTGAATGCATCGAAGGCGACGGTACCTTCTACCTATTCCCGAATGTAGAAAAAGCTATCGAGAACTTAGATGGAGTAAACAACTCCAGCGAGCTAAGCTCTTTCTTATTAGAGAAGGCCGAAGTAGCCCTAGTACCTGGCTCTGCATTTGGCCTAGAAGGTCACTTGCGTTTGTCATTTGCAACTAGCGATGAAGCCCTGACTGAAGCATTGCGTCGCATCAAAGCCGCACTAAGCTAATTAGCTACAACGACTATAAAAAAGCGAGCTATAAGCTCGCTTTTTTATGCACTTCACTTTCTTAAAAGCCCAACTGCAGTTTTCCCATAACCTCTGATACTTGCAATGGCTTGCTATACAAATAACCTTGAATGGAATCACAGCCAAAACCAGTAACCATTTGACGCTGCTCCTCAGTCTCCACGCCTTCGGCTATAACCGACAAGCTTAAGCTTTTTCCCAGTTCAATAATTGTTTTTAAAATGGCCGCATCTGCAGGATTAGTTACCGCATCCTGTACAAATGAACGATCTACTTTCAAGCCATTTAAAGCAAATCGACGCAAGTGATTCAATGATGAAAAGCCCATACCAAAATCGTCAATATGTGTATGTATTCCCATCTCTCTAAAGTCATTTAGACTTTGAATGACTGTGTCTTTACCTAATGAATTAATACTTTCCGTGACTTCTACCGCAAAATTCTTCGGAGGCAACCTGAACTCCTCCAGATAACTCGCTATACGCTTAACTAAATCGTGCTGCTGAAATTGGCGCAAAGATAAATTAGCACTAACGACGGTACTAGCATCCATACCCTGATCAAGCCATTGCTTAGCCTGCTGTATACATTGACGTAGCACCAGGTCGCCCAAGGGTAAAATCAGCCCCGTATCCTCTGCTAAATCCAGAAATTCAACAGGACTTAATAGCCCTCGACTCGGGTGCTGCCAACGCACCAAAGACTCAAGCCCAGTTACTTTACCTGTGTGTATATTCACCTGAGGCTGATAGTGAAGAATGAATTGTTCTTCTTGAATCCCGCGACGCAATTCTTGCTCTAAATCTAAGCGGCGCTCTACACTTTTATCCATAGAAGGGTTGAACAACTGGTAGTTCTGACGCCCTAACTCCTTAGCTCGATACATAGCTGTATCAGCACTTTTTAACAAACTATGCGCATCTTCTCCGTCAAGTGGATAAAAGCCAATACCCATGCTAACACCCGCATACAATTCATGACCATTGACAGTCAAAGGCAATTGCATCTTATTTAATATTTTTTGTGCTACTACACAGGCATCTTGAGGCGATCTAACTTTAGGTAGCAACAAAGCAAACTCATCCCCAGCCAGACGTGCAAATACATCACTATCACGAATACAACTTTGTATGTTTTTTGAAATACATTTTAAAACTGCATCTCCAACATCATGCCCCAAGCTATCGTTAATCGTCTTAAAATAATCTAAATCTAAAAACAACACAGCAAACTGTAAGTTCATTGCTCGCGCATGACTTATCGCCCTGTCCAACTCTTTACTAAAAAAAGCACGATTTGGCAGGCAGGTCAGGCTATCGCAATAAGCCATTTCTCGCATTTTATCTGCCGCAAGTTTCTTTTCAGTAATATTTTCAGCAATTAATATATAGCTTTTAGAAACATCAACAGCCCCAGAAACCTCCACTACACCCCAGTAAAGGTTCACCCAAACACTCTCTCCCCCTTTACGCTTCAGACTAGCTTCTACCGTTGTCAACGTACCATCCAGCAATAAGGCAAATGGACTCAATTTTTCATCGACATTTTCAATGTCAGGTGTCAGCTCAATAACATCTGATAAAGCTTGAATAGGCTCACCAATCAACTCGTCATTAGCATAACCAACCAAAGCCTGAAAGCTATTATTACAAGCAATAAAGCATTGCTTATCATCAAGGTGAGCAATACCTACTGGAGCGTCTTGAAAAATAGTGCGGAAGCGCTCTTCATTTTCCTCAATCTTAAAAACACTTTCTCTACGCATACGTCGCTCTAGATAAAGCTGAATAGCGACCTTAGAGCGCGCAAACAACTCTATTTCATTAACGGGCTTAGAAATGTAATCCAATGCTCCCGACATAAAGCTTTTTTCTAGCGCTTCATTTTGTATATAACCACCACCAGTGACGGCAATAACAGGTATATCTCTAGTCGTTGGATTATTAGTTATATAAGAACACACTTCATAGCCACTCATACCGGGCATCATTAGGTCTAATAGTACCAAACCAATATCATTACGCTCTTTAAGCACCTGTAGCGCATCTTCACCGCTTTCAACCAACACCACTTCTTGAAAGCCTTCACCAACTAATAAAGCTTCCATTAGATCAAGGTTATCGCGAATATCATCGACGACGAGAATGGGGACCTGATATTCACTTTCAGACATATACCGCTCTATTGTCATTCTTTTCCTACAGCCTCTTTCAACACTTCCAATAAACGACCTTCGGTCATTTGTCCGCCTTTTTCAACTATATCTACTACTCGCAACTCTAATTCTCTTCGCTCTACTGATGATAACTGTTTTGCCGTCACTACTACCACAGGTAAGCTAAGCAAACGTTTATCAGTTCTTAATATGCGCAAAAACGTAAGTCCATCCATCTCTGGCATCATGAGATCTAAAAACACCATATCCGCATCAAAAGTCTCAAGCTTTTCCAATCCTACTCGGCCATTGCCAGCAAATTCCACCTGAGCAACACTCCCTTCTAAGGCATCTTTATAGAGCTCCCAAATTTCTTCATCATCATCAATTACGAGGATTTTTTTGTCTGTGCTGGCACCTATACTCCGTTGTAGAGTAGCCAACAAATCACTTTGTACAACAGGTTTCGTCACAGCATCAACAGCACCTAAAACAGCCGCCTTACTTTTTTCCGCCACAATGCTTACAATCACAACGGGAATAGATGCTGTATCAACATCTGCTTTTAAAGCTTGCAATGTCGCCCAGCCATCTAAGCCAGGCATCATAATATCTAAAGTGATCAAGTCAGGCTTTTCCTGCTTAGCAATTTTTAACGCCTCTTCACCACTAGAAGCAGGAATAATAATAGCCCCTTGCTCAATAATATAATTACTCAACAAATCTCTTGCATCAGCGTCGTCATCAACCACCAAAATACGCTTCCCAGATAAACTGTCTTTTTCAATACGATTAATGCTTTCTAGGGTGATTGCAGCAGTTTTTTCCACGACCTCTTGAAGCGGCAACTCTATATAAAATTTACTGCCGACATTTATCGTACTAACCAAACGGATTTTTCCCCCAAGCATCTCGGCAATAGAACGCGATATTGCCAAACCTAAGCCCGTACCACCATACTTTCGAGTAGTACCTGCATCAGCTTGTCTGAACGGCTCGAATACAGTTTGGATTTTATCTTCTAAAATACCTATACCGGTATCTTCTACCACTATAAGCACTTTATTTTCCTGCTGAGAAAGCACGACTTTAACAGCCCCCTTCTCAGTGAATTTAATCGCGTTACCAATCAAGTTAATAAGTAGTTGTTTCAACTTATCACTATCCGTTTCAATACGCGGCATCTCTTTTGGAACATCAAATAATAGCTTTATTTTCTTGGCTTCAGCTTGAGACTGAAGCATTTCACAAGTATCCAAAATCACATCTTGTAAACGAGTGGCACGTAGCTCGACATCCATTTTACCTGCTTCAATTTTAGACAAGTCTAAGATGTCATTAATCAAACCCAGCAAATGCTTGCCGTTGCGATTTATTTTTTCCAGGTAATTTAAATCTTGTTCAATAAGGTTGGCATTACGATTCTTAGACAATACGGAAGAGAAGCCAATAATTGAATTCAACGGTGTACGCAGTTCGTGACTCATATTAGCAACAAACTCACTGCGCATGCGATCTGACTCTAGCAACTCTTGGTTAGCCTGCTCCAACTTAAATGATTGCTTTTGAACGGTTTTATATGTCATGGCATTATTCAAGCTACCACCCATAGCATCTAAAATATTTTGCACGTGCATACGTTTCACAGAATCGAAATCATCCATAAAACCTAGCAACATCACACCCAAAGGTTTGCCATGAAACGTTAAAGGTGCAGCAACTAATGAAAGCAAATCAACTTGTGTAAAACCTAAATTTATTTTAGGTAAGACTGCACCGCTAATTTTTTCAACAACGATCCACTCTCCCCTACGAATGGCTTCAGCAGGCAATCCACTGGTATTAGTATGCAATGAACCTAAAGCTTCACGATCAATGCCTCGTTCAGCAAGTAACTTTAAATCCCTATCATTCTCCACTAGATAGAATTGCCCCATAATAGATGAGGTAAGATCGAGAACATAAGCCAAGCCATTTTCAGCAATAGTGTTTATATCAACGGTATTAAGCTGTCCTAGAAAACCGCCAAAAGAAGCTTGCCTATCATATTCAGAACTCAGCTGACTATGCTGTACTTCTAATGTCTGTCTATTATTTTCAAGCTCTGCTTGATTAGCTTCCAAAGCTTCCACAGAGCTCTGGATTTTATCCACCATAGAATTGACTGCGCGAGACAGGCCTCCGACAGCATCTTGTCCCTCGTCTGCAGAGCGAACGAGGTAGTTCCCCCTGCCGACCAAATCTGCCACTTCAGCCAGAGCAGCTAATCGATGATTTAAGCGTCGAATCAACAACAAGCCAACAATAAGCATCGATAGTACTGCCGCAACGGTAATACCTTCTATTACTTGACGCTTAACCTCAAACACATAAGGAACAACAAGAGTCAAAAGCAAAACCGTTAAAAAAAATAGCAGCACCCAGGTTAAACGCCGCATCCTGAAAGATGAGTTACTTTTCATATTTATTTTTTAATTTGCTTAGCCAGTGTGTCTAACATAGCGACTTCATCAACAATTGGCTTGCTGATATAGGCATTAAAGCCTGCTGCTAAAAAACGTTCTTTATCGCCTTTCATTGCATGCGAGGTCAATGCAATAGCAGATATAGAGTGCAATTCGGGTATTTTTTTAACTTGGCGAAGTAATTCAACACCATCCATATCGGGTAGTGATATATCAAATACGAATAAATCTGGGGGAGGTGACGACTTCAAACGCTGAAGCGCGTCAATGCCGTTCTCAAGTGCTTCTACATCATAAGAGTCTGCCACAAAAGCTTCAAACAAATCTCTATTGTCAGGGTTATCTTCTACTAAGAATATTCGCTTCACACTGACTCCATAAACCAGCCGTTAACAAATGTTAACGGCAATAAGCCCAATACCCTTTAGTCTTTAACTCAATTATCGCTTACGCGTGCCCAATTAAGTCTTCGCCTTAGTTTTTCAACACATGGTGTGCCAACATACCCTTCGGCCCAGCTTCTAAATCGAATGAAACCGGCTGACCTTCGACTAGTGTTTTAAAGCCGTCACCCTCAATAGCTGAGTAATGTACAAAGACATCGCCCTCGCCCGATTGTGGAACAATAAAACCAAACCCCTTGGCATTATTAAACCACTTTACTGTTCCCGTTGTTGATACTGCCATAGCCTCTCCTCTTTATAATCTGCAAGCTCTTAAGGCCTGCCTTTATTAATTCACACTTGCGTGCAACCATCTAGTTTAGATGACTATACCCCTGTATTTTTAACGGCACAACAGTTTCGACAAAAAAATACAAGACAATAAGAAAAGTAATATATAACAACCACTTAACAGCCTTATATTTTTAGTATTTATAACTTTAGCGCTTCTAAAGCCGCTTTTTTACTACGCCAATCAGGCATAGCTTGGTCCATCATCGTATAAAATTTGGGGCTGTGATTAAATTCACGCAAGTGACAAAGCTCATGCATAACAACATAGTCTAAACAATCTTCAGGGTATTTGATGAGCTCTAAATTCAGCGTAATCACCGCCTTAGTCGAGCAGCTCCCCCAACGAGATTTCATCCAGCGCAAACGCAAAGATGGCTCTGTTAAATCAAACTGAGCTAACTGGCGCCAACAACACTCTAAACGCTGTTTGAATAGAATCTGTGCTTGCTGCTTATACCAACTCTTGAGAACCGAGGCACTTCTCTGCTCGTCACATACATCTAAGCTATACAAGTATAAGCAGTCATCTACCCAATCTACCCTTTGAGGTCGCCCCTGCCGCACACGGAGGGTATATACTTTACCGCAAAAATAGTGCTGCCCCCCATCAATAAATCGAGGTGCAGAATTAATACTTTCACTAGGGAGTTGTTCAAGCTGCTTTAGTACCCACGGTGCACTTTTATTTAAATACTGTTCTATCACACAAAGCTGTACTTTGCGTGGCACCCGCAACTGCACTCTGCGATCAGGGTAAATATAAACCCCTAAGGTTTTCCTACTAGTACGTTTCAACTCATATTGGATGAGCTGGCCGCTATAGTTATATTCAAATATATTCATAAAAAAGGGCCCCATATGGAGCCCATTAACTAGGTTAACAAAACACTTTACAGCGCGTTGGCGGCTTCAAAACCTTCTTTAATAGCACGTTTAGCGTCCAACTCTCCCGCCAGCTTAGCCCCACCAACGAGATGGGTTGATACCCCAGCAGTTTCTAACTCTTCTTGTAGGTCGCGACGTGAGACTTGACCTGCGCATAAAATGATATTGTCACATTCAATAATACGTTGTTCTGTATCATTAATAGTAATATGTAAACCTTGGTCATCAACCTTGTCATAGGAAACGCCATTAATCATTTCAACATTCTTCATCTTCAATGAAGCACGGTGTACCCAGCCGGATGTTTTACCCAAGCCAGCCCCCATTTTGCTACTCTTACGCTGGAGCATTGTTACCTGACGAGGAGCCGCATCAGGTTTGGGTGCAGCCCATGCACCACGGCCTGTATAATCGACATCAACGCCCCATTCCTTATTAAATTTTTCAATATCTAAGCTAGGCGACTTACCTTCGTGCACCAACAATTCTGAAACATCATAGCCAATGCCACCGGCACCAATCACTGCTACCTTTTCACCCACAGGCTCACCCTTAGCAATCACATCGATATAGCCTTTCACTTTAGGGTGGTCTATACCTTCGATCGGCGGCACACGAGGAATAATACCCGTTGCCAGAATAACCTCATCAAAACCTGCATCAATAAGGTCTTGCGCACTGACTTTAGTATTCAGCTGCACATCAACACCGGTTAACTCTAGCTTATTGCCAAAGTAACGTAGAGTTTCATAAAACTCTTCTTTCCCGGGGATTTTTTTGGCGATATTAAACTGTCCTCCAATTTTATCTGCAGCATCAAACAGCACAACATCATGACCGCACTCTGCAGCCACCGTAGATGCGGATAAGCCCGCAGGGCCTGCACCCACTACGGCAACCTTTTTCTTAGTTGACGCTGGCGTCAACACCATCTCTGTTTCAAAACAAGCGCGTGGATTAACCAAGCAGCTTGCTCGCTTTTGGGAAAACACATGATCCAAGCAAGCTTGGTTACAACCAATACAGGTATTGATTTGCTCTGGGGTACCTGCTGCGGCCTTGTTAACAAATTCAGAGTCCGCCAAGAACGGGCGTGCCATCGACACCATATCCGCATCACCACGGCTAATTACATCTTCAGCAACTTGGGGGTCGTTGATACGGTTCGTCGTGATTAAAGGAATACTTAGCTCTTCCTTCATTTTTGCCGTCACCCAGGTAAACGCTGCGCGCGGCACAGAGGTTACAATCGTTGGGATACGCGCTTCATGCCAACCAATACCTGTATTGATAATAGTAGCGCCCGCGGCTTCTATGGCCTTGCCTAGTTGCACCACTTCCTGCCAATTACTACCATCCTTAATGAGATCTAACATCGACAAACGGAAGATAATAATAAAGTTCGGCCCTACCGCTTCTCGAACAGCTTTAACAATTTCAACCGGAAAGCGCATACGATTTTCATAGGACCCGCCCCACTCGTCTGTACGCTTATTAACGTGCTCTACCAGGAATTGGTTAATCAAATAACCCTCTGACCCCATAATCTCTACGCCGTCATAGCCCGCCTTCTTAGCGAGCTTGGCACAGTTTGCGTAATCTTTAATGGTACGATAAACACCTTTACTACTTAACTCACGCGGCTTGAACATCGAGATAGGCGACTTCACCGCAGACGCCGACACACACAAGGGGCTATAACCATAACGACCAGCGTGTAAAATTTGCAAGGCAATTTTGCCGCCTTCTGCATGTACCGCCTCAGTGACTTGACGATGACGCTTTACTTCCCATGGCATACTCAACTTACTACCAAACGGCCCTAGCCAACCTTCAACATTGGGAGCAAAACCACCCGTCACCATAATGCCAACACCACCGCGAGCACGTTCGGCAAAGTAAGCGGCCAACTTGGGGAAATCCTTTGCCTTATCTTCTAAGCCAGTATGCATAGAACCCATCAAAACGCGGTTGCGCAAGGTTGTGAAACCGAGATCTAAAGGCTCTAATAAATGAGGATAAGGCTTAGACATGTTTTCTCCACTTCAGCGTTGGTGCTGAATATTATATTTTTAAAAAGTTGCCTTATTGTAATGCCACTAGCGCTGCATACAAGCTTTAAACTGGCTTTTTTCAGCGTACACATGAACAATTAAAACCAACATTACAATTTAAAATATAATAATATATATCAAACACTTAAGATGATTAAATTAAATTTAAGCGTACACATACAGACTATAAAAATACGCATAAAAAAACAGATCTACAAGTATTTGCCTTTGCCTATAAAAAACGGCACTCTTGAAGCTTACATTATCGAGCTAAAGTTTTGACCCAACGAACATTTAAACCAGCGTGGTGGATGCGCAACCCCCACTTACAAACCATCACGCCCAGCCGATTACGCAAACAAGCGCCCCTCGCTCTACAGCGTCAACGCCTACAGCTCAAGGATGGGGACTTTCTTGACCTTGACATTATAGACAGGAACACAACAGATGACGCACCCGTATTACTATTATTTCATGGCTTAGAGGGCTCCGTTAAATCACAATACATTCAAGCCATGCTACACCAAGCCAAGCAAGCTGGCTGGATAGCCATTGGCATGCACTTTCGCGGCTGCTCAGGAGAGCCCAACCAACTACCTCGAAGCTACCATTCTGGGGAAACCGAGGATCTAGAGCATCTAATACAATACAGCTTAACCCACTACCCGGGGCGACCTATACTCGCCACAGGTTTTTCCTTAGGTGGCAGTGCACTGCTTAACCTTCTCGCACAAAGCCCCTATGCGGATAAGCTGCTAGCCGCCTGTGCAGTTTCAGTTCCCTTTGAGCTAGCAGAGAGTGCTAGCAAAATGAATCAAGGCTTCTCCAAAGTTTATCGCAACCACTTTCTGAGCAGCTTAAGGCAAAAGGTACGCAGTAAAAAACACCTGCTTTCAGCACATAACATTGACCTAGCCAAGGTGGAGCGAGAAAATGACTTCTGGGCATTTGACCACTTAATCACAGCACCACTACACGGCTTTAAAAGCGCAAAGGACTATTATCAGCGCTGTAGCACACGCTCTCAATTAAAGGCAATACAACAAGCCACATTAATCATCCACTCCCTGGACGACCCCTTTATGCACGCAGGCTGTGTCCCCACCCCTGCAGAAGTGTCAGCTTCGATTGAACTGGAAATCACCCAACACGGCGGCCACCTCGGCTTTGTTTCGGGCAACACACCCTTTCGCCCAGACTACAGCTGGCTGGAAAATCGTATCATGGATTTTTTCAAACGGGAAATAACAAAACTCACATAAAAAAAGCGCCTTACGGCGCTTTTTTTAACCAACCAGATACTCAGTTTATAACTGATTACGGTTTGCCTTGCGATAAACGCCAGGCGACATTCCCGACCAACGTTTAAAAGCATTATTGAATGTAGCAGGCTCCGAGAAACTTAAATTAGCAGAAATTGTTGCCATATCTAAATCAGTTTCAATTAAATAACGCCGAGCATGCTTGTACAGAACCTGGTCGCGCAATGCCGCATAGGTAATCGCCTCTTCCTTTAAGCGGCGCTGCAATGTTCTAGGTGTGGTATTGAGCTTATCCGCCACCTTTTGCATAGATAATACGGAGTGACCAATATGCTCTTCTATACAACGCACTACACGTGCAACTAAATTGTCTTCGGTCGGCAACTTAGACAGCTCAGACATCGCTTTTTGTGAAGACAGCTTTTTAAACTCAGGTGAAGAGCTGCTCAGTTCGTGATCTAACCACTCCGTGTTAAACACCAACTCACTGCGACGCGCACCAAAGTGTATATTATCACCAAAAATCGCTTTATAGTTCTCGATATAACCAGGGTCATCGTGGGAGAAATTCATTTCTACAATCGTTGGGCCACGGCCAATCAACAACTGAGAGAGTGATACAAAAGCTGAAAAAAACATTTCAGCGTAATAGATTTTTTCTGCTAAAGGTTCATTTGGGTCGGGTTCGTATACGACAGAAGTGCGGGCACTACCTAAGTCTAATAATTTGAAGTTAGCATAGGGGTGAATAATGTCTTTAAATTGAGTGAAGTCATCAAAGGCTTCTCGGGCCGTCGCTGACGTAGCCACCATAGAGCCAACAGCCCCTAAAGAATCAAAGCGAATACTCTGCCCTAACTGTAGGAAGAAGCCATCTTTACTTTTAATCTCTCGATAGGCTTGCAGAATGCGATCAACATCTTCAACACTCAACATTACCTTAGCTCTGCTAATCTCCTTGATATCAAGCTCAGCTCTACTATACAGCGAGTCCAGGCTTACGCCATACTTTGCTGCTAATGCAATGAAACTTGGCACTAAGGCCATTCCCGCAAAAGGCTTCATATCTCCCCTTAGGTGTCGAATACCTAGTAAACCCGAAGGCTTTGTTTTTATTAATCTTGTATACCCCTTAGTAGAAAGTTTTATGTCGCGAATTGCAAGAACTATTTACAATACGCGACAATGAATCTACTTTTAGCTGAATGCGGATAAGCTAGCAGGCACAAAAAAGGGCAGCCGAAGCTACCCTTTTTTAGAACTAGTGAAAGCTAAAACCTAAGCTTCAGCGCTCTCCACTTCTTTCATGCTGAGGCGTACACGACCTTGACGGTCAACTTCTAGCACTTTCACCTTAACCACATCACCTTCATTAACCACGTCAGTCACCTTCTCAACACGCTCTTGAGACAGTTGTGAGATGTGAACCAGACCATCTTTACCTGGCAGGATAGTCACGAATGCACCGAAGTCCATAATACGTGCAACCTTACCTTCGTAGATCTTACCTACCTCAATTTCAGCGGTTAACTCTTGAATGATCTTCTTAGCTTTCTCACCCGACGCCGCTTCTACAGAGGCAATTTTGATTGTGCCGTCTTCAGCTATATCAATCGTCGCCCCCGTCTCTTCAGTGATGCCACGGATTGTAGAACCGCCCTTACCAATCACATCACCAATCTTCTCAGGGTGGATCTTGATGGTTAGGTAACGAGGTGCGTAGTCAGACATTTCCTGCTTCGCAGAAGAGATCACCTTGTTCATCTCACCAAGGATGTGCAAACGACCGGCTTTGGCCTGCTCTAGGGCCTTCTCCATGATCTCCTTTGTAATACCGGTGATCTTGATATCCATCTGCAATGCAGTGATACCGCCTTCCGTACCGGCGACCTTAAAGTCCATATCACCTAAGTGATCTTCATCACCCAAGATGTCAGACAATACGGCAAAGTCGTCACCTTCTTTGATCAAGCCCATTGCGATACCCGCAACTGGCGCCTTCAAAGGCACGCCTGCGTCCATCATCGCCAAGCTAGAACCACAAACCGATGCCATAGAACTAGAACCGTTAGACTCAGTGATTTCAGACACTACACGAACGGTGTAAGGGAAGTCTGCAACGGAAGGCATGACTGCCTGTACGCCGCGCTTAGCCAGTTTACCGTGACCGATTTCACGACGCTTCGGTGAGCCCACCATGCCTGTCTCGCCTACACAATAAGGAGGGAAGTTATAGTGCAATAGGAAGTTAGAAGTGTACTCCCCCGCAAGTGCGTCGATACGCTGCGCGTCGCGCTCTGTACCTAGGGTAGTAACAACGATCGCCTGGGTCTCTCCACGAGTAAATAGTGCAGAACCGTGGGTGCGAGGCAAGATGCCTGTTTGCACGTCAATCCCACGTACCGTATCAACAGCACGGCCGTCGATACGAGGCTGGCCTTCGATAATTCGAGAGCGAACGATATTCTTCTCTAGCTTGCTGAACGCGCCTTTAACGTCGTCTTTGCTGTAACCTTCTTCGCCTTCAGCGGCAACCAGCTTCTCAACTGCTGTATCACGCAGTTCACCAACACGGTCGTAACGCGCCATCTTTTCGGCGATGGTATAGGCTTCAGTCAGGTCTGCCTTAGCGATGTCAGCAACAGCTGTGGCTAGTGCTTCATCAACCGCAGGTGCTTCGTAAACCCACGCTTCGTTGCCCACTTCGACAGCCATTTCGTTGATCGCTGTGATCACCGACTGGAACTGCTCGTGGCCGAACATTACCGCGCCCAACATAATTTCTTCAGATAGGCAGTCCGCTTCTGACTCCACCATCAATACCGCGTCTGCCGTACCGGCAACCACTAGATCAAGATCAGAGGTTTCCAATACCGACTTATTAGGGTTCAAGATGTAGGCGCCATCTTTGTAGCCTACACGCGCTGCGCCAACGGGGCCCTGGAAAGGTGCACCAGAGATGCTTAGGGCCGCAGAGGCACCAATCAATGCAGGGATTTCTGGGTCCACTTCTGGGTTCAAAGAGATCACTGTGGCTACGATCTGAACTTCGTTAATGAAGTCCTTAGGGAAAAGCGGACGGATAGGACGATCGATCAAACGACAAGTCAAGGTCTCTAGCTCAGACGGGCGACCTTCACGCTTAAAGAAGCTGCCAGGGATCTTACCAGCAGCATAAGCCTTCTCTTGATAGTTCACCGTTAGCGGGAAAAAGTCACGACCCGGTACCGCTTCTTTCTTCACAACCGCAGAGACTAGAACAACCGTTCCGTCGATATCAACCATAACAGCGGCTGTAGCTTGGCGAGCAATCTCACCTGTCTCTAGAATGACCGTGCGGCCACCAAACTGGAATTGCTTTGTTACTTTATTAAACATTTCATTTCCTAAAAATTATACCAATAATATTTTCGGGTTCTGAAAAATCTCTAAGATGGAATCTAACAATGATAGAAAAATTCCATTTGAGAGTTTTCTCGTCCCCCTGTTTCTGATACCAGGCAAGCCTTGTATCAAAGCCAACATTGCCCCCAATGAGTTTTGTTAGCTCTCAAACAAAAACCGCGCCCTGAGGCGCGGTTTTTATTCAATCTTAACGACGTAGACCTAGTCGCTTGATCAACTCTTGGTAACGACCTGCGTCTTTACCTTTCAAGTAGTCTAGCTGCTTGCGGCGCTGGTTAACCATGCGCAACAAGCCACGACGTGAATGGTGATCGTGCTTGTGATCTTTAAAGTGCTCAGTCAACTTGATGATATTAGCAGTTAACAGTGCAACTTGAACTTCAGGTGAACCAGTGTCGCCTTTAGCTTGAGCGTATTCGGCTAAGATGCCGGCTTTTTCTTCAGTAGATAGCATGATGCTTACTCCGTAGTACAGTCATATATATGACCTGTGAAAACACCCCAAACCAGCAACGGATCCAGACTTGGGGACAGGGCGCGAATTGTAACATGATTTGTTGTAAAGATAAGTACTAGAAACAGGGTTTTTCATCCTATCCGCATTCCCTAAACAATATGCAGTAATCGCCGAGAATAAAGCATTCCATCCGTACACTTCTCGCCTAAGCACAGTAACTGCCCTTCAAATAACACCCGATACCAACCTTCCTCAAGATCAGTTTTATCCAAAGCCTTACCGTGCTTGATATCCTCCACCTGCCCTGCCGTCACATCAACCGTATTCCAGTTTTGCAAGGCCGTATCAGGAGACTGTAATTTTTCATCTAAAACATCCAGGCCCTGTTCAGCTAGTGCTTCTATTTGCTCAAGGGTCAACATTATAGAACTGTCATAAGGAGTCACTTCACAGCGGCGCAGCATGGTCAAATGTGCGCCACAACCTAGAACTTCTCCCATGTCTTCTGCCAAGGTGCGAACATAGGTGCCCTTAGAACAAGACACATAGAATTCCGCCCAATCATCACCCCGCTCTAGCAGCTCTAATTTGTGAATGCGGATAGTGCGTCTCTTACGCTCTATCTCTTTACCCTCACGAGCCAGTTTATACAGTGGTGTGCCGTTAACCTTCAAAGCGGAGTACATGGGCGGAACTTGTTCTTGCTCTCCCGTAAAGTCCTCTAGCTTTTCCGTTAATAGTTCTTTCCAGTTTTCCACAACTGGACGCTCAAGCACGATCTCACCTTCTTTATCGCCAGTAGTAGTATTCACACCCAGCTGCATACGTGCCATGTAGGCCTTATTCGCATCGGTGAGATAGGCCGCAACCTTAGTTGCCTCCCCTAAACAGATTGGCAATAAACCCGTCGCCATGGGATCTAACGTCCCTGTGTGTCCTGCACGGTTCGCTTTGAACAAGCGCTTTACGCGTTGTAATGCTTGGTTGGAGCTTAAGCCCAGCGGCTTATCCAACAACACAACACCGTGAACATCGCGCCCACGGGGCTTTGGTCGCCTTCCCATTCAGCTAGTCTTCTTTATCGTTTTCTAATTCAGTATCATCGCCGCGCGCCTCAGCGTCAGCCTTAACGGCTTTACTAATTAAGCCCGACATATGCTGAGCATCTTCTGCCAAGGTATCACAGACAAAACGTAACTCTGGCACGCTACGCATACGGATACGCTTACCTAGCTCACGACGTAAAAAGCCGGCCGCTTGAGCCAAGACCATTTGTGAATCAGCCCCCTTATCATCCAAGGTACTAATGTAAATGGTTGCCACACTTAAATCTTTTGTAACCCGAACTTCTTCAATTGTCACAAATTTACTTATGCGTGGATCTTTAACTTCCGTGCGAATTAAGCCTGCTAAATCTTTTTGGATTTGATCGGCAACACGGAAACTGCGTGGACTTGCATCAGACATTATCTATTTCCTCTATGCCATGTTCTAAATCATTAAAGGCCAGCACATTGTGCTGGCCTATCATTAACTACATGCGAATATACTGAGACCTAGTGGTCTAGGTTACGCTCTATCGTGACGCGCTCAAAGACTTCGATCTGATCACCCGCTTTAACATCTTTGTAGTTCTTAACCGCGATACCACATTCAGTACCCATACGAACTTCATTAACGTCATCTTTAAAGCGACGAAGAGACTCAAGCTCACCCTCGTAAACAACGACATTATCACGTAGTACGCGGATGGGTAGACTCTTACGTACAAAGCCTTCAACAACCATACAACCAGCAACCTCGCCAAAGCCAGAAGCCTTAAAGACATTTTTAACTTCTGCCATACCCACAATTTGCTCTTTCAGCTCAGGAGCCAACTTACCGCTCATCATGGCACGTACATCATCGATTACTTCATAAATGATGCTGTAGTATTTGATTTCTAACTCTTGTTCTTCAATCGCCTTGCGCCCTGCACTATCTGCACGCACATTAAAGCCAATTAAGTAAGCGTCAGAAGCCGCTGCCAATAGTGCGTCAGTCTCACTGATACCACCTACACCCGCGGAAACTACATTCAAGCGAACTTCTTCAGTGCTCAACTTGAGTAGCGATTCACGTAGCGCTTCAACAGAACCCTGTACATCCGCTTTAATGAGCACATTTACAGTTTGAACATCGCCTTCAGTCATACGATTGAAAGCTTCTTCCATCTTCGTGGCAGCACGCTGAGCTAGACGACTCTCACGATCACGCTCTTGGCGTAACTGAACAATTTCACGAGCCTTACGCTCATCCGTTGCCGCAGCAACATCATCACCTGCGTTTGGAACAGCCGACAAACCTAAAATCTGAACCGGAATAGAAGGGCCTGCACTCTGTACCTGCTTGCCATTCTCATCAAACATGGCACGAATACGGCCAAACTCTTTACCGGCAACAATCGTATCGCCACGCTTCAACTCACCTGATTGAACCAATACAGTAGCAACAGGGCCTCGACCCTTATCTAAGCTAGATTCAATAACCATACCTGTTGCAGGGCCAGTAGCTGGAGCATTTAACTCTAATAATTCTGCCTGTAGGGACACAGACTCAAGTAGGGCATCAACACCTTCACCCGTCAGGGCAGAGATATGGGCAAAGATATTCTCTCCACCCCAATCCTCTGGAATCACTTCATGCTGCGACAATTCGTTTTTCACGCGATCTGGGTCGGCTTCAGGCTTATCCATCTTATTCACCGCGATAATCAATGGCACCCCAGCTGCCTTGGCATGCTGAATCGCTTCTATCGTTTGTGGCATAACGCCGTCGTCTGCTGCCACAACCAAGATAACAATATCCGTCACTTGAGCACCACGAGCACGCATGGCAGTAAATGCCGCGTGTCCAGGGGTATCAAGGAAAGAGATAATGCCCTTATTGGTTTCAACATGGTATGCACCAATGTGTTGAGTAATACCGCCAGCCTCACCGTCAGTCACCTTAGACTTACGAATATAATCAAGTAATGAGGTTTTACCATGATCAACATGACCCATAATGGTTACAACAGGAGGTCGTGTAGTCGCATCCTGCTCGTTGACCACTTCCATAGTGATTTCTTGTTGCTCTTCAGCTTCTACATCGTGGGCAATCGGGTTGTGGCCCATTTCTTCAACGGCCAACATAGCCGTATCTTGATCTAGTGTTTGGTTAATGGTCGTCATCACGCCCATTTTCATCAACACCTTAATGACTTCTGTGGCCTTAACCGCCATTTCCTTCGCCAGGTCACCTACAGAAACACTGTCTGGCACCTTGACGTCGCGAACGACCACTTCTGTTGGCATTTCAAAGCCATGCTGATTGTCAGGGTTAGCTGCAACCACTTGACGCTTAGCAGCACCACGGCCTTTCTTCGCGCCTCGACGACCTTTGCCCTTGGCATTGGCGTCAACGTGTAACTCTTTGCGGCCATACTTACCTTTGTCGGCAGCAGCACCTGGAGCGCCAGGAGTAGCGGCACCACCAGCAGCCTTTTGCTTAAGGCGAGCTTTACGCTCTTCTTCACGGCGGATATTTTCAGCGGCCTTTGCAGCCTTTATAGCGCGGTCAGCCTTAACCGCCTCTGCTGCATCTTGCTTGGCTTTTTCTGCTGCCGCTTTTTTATCTGCTGCGGCTTTTTTCTTTGCCGCCTCTGGATCTAGCTTGGCGGCTTCAGCATCCGCCGCTTCTTGTGCGGCTTTTTCAGCAGCTAGACGCTCGGCTTCAGCTGCATCTTTTGCCGCTTGCTCTGCAGCTAGCTTAGCCTCCTCTTCAGCACGAGCCTTTGCTTCGGCTTCAGCTTGCTTAGCACTTTCTGCGTCACGAACCGCATTTTCAGCCGCCTGTAAGGCGTCTTGCTCAGCCTGCTGCTTCGCTTCTTCTTCTACACGCAGCTTAGCTTCATCCTCAAGAATGGCACTCTTCTGTACATAAGTGCGCTTCTTACGCACTTCAACGTTAACAGACTTACTATTGCGACCAGCACCAACACTCAAGGTGCTCGCACTTTTACGCTTTAATGTAATTTTAGAAGCTGATGCAGCGGCGCCACCTTCTGACTCTTTACCATGGCTGCGGCGCAAAGAGCTCAGCAGTTTCATTTTCTCGTCATCACTGACCAGATCTTCTGCAGAAGATTTATCAACACCTGCGTCTTTCAGCTGCAACAACAGCTTTTCAACAGGAGTTTTGACAACATCTGCCAATTGTTTAACGGTTACGTCTGACATGTTTTATATTACCTCAGCCTATTCGCTTTCAGTGTTAGCGAACCAAGGCTCACGCGCTTTCATAATAAGTGCTGCTGCACGCTCTTCGTCCATACCATCAATGACCATCAGCTCATCGACTGCCAGCTCGGCTAAATCTTCCATCGAACATGCACCAATACCCGCAATGGCATAGGCCGTCGCTTCATCCATGCCTTCCATTTCAAGTAGATCTTGCTCCGGCTGAGCTTCGCTTTCTTCGTTTAAGATAGCTTTAGTTAATAGTGCGTCGCGTGCGCGGTTACGCAGCTCTTCAACCATTTCTTCATCAAACTCTTCAATTTCTTGGAACTCCGAAGCAGGCACATAAGCCACTTCTTCAACAGAAGTAAAGCCTTCTTGAACTAAGATCAATGCAACTTCTTCATCCACATCCAGCTGCTCCATCAGAACCACCACATACTTACGTGATTCTTCTTCGCTCTTCGCTTCCGCTGCAGCCTCGTCCATTACATTCAACTTCCAGCCTGTCAGCTCAGATGCCAAACGCACATTCTGCCCACCGCGACCAATCGCCTGAGACAGCTTTTCCTCAGTAACAGCCAAATCCATACTGTTAGAATCTTCGTCAACTACGATAGACACGACTTCCGCAGGCGACATGGCATTAATAACAAATTGAGCTACGTTGTCATCAAATAAGATGATATCAACGCGCTCTCCAGCCAGTTCATTAGAAACCGACTGGACGCGCGACCCACGCATACCAACACAAGCGCCGACAGGGTCTAAGCGTGGGTCATTTGAACGCACTGCAATTTTGGCGCGTACACCAGAGTCACGCGAAGCGCCCAAGATATCAATTAAGCCTTGGCCAATTTCAGGTACTTCCAGCTTAAACAATTCAATTAAGAACTGAGGATCAGTACGACTAACAAATAACTGTGGCCCACGCACTTCAGAGCGTACGGATTGCAATAGACCACGAATACGGTCGCCTGGGCGAACAGATTCACGGGCAATCATTTCTTCTTTAGGAATAAAGCCTTCAGCATTGCCACCAAGATCAATATAGACATTGCCGCGCTCTACGCGCTTAACAATACCCATGATCAGCTCACCTTCGCGGTCTTGGAACTGCTCAACCACTTGCATACGTTCGGCTTCGCGTACCTTTTGTACGATAACCTGTTTAGCCGTTTGTGCTGCAATACGGCCAAACTCTACTGAATCAATAGGCTCTTCTATGTATTCACCAACTTCGATACCTGGCTGCTCGTCAATGGCATCCATGTGACGAACTTCAGCTTCTAAGTTTTCAATAACAGCATCATCGGCAACCACAACCCAGCGACGGAAGGTCTCATAACTGCCATCTTCGCGGTCAATCGATACACGGGCGTCAATTTCATCCGCATGCTTTTTGCGCGTAGCCGTTGCCAGGGCAATTTCAATTGCCTCATAGATAACGTCTTTCTCTACACCTTTCTCATTAGAAACAGCATCTGCTACTAATAAAATTTCTTTGTTGCCCATTCTTAGACTCCAAGACTCTTAAATATTAAAATTTCTTCTTTTCGCCTTTCTTAAATTGGGGCACTAAATTAGCGCGCTCAATTTGCTCGAAAGGCAATAAATATTCCATACCATCCATAAATATCACAACCATACTGTCCTCTAAACCGCTCAAGACACCATTGAAGTTGCGCTGTCCCTCATAGGGAATGGACAATTTTATTTTGACCGTATGACCTTTAAATTTTTCAAAATCGCTTTCACGAAAAATAGGGCGATTTAAGCCCGGGGAGGAAACCTCGAGCTTATAGTGGTTATTGATGGGGTCTTCAACATCCAATACACCGCCTACCTGGTGGCTGACTAAACTACAATCATCAACAGAAATGCCTTCTTCCTTATCTATGAATATGCGTAACACCCCTGTCTCGCCACTGCGCTGATACTCTACGCCCACCAGCTCATAACCCATACTTTCCACTACGGGTTCAACTAAGGACCATTCTTTACCAGCGCTATGCTGCATATTTCAACCTACTCATATTTCAAATAAACACTGTAAACACATAGGCTTACAAATGTTACAGGTATAAAAAATGGGCACTAAGCCCATCTTGTTCCAGCAGTTTTCAGAATATGAAAACCCTGGATAATAAAAAAGGCCCTATTGGACCTTTCTTATACATTTGGTAGCGGGGGCTGGATTTGAACCAACGACCTTCGGGTTATGAGCCCGACGAGCTACCGAGCTGCTCCACCCCGCATCAGTGGCGCGAACTATAATGACCTAGATGCCACGATGCAAGTGAAAAGATAAAAAAAAACCTATTTATTTTTGCATCGCAATCTTTTGCTTCTTGTAGCGCCTCAAGTAACGACTTAAGTCATAGTGATAAATAAAGCCTGGCATCGCTAAAACCATGAAAAATAAAAACCCAACTACAAAAAACTCCCATTGTTGAGTGTGAATAACACCATTAATTTTTCGCTCCAGGCCTAAACCAAATAATAATACCAAGCCAAAATTCACCAACCACTCCAAGCACCGCATCCAGCCAGCTTTACCATCAGCGGGAGGGGGAAAAGCAAAAAATATTTTTTGGCTCAACCAAGGATGGTTTGCTGCCAATACGGCCACTGCAAGCAATAATAATGCTGCGCTAGAAAGAGTCATGATTTAGCGGTTATCCGTCACGTTCAAATATATCGCTATTATACCAGTAAGTCATGCCTAGGCGAATGGCTCAAAGATAGCCTTATATCTTGCCCACGATATTGATAAAGACGCCTTGGCTATCAAAACTCAAATCAGTGAGATCATCTGAGAAATCGGTAAAGTTATAACCTAAACCAAGTTTTAAATGATCACCAAAATGGCGATAGATTCCTGTCAAGAAGCCGCTGCGTCTATCTTCGGCGTCAGTCAGCTCAAGTACTCGGCCTTCTACTAGGAAATCCCAGTGCCGAACCACATGCCAATCTGCACGCAACACGAACAGGTGTGCTCGACTTTTAAAGAATTCGGGGTTAACTCGGTCCACAGCAAGCTCACCTAAACGATAGGCGTACTTACCGCCAAGGCTCCAGCGCTGAGTAAGGTCATAGCTTAAATCGCCTGACAAAATGTGGCTACGCTGAATAAAGTCACTGTTTGTATTCTGAGTGCTAACCTGCTCTGGGGCGGGTTTATTGAAAAAGTAAGTGTACTTTAACAAGGTATTGATACGGTCATTACCGACAGGCCGGTAACCATAACCCCAAATCACTTCGGTAAAGTCTCCGTCAAAAAATTCACCCTGAGAACTTTCACTTTGTGACCAATTTAACTTAGCTATGGTACGCCAGTCCTCTGTATTTTGATAAGTCATTTGGTTGCGTAGTAACCAAGTAACACGGTCGTTGCCAGACGACTTATCATCACGATACTCAATCGCACCTGCGTATTTTATTTTTTCATAGCTGTAACCCAAATTCACACCTAAAGCCAAACGCTTAATTGAGTTATCTGTTTGGTTTCTTAGCTTCCCTGTTTCCAAGGATGTCCCTATATTCCACTGGTCTGTAGGGGCCAAGTCAACGCCATAAGCATGGGTTAAACCCACTGGCTGATCACCATAGGCATATCGCTCTTCACCATAAATACTCACCGTATCTGTATAGCGAGACTTAAAGCCGCCACTGACATTTCCACGTTGCCCGCGCAAGCCCGTATCACTACGCTGGTTTTCCAAGGCAAAGGCTATGTAAAGTTGTGTTCGATCTGTTGCTTGGAACTCAGTACCGACCTTCGCACCTGTGCCCGTATTGCCGCCTGACAGTTCACCGTCCACTTTTAAGCGATCTTGTATTTGATAGCTACCGCCAACACCACCGCGACTGTTTTCATCCCGCGTATCATCATTATCAACCGTTCCTTGAGCAAAAGTATAAGCCGTCCACTTTTCTAGGCTGTTATAACCCAGTTCAAGTGTCATGTCTGTTCGTTCTCCTATATCCGCCGCAGTCACAAAGCGGTTATTCTGCCTGTCATCGTAACGAGCGCCAACATCCACTTTCCAGTGCTCAGACAAGTCAACACCGATAGCAGCATCAATGGATTTATTCTGATCTCCCAGTTGTTCATCTTTTTGAGCTAACTTAGCATTGAGTGAAATGTCCTGTGTAAAGGAATAATTGGCTTGGACTCCATATTGGTCAGTATCCGTAGTTGTCAGTTGACCAGGGGCGGAATATCCCGCTTCTCTTGTCTGTGCGAACACCGACGCCCTACCTTTTTTACCCAACTGAAAGCCCGCTTCAATACGTCTTGCATCCGCTTCTTGATCTGGTGCTAGATTAGTCGTTGCCTGTAAATCACTAAAGGCAAAACCGCCATCAATGGACTCACGCTGCTCCGCGGCTAAACCTTCAGACTGGGCTACCTCAAGCTTAATGTAATTCGATGGATTTGAACGCAAGGTTAAATCTACTGCATTGAGCTTTTGGTCAATTAAATTAACTTCTTGCTTGGTTGCCGTAATACCAATTTCAGCGTGGTCGCCGAGCCATTGACTGGCACGACCGCCAACAGCCAGTTCATTTAAGTCATCAAAGCCTGGGGTAAACTCATAAGTCACTATTAAATAGTTTTCATTGCCTGCAATAGATGCATCGCGAACCAATAAACCATCATTGCCAGACGCTGATAAAGGTGCATTCAAAATCACCCGACCTTGGATAGGGTCTATATCGTAATCTGAACCTGGAGATAGGCTCAGACGCTGAACCACTAGCCCCGTATCTTTATCGCGCACTTCAATGCGGATACGCTCAGAGCCTACCGTAATATCTTGGTGCCTTAAAAAGTATAAAGAGCCCCCTGTTCCACGGTATTCTTCACGTGCACTTTGTGTTCCAGGTTCGGCAGCAAATACATCAAGCTGTGTTTTCTGCTCGCCGTACTGGGTCAAATCTAAGCTTTCATAGTGAATTTGACCACCATATAAAGCGCGATCGATTTGCGCTAAGTCAGTATCTAATATTTTACTTTCAAAGTTCCCCCATAAACCAAAGCTCTTATTTTTCTGAGCTTTCAAATAGAACTTACCTTGAGTGGGGGCTCCCTCTTCCAGAGTACTATCATCCGCAAAGGTAGGGTAATAATAATCTGGATCTAAGCGACGGAATAAAATCAAAGGATCCTTGTCAGCAAAGTTTTTGAAAAGGTCTTCTAATGGTTCTTCTCGGGTATCTGCACTAGCGGTTATATCCCAATTTGAATCCGTTTTACCCCTTGCATAAAATGCTAAGCGCCCATCGGCAAAGCTATTATCATCATAGCGATCATCTTGAGTTACTGTAGATGCGGGGCCGTCGGTGTCTCTAGTACCCACCGTGATGTCCGCGATTCCCACATAGAACCAGTCACTCTCTGTCAGCTCTAAGTCGCGATGGAATAATTCGCCATTGCCTTGCTCATCTAGCACAGCAACTTCTACGCTATGTAAACCTTCAGGAATAATGTGTTGTGCGACAAATTTACCCTGCTTATCAACAGGTACTTTTTGGCCCATTACATACACCTGATGCCCTTCAGGAATATCTAAACCATTGATTGTCACCGTACCACTATCGAACAAAATATTTTGTTGAGCCAAGGCATTTTCACCATAACTCACCCATTGCTCTGACTGTGCATCAGCACTATCAATGTCTTGCGCCAAGCTATTACGCAACCACAACGACTGGGGTTTAGTTTCATCAAAACGTTGACCTTCGCCATAAACACGCACGACATAGGTTAATTTATCTGGCAAGTCTCCGCTGGTATTATCTGCGAATAAATCCGCATTGAAAGCCCAAGTCGCCTGCATATTTTTATCTAACGGCAGAGTCAATAGTGGCGAACCCAGCAAGGACTTATCGTTTGTAAATAAACGAATCTCTGCACGATCAATATATGCAGGGTAATTAGAATAGGCAGTGAACGTAGTCTGGTTATCAATCAACTGTGTTTCTGAGTTATCCGCATAGGAGATAACACTAGGCCAAGCATTGACCGCTAAACGCGGTTTTAATAATAAATCATCATACTGTAACTGCAGGCGAGACTTCTCAAGAGCGACATCAGTACAGCGCTGTACGTCAGCGGTATGTGTAGCCTCATAAGAGTCTACTGGCTGTCCATCTACTGTGATTCTAAATGGCGATAGTGCAAAGGCACCTCTAGATTTGTGCTCCACACGCACTTTTTGCACTGGCGGTGTGAATTCAACGACCTTTTCAACCGCTTGATCAATAAAGACTTGGATTTCTACTCGGCGGTTTAAGCGCATACCTGCTGCTGTATTATTACTGGCAATAGGCTCTAGTGCACCCTTGCCTTCATAACTCACATGACTACTGAGTAAACCCAATTTTTGTTGTACATACTTCTGCACCCTACGTGCTCTAAACTCAGATAAGCCGTGGTTGCTACCGTATAAATCTTTCGCATTTGGGAGTAATTTTTGATTATCGGTATGCCCCACAAAATGTATACGCACATTATTTTTACCACCTAACTTATCAACTAGTTGGGTTAGTTGCGCAATATATTGATCAGTAACAACATAGTCACCAGACTTAAAGCGAATAGGCCCGACCGTTTTTTCATAAGGTACTTTTTCATATTCAACTATCTTACGCATTTGCGGCTGCATTGCGGGGGCGTTACACCAGTCTAAGTTAAGCTTAGGCTCCAAGCTAGATAAGCTTATTTCATCCGCCTTGTCATACCATAGCTTTAATTCAACACGCCTATTTAAAGCTCGGCCGCGACGACTCGAATTAGAAGCAATAGGTTGAGTACTCCCCACTCCATCAACATAGATCTGTGATTCTTCTAATTGCAATTTATCCTTAAAGTAATTTGCAACCTCTCTGGCTCGAGCTTTTGACAACCCTACATTATCACCATACACATCAATGGTTCCTGGGTTCTTCACTGGTACTATATCTGTGTGTCCTATAAATACGAGCTGTAAGTTTTTATAATTACGAAGTTGGTCTAATGCCCGCTTAACTTGAGTCAGTGTAGAAACGGGAATGTCTGCATTAGCAAACTCAAACTCTATCGGTGTCGTTATGCGTATAGGCTCAATAATCTGCTCTATACTGATTTTTTTCTCTGCATCATCAAAAACCACGGTCTGGCACATGGGCTGAGTGCCACATACCGTAGTACGTGAAAAATTTTTCTTTATTTTTTCTATCTTTACTTCGTCATACCAAACTTGTACTTCAACCCGGCGATTTTTTAATTTCCCCTCAGGCTTCAGGTTACTGGCAATCGGTTCTGCTTCACCCATCCCCTCCCAATAGACAGCTTTATCAGGTAAATCTAGCTGTTGCTGAAAATAACGTGCCGCCCGTTCAGCCCGAGCCCGCGACAAGCCTACATTATCGCCATATATAGCCCGTGCTTTTGCCGTCATCACCGTATCATCGGTATAGCCAACAAATTTAAGGCGTACATTTTTCTTGTCTTTCAGTGAATCAAGAACTTGCCTTAACTCTTGCACTTTTTGGGTTTTAACTGCGGAGTGACCCAGCTCAAATTGTACGGCTGACTGGTCAATCAATGCTTGTTGTGCTTCGGTTAACAGTTTCATAGCACCTTTTTCAGGCAGGGTATCAATACCCCAGAAGGTAAAGCCTTCTACTGGCAACACACGCTCAGCATTCTCAGCAACGGCGTGAGAATCATCCAAAGCAAAGGGCCGGCTTTCAATACCACCATGGTTATGTATACGGCCTCGGTTTTCAGAGTTACCACTTTCAGCTAAATAATCGGCTATTACTGGCTGTGTACTCAACGCAATGAGAAGGCCTGTAAGCATAGAAGGCATAAAATTAAATTTCATTATTCAGCCCTCCTTTCTAATGTACTTTGAGCATCTGTTGGCTTCACTAATCCTGTACTTCTCCGATATATATTCGTTTCAATAAGCAAGTTGTAACAGCAGTCTCTGTCCTCCCAAAGCTTCTCTATAGCAGCCTTTATATTCTCCAGTCGACGTTCTGCCTTAGCTTCATTTTCATTTTGCGCCAGATACACAAGTCGCAAAATAGAAGGCTTCGCCTCTAATTGCTTGATCAACTGCTCAAGGCCCTCACTCCACTGCTCAACTAACTCAGAATCCGAACCCTCAACAAAAGCTCCATCCATAAGGTCTAACCGGACTACACGGTGAATGGTCGCGCCAAAGTTAGCCTTAGCAACCTTACCTCGCGTCGCTCTAATCACTCTAGGGTTCTCTGTTGTCACTCGATAACCTGACGGTAATGAACGCTCATCCAACTTGATAATAAAGTTAGACCCTCGTTCCTCATTCGGCACGGCCGCACAGGTAATGTGGTATCGCCCGTTATTATCTGTTGTCACTAGCAAGCCACGTGCTGTAGCAACCTTCACTGCTGGCAGTGATTCTTCACCTTTATCCTGATAACCATTCGCATCTGCATCGTCATAAACCTTGCCGATGATATCCGTACAGTCGAAGGTAGGATCTGGGATTACGCGGACGGTGGCTGTTGCGATATCAGAAACAGCAATACTGGCTTCAGAATTAAAGGCCTGCGCTGTATTTACATAGCGGTTTTCACTAACACCAGCACCAACAACTAACACCATTGTTAACTTAAGTGGCTCTGATTGTTTAACCGTTAAGTTATCCCATACAAAATTGCGGCCTTCTTGTAATACCGGCAATTGTTTAACCCCATTGATACGCGCAGAACCTTTAACATACTTAAAGCCAGGAGGAAGAGTATCTCTAATTTCTAGGCCATTAAGTTCATTAACAGCTAAAGCCTCGGAAATACTTGCCGTAATCGTATAAGGCACTAGATCACCTCGTGTAACATTAATTTTTGGTGTAGTTTTACGCAGTGATAATGCACCTTCTAATATAGGGTCTATTGGAATATGGTTATTAAAGACATTGGTCGCTAAACCTTGGCTATCTAGTAGAAAACGAATGAAAAATGTCGTCGCTTGATTCCCAGTCGGCTGCGTATTGATCGGGGCCACTTCACAATCTGCCGTTAAGGGCAATGAATCACCACCCGCACCATCTCGACATAGATCAGCTTCTAATGTACCGGTTTGTGCTGGAATAGATGTTGAAACTCCGTTGACAAACAAGTCAGGAACAGAGCTCACTTCGACTTCATAGATAGCAGTGCTACCTGGGCAAGGTGCTGCCGTATTAACATCAAAAGCATAGAAGCCATTGCTTCCCGTTACCTGCCCTGCTTGGCCAGGGTTCAAACAGCCACTATCCAATGGCAAACGACTACCGCCAGGTAATGTATAGAACATATTCACCGTCACACCCGCCACAGGCACGCGACGCACAGAATCATAAACAATACCGCTAGGATCAATTGGCAAGTTTTGGTCTAAAATATTATCACCTGCATTCAGTGTAATACCTTGGATTGTTTGACCCACCGGAGTAAATTGCGCTGAAACGCTATTGCCTACACTAGCAGGACTACTTTCAAAGAAAAACTGGACTTCATAGCCACCCCCTGGAGGCAAGCCATTAAACTGATAGTTACCCTGTGCATCAGTGATTGCTTCGGCGAGCACATTATCACCATTGGATATACGGACCACCCAGCCAGCTTGGGGCTGCTCAGCACCAGCATCAAAAATATCATCGTGGTCCAAATCAAACCAAACTTGCCCACTCAAATTAGCTGAGCCCGGCGTACCGCCGACCATCACAGTGGCATTATCCGTCACATTGGCACCAGACCCGTCGGTTCCTCGAGCTTGGTTGTCAATAGCCGTTGCTTGAGCAACAGCATTTACGTCAACACGGAAACGTAAAGTACTAAAGTCACGAGGTATTAATGTGCCAATATCCGCTGTTAAGATAGAACTGATAGCATTAAAATCCAGACCATCTCCATCAACTACATCAGTAAAGCTAATTCCTTTAATAGAGCTACTATTGGCGGAGTAAGTGACAGGCAATGTACTTAAGTCATCGGTAATTTCGACCGTTGTCGCATCAGCCGTTCCAATATTGTGCACTTGAACAATGTATTCCAACACATCACCTGGTTCGACTGTGCCACCATTCAAATCTTGCAACTGCTTACTAATACGAAGAGCTGGCCCACTACCAAATACAACTTCAGTCGGCTGATCACCATTTTCATCGTTACCATCAACATCGGATAATTCATCAGGTAGCTCATTAGAAGCCACTGTACCTTGGTTGCTAATCACCGTACCTGGAGTTAAGCCTGCATTGACAGTGGCCTGGAAAGTCACTGTCGCCGTTTGGCCAGTAGCCAATGTAGAACCGTCACTATGAATAGACATACCACCGACTAAAGCAAATGGGGCATCACCAGATGCCCCGTCATCCACAGCAGTACTATTAAGCTGCGTCGAGTTAGCGACATAGCTAATTTCCACAGGTAAAGTATCACTTAACGTTACGCCAGTCGCTGCTTGGTTACCCAAGTTACGGATGATAAAGGTATAATTCAATATGCTACCAGCAACTAAAGGAGAGTCTGATGAGCCCACTGTTTTCTGCACATCAATAAATGGCGCATTACCTACAACATTCTGTGTAGGATCACCTCGAACACCTGTATCAGGGTCATCACTAAAAGATGTTGGTATAGGCGCGCCACCTGCTCCTTCCGCAGTGACAATAGCCTGATTAGAAATCAACGTTCCTGGCACTAAACCAGTATTAATTCTCACATCAAATTCAATAGTAGCAATACCTAGCTGATTCCCAGAAACACGCCCTATAACCGTAGTATCTGCTGAGTTAATATTAATGCCAGCAGCTAGTGGTGAGCCTGTCGCAGCATCCGCAACAGGGTTACCGTTTAAGGTCGTCGAATTAGCAACATAAGACGTATTACCCGGTACTGCATCGGTCAAAAATGAATTATCTGCATTCTCATTACCGATATTTTGAACCACGATACTGTAGCGGAGAATATCGCCCAGCTCTAAATTACCACCATTAACATCAATATCACGCTTCTCTACAATCAAGCCTGGGCTTGCTGGGATTCGAGTTACCACAGGATCATCATCTGTTACCGATGCACCGTTGCCTTGATTAACAGTATCATCATCAGCAGCCAAATCAGAATCTGACAAGATAGGCGTCGTCAAAAACGGTGCGCTAATAGACGCTTGGTTAAATGCAAAGCTACCATTGGGTAGTGGGTTGCGCAGGGTAATGTCGAAGCTAATCGTACGTGTGCCATCAACACCACCTGCTCTAGCGGGTATTTCGATACCCGTAAACGCCACTTCGCCTGTACCTTTATCACCACCAGTTGGATTGCTGTTATCCGCTGTAGGTGCCGAAGGCGTGGTAGCAGGTGTGATAGAAATATTCGTCAAAGACCCAGGTACAAACACACTCAATGGATTCAACGCTTCAATATCATCCGTAAAATCTACCGTTGCGGCCAAGTCGCCCGAGTTAGTAATGACGACGCTGTAAGTTAGTGTGTCGCCTGGGTCAGCGTTCGGTGTACTCAATGCATTAGTCGCATTCTGCACACTCTTGACTAATCTAAGAATCGGCGCGTTAATTGCTACAGTATGTTCTGCATTAACATCATCCCCATCATTAGCTGTACCCACACCAAAGGCGTTGTCATATACACGACCATCTGTATTGCTACTTGAGTCACTGCGCCACTGAGTTGCGGTTGCTTCATTAGTTAAATCACTCACACTCAAATTACTAAGTTCAGAACCCGCTACATTATTCAGCTGCGCATCATATTGAATACGTAACACTTCATTATCAGCGATGATAGCTTCTGCGGTATTTAGCAAGTTAATGATCAGGTCGCCACTCGCAGCTGTATAGCTAGTCGTATAGTCCGTACCTACTCCTAGCGTTGCGATAGAAGTACCACCGACTACATCGAATCTTTCTACAGAAATACTTGTTGGTGCGTTGTCACGCATCAAAGCTGGCAACTTATCCTGTATCACCGCATTAAAGGCCGAAGAATTACCCGTGTTATCCGCCCACACAGTGAAGGTCACTGGTGCACCGCCGAGGTCAATCGTTGCTGGCCCTTGCTTCGTTAAGGTTAAAGCAGGGTTTTCAATCGCAACGCTTGCTTGTGCAGCTGCACCACCTGAAAGATTAGCAGTACCACCATCTGTCATCTCATATTGATATGTTGCGCTATTGGTAAACGAGGCAACTCCTGATGCAAATGGTGTGGTTACATTATCTGACAAAATAACATCAATCAGCACGATGGCCTGCGTATTCGCAGGAATATCCATCCCGTTATCTGTGGTAGTGATATTAAGTAAATTACTGGCGTTAATAGAAGCACTGAGTGTACCTACAGCTGCACTGCCTGCTGCATAGCGCACATTACAGTCAGCAGTTGCACAACGCAAGCCTGTAGGTAGTTGGTCGGCAATACCCACATCAAACAGCGTCGCATTCACCGGCGTTGCTGGCACCGTCAAAGTGTATGTAATCACTTCACTAACCGCAGCTCCAGTTAGTGAAGCCGTCTTAGACATCACCCCCGGTGTCGGTGTTGTCAGTGTTTCAGAGTCAGTCGCCGTTGCACCAAAGCTTTGGCGATCAACTAATGCGGATGCGCTAGGAATAGTATTGTCATCAAAGCTAAAGTAATCCGTGACACCAGCAGTGTTCTGCAAGCTTATACCCGTCCCCACATTGCTATCAATCACTATTGTGTATATTAACTCTAATGCCTGACCCGCAGGAATAGCGAAAGTATCTGCAACATTGAGGTTCCAGTTCAACAGACCATCATTAATAAAGTTAGCATTAACAGCAGGGGATGACGTACCAACACTAGCGCCGCCATTAATAGTTATAGAAGTTACCGTAACACCTGCTACACCCCCTGCACGCATACCGACTGGCACTATATCTTGCAACTGCACATCATAAGCTGGTGCTGCACCCGTGTTTTCTACTCGTAAGTTGTAGGTAATCGTTTGCCCTGCTGTTACAGGGCTGACCGCAGTCGTACTCTTCGTCAATGCCAAAATAGGCTGCTGTACAACTGCTGTTTGCTGACTCGTTTGTGGCGCTGCCGCACCCGTTGCTG
>CAZBWS010000002.1:0-9668 GCA_964495705.1 uncultured Gammaproteobacteria bacterium
CACTCACGGCAGCTGTATATTCATTTGTTACAGCAACGGCAAGCCTGTAAGTACGCTTTCTAGTACCCGAACTTTTAGAAGCTATATTCTTTGAAGATAATCGTCCCAGCAAAATAGAGCCACTCTGCTTATGGTCATGCCCTTCGATAGAACAGATAAAATCTTGCTCATTTTTAGGAAAGGCAGATTTTTTAAAGCTTCTATACTGCTGCTTAGACGCAAGCGTATTGTAACTAACCTCAGGTTCTACAAACAAAGTACCTTCAGTAGTATCCAACATTCCATGAAAGCCTAAGGGGCCAATATCCAGACGACCACTAATCTGCTTATCATCAAGACCATAAACTTTAAAAGTTTTAATCTCAGGAAACTGAGCCGCCAACTCTTTAGCCATAATAGGATATTCATAGACTTCAACACGAATAAAATCGCCGAGGGAATCAGGCAGATATAATTCGAGGCTGGCGTCACCAGACGCTTCTAAAGGAGCCGTTTGAAGCAGGCTTGATAACTGCTCTTTATTAACATCATCCTCTGCTTAATCAAAGCGAAAAAATCATGTTTATTAAAAATAATAAAACATAATAGCGTTCCATAAAAAAATACATTAGGATCAAAAAAAGCCCAATAAGCTAGACTTTCTCTTAGCTTAAGTAAAAATCAGGGGCAAAATTGAGTAAAGTTACTGTCTAACTTCTAATAATAAAAAGTGGTGAACTGCCATGAGTGAAAAAACCCTAGCTGAAAGTAATATTTATCTTGAAGAGGTTTCAGGGACGAGCGGGTCCAGTAAGATTTTGATCGGCATGGCCCTGGGTATTGCATTTGGTGTTTTTGTAGGTGAAGACGCTTTAATCCTCAGCTTTTTAGGCGAGGCATTTATAAAAATGCTGCAAATGACTATTTTACCCTATGTCATTGTGAGCTTAATTTTAGGTTTTGGCTCCCTCTCAACAGAGGCGGCACGCAAACTGGCGATTAATGGCGGCTTACTGATGCTGGGGTTCTGGGGCTTGGGCTTAACCCTCGTCTTTGCCTTAACCGAAGCTTTCCCTAGCGCTAAACACCTGACATTTTTTTCCTCTATCCATTCAGCATCCAGTGCACACGTCAACTTGGTAGACATGTTTATACCCGCTAACTTTTTTGACTCACTCTCTAGTGGAACCGTTCCGGCAGTTGTTTTATTTAGTATTATCTTCGGTGTGCTATTAATGAGTGTTGAAAAGAAACAGGTCGTTCTAGATGGTTTAGAAGTTGTTCAAGAGACTTTCGAACTCATGAGTGAATTTGTTTTTAAACTGTCACCACTCGGAATTTTTGCACTTACCGCCACTGCAGCGGGTACACTTCGCATTGAAAACCTCTCCAGCCTGCAAGTATATCTATTCACATTTATTGGCGGGGCCGTGGTATTGGTGCTTTTTTGGCTGCCGTACATTATCTCTGCGTTACTCGGCAAGCCCTATGGGGAAGTATTTAAGTCAATTCGTGGAGCCGTTATATTGGGATTCAGCTCTGGCAATTCTTTTATCACCTTGCCGATCATTGATGAGGCGGTAAAAACACTCTTTAGCAAGGATTATCAACAGGAAAAAGAAAAGGGCACGAGTGAGCTTGATGCCTCGCTTCAAGAGAATTCAGTTCTGGTGCCAGTGGTTTATAATTTCCCCTCAATAGGTGTTTTACTTACTCTCATTTTTATCCCCTTTACGGCCTGGCTTTACGACCGAGAGCTAGAAATTGGCCAGCAATTTAGCCTAGCCTTTAGCGGCTTACTTAATATGTTCGGCGACCCAGAACTAGCCTTGCCGTTTCTTCTAGACTCAATGAGCTTACCCGTAGACGCGTTTGAGTTGTTTTTGCTTTCCAATGTTATTACTGACCCCTTTATAGCGGCCATGGAAGTAATGTGTGTCTTTGCGTTTTGTGCAGTATATGTAGGTATCGCCTCGGGGCGAGTGATGTTGAGCGTGTCTAAGCTGATGCGCATAGGGAGTATTGTAGCGGTGACCCTTGTGTTGCTTGTCTTCTTGTTACGCATGGGCCTTTCCATGAGCGTTACAACATTGACCACAGAGCGAGATGTTCTGGAAAGCTTGGCAATTAAAAACCCCGTTCAGTCTGTGGTGCATTTAGAAGCCCCTGAAATACCTAAGGGCCACCACACCCAGAGCGATTCCAAAGATCTATTGGATGTCATTCGTGCTCGCGGCTCACTTAAGGTTGGCTACAATGCAAGTGCACTCCCCTTTGCTTACTTTAACGGGGACAACAAGCTAGTGGGCTATGATGTGGCCATGGCCCACGACCTCGCTCGTATTCTTGGGGTCAAATTAGAATTTATTCCTTTTGATTACGCAACGATTGGTGATGGGCTCAAGCAAGGTCACTACGATATCGCCATGTCATCTATTACGATTAATTTTGACCGCCTAAAAGAAATGGACTTTACTAACCACTACGTGAAGCTCCACTTGGCATTTCTAGTGCCGGATAACCAACGCCAAGTATTTTCAAGTTTTTCAGATATCCAGAAAATTAAAAACCTCAAAATAGCCGTGATGCGAGGCTCAGCCTTCATGCAACAACTAGAGGAATATTTACCCAAAGCAGAGATTGTTCAGCTGGACAGGCGAGAACAGTTTTTCACTACAGATGTAGCTCATGCCATGTTAACGACAGCTGAACAAGGTGCAGCATGGACTTTGAGATACCCATTTAACTCCATCGCACTACCAGATGTTGCTATTGGTGAAGACTTTCTAGCGTATGCGGTGGCACCTGGAAACCCTCAATTACTGCGTTTTGTAAACCAATGGCTTTCTATGACACGCCTGAGTGCTAAAAATGAACGTGAGTACTCATATTGGATACAAGGCCAGTCACCTGACTCGATAGAACCGCGCTGGTCTGTGATGCGAAATGTTTTGGGCTGGGAGGGATTTTGATGAAGCCTAATCTACAAGATGCTTCGCCTGAGCAAGCAACGCAAGAAAGTCCTGCATGGTCAGTCACACAAAGTCGTGAGTTATATGGTGTGAATGACTGGGGAACCGGCTACTTTGATATTTCATCCACAGGAGAACTTGTTGTACAACTACCTTCTCAAGGTAAAAATAGCCAAGTAGCACTGCACGAGATCGTTCAAGGCATGAAGGACCGAGGCATGCAGATGCCAAGCATACTGCGCATTGAAAACTTGTTAGATGAACGCATCACGGCGCTTAATGAAGCTTTTCGTAGAGCTATCTCTAGCTATAATTATCAAAATGATTATCGTGGTGTTTTCCCCATCAAAGTCAATCAACAATGCCATGTTATCGAAGAAATTGCAGAGTTTGGCTCGGCTTATCACCATGGTTTTGAAGCTGGCAGCAAAGCAGAGCTGCTTATCGCAATATCCAAAATCCAAGATAGTGATAGTCTTATCATATGTAATGGGTACAAAGACACCGAATTTATTGAATTAGGTTTGTACGCCAAAGAAATGGGGCTCAATTGTTTCTTTGTACTAGAAACACCGACTGAGCTGCCCATCATTCTTGAATGTAGTCAACGTTTAGGCATAGAACCTTTATTAGGTGTGCGTATTCGCCCCTCCGTAGAGGTCGACGGTCACTGGAATGCAGACAGTGGAGATCGTTCCATTTTTGGCTTATCCACCGCGTCTCTAGTTAGCGTACTTGAACAACTAAAGCTACACAATATGCTGCATTGCTTACAGCTATTGCATTGCCACCTTGGCTCACAAATCCCCAATATTCGCAATATACGTAACGGTGTACTTGAGGCTTGCCGATTTTATTCTGGCTTGCTTGACGAGGGGGCATCAATGCAGTTTATTGATCTAGGTGGAGGCCTTGCGGTTGACTATGAAGGTGCTCGTAGCAATAGCCACCACAGTATGAACTATGAGCTGGATGAATATTGTGTCAATATCATCGAGACAATTTGCGAGTGTTTAGACCCTCTAGGGGTAGCACACCCAGTCATAGTGACCGAGTCGGGGCGTGCGACGGTCGCCTATTCATCAATGCTATTATTCAACGTATTAGATGTGCGAGACCACCGACCTGGCCCAATTCCTTTAGCGCTACCTGAAAACACCCATGAACTTGTACATAATTTATTACAGGCAAATGATGATTTTGATAGCCAGTCTATCCAAGAAAGCTATAACGACGCCTTATTTTACCGAGATGAAGTACGTGAGCTTTTTCGTCGTGGACAAGCCAGTTTAAGTGACAGAGCTATTGCGGATAACTTAGCATTAGCTATTTTAGAAAAGGTCGCTCTTGAGCTTGAAACGGCAGAAAAGCATTACCCTGATCTGCAAAAACTTCCCGAAATGCTAGCTAACATCTACTATGGAAATTTCAGCTTATTCCAGTCATTACCTGATGTTTGGGCTGTCGATCAGATTTTCCCTGTCATGCCTATCCACCGCTTAGATGAAAAACCAACTCGACAGGCAGTGATTGCAGATATCACCTGTGATTGTGACGGTAAAATCAATCAATTCTCAACCAAGCAAGGCTTGCAAGGGACAACCTCTTTACATGCTATGAAGGAGGGAGAGGAGTATTATTTAGGTGTGTTTCTTATCGGTGCCTACCAGGAAACACTCGGTGATTTACACAATTTATTCGGTGATGCAAATGTTGTCAGTGTTCATATCAATACTGATGGCAGCTATGATTTTGTCCGCGAGTTTCACGGTGACTGTATTGCAGATGTACTGTCTTTTGTCGAATACGACACCAAGGTTATGACTGAAGAGCTGCGCAAGCGAGCCGAAAAGGCGGTCAAAGACGGGCATATTACCGCTGCCAAACGAAAAACTATGATGAAAGCATTTAAAGATAGCCTAGACGGTTACACCTATTTCGAAAAAGGGGAACACTAATGACAAAATTAATGATTATTGGCGCCGGTGGAGTTGGCAATGTTGTTGCTCATAAATGTGCTCAACAATCAGATACGTTTTCTGAGATTATTTTAGCCAGTCGAACTGAAGAAAAGTGCAAGAAAATAGCACAGAACGTACTGAGTAATACCGGGGTCAATTTACGCACAGCTCAAGTTGATGCTGACAATGTTCCTCAGCTGACTGGGTTGCTAAACAAAGAGAAACCCTTTCTAGTGATTAATGTTGCTTTGCCTTACCAAGACCTCAACATTATGGATGCATGCCTAGCCGCTGGTGTTCACTATATGGACACAGCTAACTATGAGCCCTTAGACACTGCCAAATTTGAATACAAATGGCAATGGGCATATCAAGATAAGTTTAAAGATGCTGGATTAACAGCTTTATTGGGCAGTGGCTTTGATCCCGGTGCTACCAATATGTTCACCGCATATCTTGCTAAACACTATTTCGATGAAATTCACTCACTTGATATTATCGACGTTAATGGAGGGGATCACGGCTACCCATTTGCAACCAACTTTAACCCTGAAATTAATATCCGTGAGGTCAGTGCAGAGTGTCGCCACTGGGAAAATGGCAAGTTTGTCACCTCGCCAGCGATGAGTAAAAAAGCAACATTTACCTGCCCAGAGGGTGTGGGTACTTACAATATTTACCGCATGTACCATGAAGAACTAGAGTCTTTATCATTACACTTCCCTAGCTTGAAGCGCGCCCAATTCTGGATGAGCTTCTCTGACAATTACTTGAAGCATTTAGAAGTTTTAGAGAATGTCGGCATGACAGGTATTGAAGAAATTGACTATCAGGGGCAGAAAATCGTCCCCATTCAGTTCCTCGCACACTTATTGCCAAACCCTTCCACCCTGGGCCCTAGAACTAAAGGCAAAACCTGTATTGGCACGGTGGTACAAGGCACTAAAGACGGCAAGCACAAAACAATGTATTGCTATCAGATCTGTGACCATGAGAGTTGTTATAAAGAAGTGCAATCACAAGCCATTTCCTATACTACAGGGGTTCCTGCCATGATTGGCGCTAAAATGATTGCAGAGAAGTACTGGCTAGAACCCGGTGTATTTAACATGGAACAGTTCAACCCAGACCCGTTTATGGAGGAAATGAATCGCTCAGGACTACCCTGGAAAGTGATTGAGTTAGACGCCTTTGATTTAGATGAGCCAAGCAAGCAATAATGCAGTTTACAGACTTCACCAAGCTTGATTTAAAGCGGCTACCTTCACCTTGCTTTGTTGTGGATGAAGTTGCCATTGAGCGAAATTTAAAAATTTTAAAGGCCGTAGAAGAGCGCAGTGGTGCAAAAATATTGCATGCGCTAAAGGCGTTTTCTTTATGGGAGATGGCGCCGCTGACTCAGCAATATCTTTCTGGAGTTTGCGCCAGTGGGCTGTATGAAGCGACGCTAGGCAAAGAGTACTATGGTGGTGAGGTACACGTTTTTTCAGCCGCGTTTAACGATGTGGATTTTAATGAATTGTTAGAATTCTCCGATCATATTGTTTTCAATAGCTGCTCGCAGCTACTGCGTTTCAAAAAATCATCTGAACAGGCTTTACTTAAAAGACCCGGATTGAAATTTGGGCTGCGCATAAACCCTGAGCTTTCATTAGGCGAGGTCGCGCTATATGACCCTTGTGCGACAGGCTCACGCTTAGGGGTAACACGTAGCCAACTAGATCACTACTTACAAAGAAGTGAGTTCCAAGAAGCTTACGCTTTATTATCAGGCCTGCATTTTCATACCCTGTGCGAACAAGACTTTCCGCCTTTACAGCGCACTTTAGGCGCCGTTGAAGCAGCATTTTCTGACCTTCTAAAGGATATGCAATGGGTGAATTTTGGTGGAGGACATCATATCTCTCATCCCGACTATCAAGTAGATGCACTGGTTGATTGCATTCAAAAATTTACCGAGCACTATGATGTTCAAGTTTATTTAGAACCCGGTGAAGCTATTGCAATAGGTAGTGGTGTACTAGTCACTGAGATTCTCGATATAAGTTTTAATCAATTACCACAAGCGATACTTGATACCTCGGCAACGTGCCATATGCCAGACACCATAGAAATGCCATATCGAGCTGATGTGCGCGGGGCAGCTAAGGCTGGTGATAAAGAGTTCACCTACCGCCTAGGTGGTATGACGTGTTTAGCCGGAGATGTCATGGGTGACTATAGCTTCGATGAAGCACTTAAAGTGGGTGATCGCTTAATATTTGAAGATATGGGCCATTACACCATGGTAAAAACCAGTACCTTTAACGGTATTAAACTCCCCTCTATTGCCATTTGGAATTCCACTAGCGATGAGTTACGCATAGTCCGGGAATTTGGCTATGATGATTTCAAAATGAGACTTTCATAGTGACTTCTATAGATAAAGACCGCGTCATATTTTTGGCTTCAGAAATCGAACAATGCCCCATAGAGCAAGCGGCATTTTCAATACTCCCCGTGCCCTATGAAAAGACTGTCTCCTATGGCTCAGGAACTGCAGCGGGGCCCGCGGCAATAATAAATGCCTCTGAACAATTAGAGACATGGGATGGGCAATCCAACCCTTCATCTCTAGGTATCCACACCTGTGCCACGGTCAACTGCAATACAGATGCTGAAGATGTGATCTACACTATTGCAAATGCAGTAAGGAATATTTTAGAGAATGGCAGTATGCCTGTCGTTTTAGGCGGTGAACACACGGTTACCTATGGTGTGATTAAGGGTTACCTTGATGCGGGCATCAATGATTTTGGTGTTGTGCAAATTGATGCCCATGCGGATTTGCGCGACGCCTATGAAGACGACCCTTTAAGTCATGCTTCTGTGATGAAACGCATTATTGACGACGACATTCCTCTTTATCAACTGGGTGTTCGAGCTTACTGTGAAGAAGAGAAAACCCTTCGTGAGACTAATCCTAATATATTCTATCAAGATGCTGATGAGATAGTGCCGGACAATATCCAACGTATTCACTTACCAGAAAGTTTTCCAAAGAAGGTGTTCTTTACTGTAGATGTTGATGGGTTCGATCCATCGGTTTTTCCTTCAACAGGCACACCAGTACCAGGAGGGCTAAACTGGCATCAAGCTTTAAGTCTATTTGAGTCAGTCGCCAAGCAGCGTGAGATTATTGGATTCGATATTATGGAGTTTTCTCCCATCGAAGGTTTTCATGCCTATGACTTTGCTGCGGCCTTACTCAGTTATAAACTAATGGGCATCATTCAGCGCACATCAACACTTGCCGAGTAGCGACTGGAAAGACTTATTAGTGTACAGAGCTTTCGTGAAATAGCGCCTCTACATCGGCTTTATCAAATACATAATCGGCCTTACAGAACTGACACTGCACTTCAATATTGCCTTCTTGCTCAACGATTTCCAAAGCCTCAGCCTTGGGCATTGCTCGGATAGCACCCGCCGTGCGCTCGCGTGAGCAGGTGCACTGAAAGCGTAAATGCTGTGCTTCAAATAAGCGCACCACCTCCTCGTTAAACAGCTGATACAACAGCCTATCCGCATCCAGCGTTTGTAGCTCTGCATTCTTCACCGTCCCTGCCAGCAAAGTCATACGGTTCCAGTGGTCTTCGTCCTCAGCCTCTGGCGCCGCACCTGGAAGCTTTTGTAAAAACAGCCCAGCAACTGAGTCGTCGTTCGCCGTTAGCCAGACTTTTGTCGGCAACTGCTCAGAGTTTTCAAAATAGCTCTGAATAGCATCTTGTAGGCGCTCGCCCTGCAGTGGAACAATGCCTTGGTAGTCTTGCTTACCTTCGCCCATCTCGATGGTGATAGCCATTTGCCCGTCGCCAAGCAGCTCGCGCATGGTTTCGCCCGTGACCACATCAGCACATTTAGCCATACCGCGCAGGGTGTTTTCAGAGGTAACTTGAACAACCAGCAGCTCAACCTGCCCCGCCCCGCGCACCTGCAGTGTTAAGGAGCCGTCAAATTTAATCGTTTCAGCGAGCAATGCCGTTGCCGCTACCGCTTCACCGAGCAAGTTACGCACGCTATGCGGATAGTCTGCACGGCGCAGTATTTCCTGCCAGCTGTCAGTCAGGCGTAGCACTTCGCCACGCACATTGGCACTATCGACTAAAAATCGCGTGATTGAATCTTGGCTCATGCCCTAGCCTTCCAGCTTCTGCTTTAACAGCTTATTCACTTGCCCGGGATTCGCCTTGCCTTGGGACGCCTTCATCACCTGCCCAACAAAGAAACCAATCATCTTGCCACGCTTCTCTTCGGGCGCTGCGCGATAACCTTCTACCTGCTTCTCGTTATTAGCGATGATGTCGTCGATGATTTTTTCAATCGCGCCAGTGTCCGTAATCTGCTTCAAACCCTTGGCTTCAATCACCGTATCCGCATCGCCTTCGCCCGCCCATACGGCTTCAAATACTTTCTTTGCCGCCGTGCCTGAGATGGTGTCGTCACTGATACGAATTAAGATGCCAGCCAATAACTCAGCCGTT
The DNA here is from genome assembly GCA_964495705.1 of uncultured Gammaproteobacteria bacterium. Lineage (GTDB taxonomy): Bacteria > Pseudomonadota > Gammaproteobacteria > HTCC5015 > HTCC5015 > CAZBWS01. The sequence continues at coordinate 9,436 of CAZBWS010000002.1, forward strand.
ACGGGGCTATCTTGAATTTCAACTTCGGCTTTATTTAATGTGGCGGCCAATTCACCGTTCACCCAATTGGCGGCTAACTTAACATCAGCACCATCGGCTACAACCGCTTCAAAGTAATCTGCAATCTGCTTATTCGCCGTTAATACACCAGCATCATAGGCAGGCAAGCCCAGCTCGCTCACATAGCGCGCTTTTTTAACATCGGGTAGCTCAGGCAACTCTGCTCGCACCGC
>CAZBWS010000002.1:9768-18021 GCA_964495705.1 uncultured Gammaproteobacteria bacterium
AGACTTACCCGCATCTTCTTCTAAGTGTGCGCGAGTGATACCGATTTTTTTCGTCGTTAACTCGCCTTTGGCGTTTTCAAATTCAATCTCCAACTCGCCAACACCGACAATCGGGTGATCCATTTGTGATGTCTGGTAACCCTTAGGCAAATCGGGATAAAAATAGTTTTTTCTAGCAAACACATTGCGCTTGCCAATCTCTGCATTAACCGCAAGGCCAAACTTGGTTGCCATACGCACGGCTTCTTTATTCAACACGGGCAATACACCAGGAAAACCTAAATCAACCGCGCAGGCCTGAGTATTCGGCTCCGCACCGTAGGCGGTAGACGCACCCGAAAAAATCTTACTTTTGGTCGATAGTTGAGCGTGTATCTCAAGACCTAAAACAACTTCCCAAGACATGCTTAATCCTCTTTTTCGACCACTTCTTTCCCAATCGGGAAAAGTGATATTTGAATAAACTTAATATGCTGAAACGCAAAGGGGATGCCGATAATCGTAACAAACAAAGCTAATGCAGCCGTTAAATGACCTATCGCCAACCAAATACCGGCAAATAAAAACCATAATACATTGCCGACTAAGCCCAATGAGCCAGTGCCAAAATCTTCTCCGCTACGCTCACGCACTTCATAGCCAAACGGCCAAAACACAACGCGTCCGATGTTAAAGCAAGCGCGTGCCCAAGGTAGACCAATAATGGATATGGCCATTAATATGCCACCTAAGTACCATCCTAAGCCTGCAACGAAGCCACCTATAATCAACCAAATAATATTCAATATTGTGTTCAACATTATGCAAAACCCTCTGGCGTTTTATCATGCCAATCCGTAGCCTGCTGAAATTGATGCGCGGCATTTAACAGCTTCGGCTCGGCAAAGTAGTTGCCGATGAGTTGAAGGCCAACAGGCATTTTGTTATCGGCAAAGCCTACAGGTATAGACATACCCGGCAGGCCTGCTAAGTTGACTGCCAATGTATAAATATCTGATAAATACATGGCGACAGGGTCACCGGTTTTCTCGCCCGTTTTAAATGCAGCCTCTGGTGCCGTAGGCCCCATAATCACATCAACTTGTTCAAAGGCTTTTTTAAAATCATCTGATATTAAATGGCGAACCTGCTGAGCCTTAATGTAATAGGCGTCGTAATAACCTGCTGACAAAGCATAGGCACCAATCATAATGCGACGCTTTACTTCATCACCAAAACCTTCTGTGCGCGATCGGCGATAAAGGTCTTCCAAATCTTTAGGGTCTTCACATCGATGCCCAAAGCGCACGCCGTCCATACGCGACAAATTAGAGGAGCACTCTGCGGGAGCGACAACGTAATAAGCGGGGACAGAAAGGTGTGTGTTAGGCAAGCTAATCTCAACAATCTCTGCGCCTAGCTTTTTGTATTCTTCAACAGCCTCTTGAATCACCTTGGCCACATCGGCGCTTAAGCCCTCACCAAAGTACTCCTTAGGCAGACCAATTTTTAAGCCTTGCAAAGAGTTAGTTAGCTCACCGTTGTAATCGGGAACATCACGCTGTAAAGAAGTGGAGTCGCGATCGTCAAAGCCCGCCATAGACTGTAATAACAAGCCACAATCTTCTGCGGTTCGGGCAAAGGGGCCCGCTTGATCTAAACTCGAAGCAAAGGCGATCATGCCATAGCGTGAAACGGAACCGTAAGTTGGCTTCAAACCGCTAATTCCGCAGAAAGATGCCGGTTGGCGTATTGAACCACCGGTATCGGTACCCGTAGCCCCAGGGACTAAGCGAGCAGCAACCGCCGCTGCAGAACCACCCGATGAGCCACCGGGCACACGCTGCTTATCCCAGGGGTTTTTCACGCCGCCGTAAAAACTCGTCTCGTTGGAAGAACCCATGGCAAATTCATCCATGTTTAGCTTGCCCAAGCTCACGATGCCATTGGCTTCCATCTTTTCGACTACTGTCGCATTGTAAGGAGCAATAAAGTTATCCAACATTTTTGAGCCGCAAGCGGTGCGAACACCCTGCGTGCAAAAAATATCTTTATGCGCAAAGGGGATGCCTGTCAGGCTATCTCCATTGCCAGAAGCAATACGTGCATCTGCCGCCTGAGCGGTCGCTAAGGCCTGCTCTTCAGTAACCGTAACAAAGGCATTTAAGTCTTGATTATCTTTAACACGCTGCAAAAAGTGCTGTGTGAGTTCTGTGCTGGAAAATTCGCCTGCAGCAAGGCCCGCAGATAACTGCGCTATGGTTTTGTTATGCATGGCTTATTCAATCACCTTGGGTACGACAAACAGGCCTTTCTCTATCGATGGGGCATGCTCTTGAAAATGTTCACGTTGGTTTTCTTCAGTCACCACGTCTTCACGTAGGCGTTGAGTCATATGCAGGGGATGCGCCATTGGCTCCACACCTGTTGTATCAACATTATTCATCTGCTCAACCAAATCTAGGATGCTGGTCAGGCGTTTTTCATAATCACCCATCTGCTCATCGCTGATATTCAACTTGGCTAGATTGGCTATTTTGGTTATTTCGTCTTGCTTCAATGACATAAAATATAGCTATGTACGTGGAAAGTCGGCAAAGGTATCATTTTTCCCTACTCAGATCAGCTCTAAATCTGTGTTTTTACCGATATATAACAATATATATTGCGATAGCGCCGCCGCATTGCTAAAGTTCCGCCTTTCACGCCAATGAAACTGAGATATTACTGTGTTTGGAAGTTTTTTTTCTAATGACTTGTCCATTGACCTGGGCACCGCTAACACCCTTATTTACGCCCGCGGAGAAGGCATCGTTCTAGATGAACCCTCTGTTGTTGCTATACGCCGAGACCGTTCTACGGGAGCCTCCAAGCTAGAAGCCTTCGGCATGGACGCCAAGCGCATGCTCGGACGTACCCCAGACAATATGGAGGCGATTCGCCCCATGAAAGACGGCGTTATCGCCGACTTCACCATTACCGAGAAGATGTTACAGCACTTCATCCGCAAAGCTACAGCTAGCCGACAATGGTCTCGCAGTCCCCGAGTATTGGTGTGTGTTCCCTGTGGAGCAACCCAGGTAGAGCGCCGCGCCATTCGCGAATCGGTACTAGGCGCTGGTGCGCGCAAGGCCTATTTGATCGAAGAGCCTATGGCAGCAGCGATCGGTGCAGGTATGCCCGTCGATGAGCCACGCGGCTCTATGGTACTGGACATAGGTGGCGGCACCTCAGAAGTCGCGGTAATGTCCTTGAACGGCATCGTCTACTCTGCCTCTGTGCGCATTGGTGGCGACAAGTTTGACGAGGCTATTATCAGCTACATTCGCCGCAACTACGGCATTTTGATTGGTGAGGCGACGGCTGAAAAAATCAAGCATCAAATCGCTGCTGCCTACCCAGGTAAAGAGCTTAAAGAGCTAGAAGTGAAAGGTCGCAACCTGTCTGAAGGTGTACCGCGCAGCTTTACCGTTAACAGCAATGAGATCCTAGAAGCCCTGCAAGAGCCTCTCTACGGCATCGTACACGCCGTTAAGGCCGCTCTTGAAGCAACGCCACCTGAGCTGGGTGCTGATGTAGCTGAACGCGGTATTGTTCTGACCGGCGGTGGTGCACTATTACATGACCTAGACCGCTTAATCATGGAAGAAACCGGCTTGCCCGTATTAGTCGCGGAAGAGCCTCTTACCTGTGTTGCCCGTGGCGGTGGTCGCGTTCTCGAACTAATCGATGAACACGGTGAAGAGTTCTACTCACAGGACTAAAAGCCATAGCACAGCAACACACGAAAGCCCCGCACTGCGGGGCTTTTCTATGCGCTTTTACTGTACTCTAGGCGCTCTGTGGCTTATATTCCGCATCCATGCAAGGCACATTATTCCAACAAGGCGCCAGCCCTACACTACGTATGATTTTCTGCGCAATACTGTGCCTTGGTTTAATGAGTGTGGATAACCGCAACAATCACCTAGAAGGCGTACGCCGCGGGATTGACCTTGCCATCACTCCTTTGCGCTATGTCATCAACGCCCCTTTCGCCCTATTTGGCTGGAGCAATAAACAGCTCAGCACCCACAGCACTCTCATTCAAGAGAATACTGAACTGCACCAAGCTAACCTTGACCTGCGCACTCGTCAGCAAAAGCTGGAGATTTTACAGCAGGAAAACCAGCGTCTACGCGAGCTACTCGGCTCATCAGAACAAGTCACCGAGCGCTCACTGGTTGCCGAGCTACTCACCGTTGCCCTAGATCCTTACTCCCAACAAATTACTATCAACAAAGGGTTACGTAACGACGTCTATACCGGGCAACCCATCATCAGTGCCGAAGGCATCATGGGGCAAGTGACACATACGGGTGAAATCAGTAGCACTGTACTACTTATCTCTGACGCCAAACACGATATACCCGTGCAATCGAATCGATCCGGACTACGCACTTTGGCGCGCGGTACAGGCATTGCCGACGAACTAGAGCTCTTGCACATCCCCAATAATGCCGACCTACAAGAGGGGGATTTAATGATTTCCTCCAGCCTCGGCGGCCGCTTCCCCAGAAATTACCCCGTAGCTATTGTTACGCAAATCAAGCGTGAGCCGGGGCAGCCCTTTGCCTTGGTGAAAGCCAAGCCCACTGCCAAGCTAGATCAAAGCAGTGAAGTGTTGCTCGTATGGCCTATCCGCGAAGCGTTAACCCCCAAAGACTCAGACGTAGAAAGTACCGAGGAGACTCCCGATGCGTAGCCCTCCAGTCGGTAGCCTTATCGCCCTTAACTTAGTGGTCGCCTGCATGTTTATGCAAGTGCCTTTGCCTGATTTTATCGCCCAGGCTCGTCCCGACTTTATTACCTTAACACTGATGTACTGGTGGCTAGCCCACCCTGAAAAAGTTGGTGTTATCACAGGCTTAGTCATGGGTTTAGTGCTGGATGTAATGTATGGCTCACTACTCGGCGAGCACGCCTTGGGCTGTGTCTTTATCGGCTGGGTTTTTGTAAAGAAATATCAAAGCATACGCGTATTACCGCTGGTGCAGCAGGCCATCATTGTCGGCCTTTTATTATTGATTAAGCAATTCCTCGCCTATTGGCTTGACAGTGGACGCGGCTATCACACGGGCGCTGTGTTAATGTATTTTTCCCCCGTGCTTATCGGCGCCCTACTTTGGCCTTGGCTTTTTATCATCATGCGCGACCTGCGCCGTAAAGTGAGTAGGGGGATCTAGTGTCAGCGCTAATTGAAGACCTACAGATAAAGGTAGCCTATCTAGAAAGCTTGCATGAAGAGCTCAATGAAGTTGTCGTAAAGCTACAAGATGAAAACATGCACTTCAAAAAAGAGTTGCGCGAAATTAAACAGCATATGCAAAACTCCGCTGACCCAGGTGCAAGCACTGGAGAGAAAAGCTTATTTGAACAACTGGCTGATGAGAAGCCGCCACATTACTGAATCCTTTATTTAGGCTCATCCCCCACCAACAACTTCGCCCCCACGATGCGGTAGGCAGGCACTCGTAAATGTTCTGCCACACCCGTTTTATCAGTCGCAGTTATTATCCGTCCCGCAAGGTCATATTGCATGCCGGTACAGGGTTCTTGAAAACCATCATCTACATATTCCACTTGGCATTGATCGCCCTTGGCAAACACCAGTAAATACTCGGGTAATAAGCCACGGTGTAAATAATTAACCCCCTTAGGCAAGGGCTTGAGTTGAGACCAGCTGTCGCTGACTTGCTTGTCTAAATCGCGCAATGCACTCACTTGATCGCGGCGACGTTTCACCAACCACAACGGTTGATCATGCCAATCGAATAAGCGAGCTTGGCCGTATTTCAAGTCGGCTAGACTAAATACCTGTACATCATCCAGAGCGGGGTTACTGCGAAACAATGAAGCTATAAACACAAAGGCAATAGCCAACACGGCTATCAGCAACATGATTCTGACGGTAAATTCTAAATAGACGCGGCGTTGATCGTTAGTAAGTTTAAACATAGGCGAAAGTGTACTCGATTATATTCCCTGCTCAACCCTCACCAACAACCTATCCGCATTACCTTGGCGATCGATGACTACTATTTGGTTTTCACCTAATTGAGTAAATTGATAGGGCAGCGCTTGTTGCTCACCTGCACTGAAAATATAGCGTCCATTCACAAACCAGTCTCTTACTCCCAAGCCACCCAGTGCCTGTAAACTGATTGAAGGTAAATCTGTGCCTGCTCTCGCACTACGAAAAATATTGCCCTTATCAATGCCGATAATTTTTATCTCTTCCATCGCTAAGGCCGGCGCTTGCTTACAACGAGGGTCAGGCTTGGGCAACTGACCACGACGCGTGTATCTGCGAGGCAGCCAAGGCTCTAACACCTGGGGCCAAAGGGCGTATTGCCGTAGCTGTTTATCTTGTACTTCGCAGCTATTATCTACGCGTAATTGCTTGTCTTTGCTTAACCACGTAGTCACCGGATTGCTTGTCCAGCTACGGCTTTCATTCAAGCTCGGCGGGGCGATGCCTTTATACAACCAAGCTTGATGGCTTTGATGACAATGACCTTCTGTGGTACTGCTTTTTACTTTGCCCAGAGGCCAACACACCTCAGCCTGAGTCACGTCTTCAGGCTTGGGTAAAGAGGCTTGCGTATTTAATACATCGGATATTTTAAACAATAGTGGCGCCGCATTTAGAGCGCCAAAGTGACCAGGCTGTGGCGTACCGTCAGGGCGCCCCAACCATACACCAACTGTATATTCTTTACTTACACCTATTGCCCAAGCATCACGATAGCCATAGCTAGTACCTGTTTTCCACGCTAGATTGCCCATCTTGCTTTGTAAACTTTCCGCAAACACGCGGTCGGGGCGTTGATTGCTCGCCAGCATTTGAAAGGCTATCCACGCGGATTCAGGAGCCAATAAATATCGCCCGCCTAACTCATCAGTATTAGCTTGAATGCGGATAGGCTGAACCTGCCCTTGTTGTGCCAGTGCCGAATAGCTCTGTACCAACTGCCATAAACTCACGCCTGTACCACCCAACGCTATCGACAAATTAGGCTTGGCGTTGACCGGCAACTGTAAATCGATACCCGCACTCTGCATTCGACCGTGAAAGTATTGTGCCCCTAGGTGACCCAACACTTGTACCGCAGGTACATTCAAGGAACGTTGCAAGGCTTCAGTCACGGTAACAGGCCCGCTAAAGCCACGAGTGAAATTTTCTGGGCGATAGTCGCCATAATGACGTGGCGCATCACTGAGCAAGCTATGGGAATGAATCAAGCCCTGCTCTATAGCCATTGCGTAGATGAAAGGCTTTAGCGTTGAGCCTGGGGAGCGCACCGCCTTGATCATGTCCACATGACCAAAGCGCTCGGCATCTTTAAAATTAGCCGAGCCCAAATAAGCCCGCGCCTGCATGGTTTTATTTTCCACCACTAAAATCGCCGCCGAGCTGTGCTGGGGCTGATGAACAATCCAACTACGCAGGTCATCTTCCAACCCCCGTTGCAGGGTGAAATCAATACTACTGCTTATCGTTTGTTGCTTGACGTTTTTCTGGCGCAATTGACGCGACAATAGCGGTGCGAAGTTCGGGCGCTGTGGTGAGCGAGCAACCACCGCCTCCTGCTTGGCGCGCGCGACACTATCTGAATCCCACACCTCAAAATCTAACAAGCGCTGCAATACCTTGTCCCGCGCCTTTTGTGCCCGGCTCGCATAGCGGTCGGGACGCATACGCGAAGGGGCCTGTGGCAACACGGCCAACAATGCGGCCTCTGCCTGGGTTAGCTCAGCCGCAGGCTTATCTAAATACGCAAAGCTCGCTGCCTGTACCCCCTCCACGGTGCCGCCGAAAGGTGCATAGTTTAAATACAATTCTAGAATTTCTTTTTTAGATAAGTGCCACTCCAGCTGCAAGGCTCTCAGCATTTGCTGTAACTTCCCCACAACCGAGCGTTTATGGGGGTGAAAGCGTCGCGCCACCTGCATACTCAAGGTAGATCCACCCGAGACGATACAACCGCATTGCCAGTTCAACCAGAAGGCTCGGATAATCGCAGCAGGATTGATGCCAGGGTGTTGCCAGAACCAGCGGTCTTCGTAGTTTAGTAAAGCTTCAACATAGTATTCTGAAACTTGATCCAGCTTTACTTGCTGACGCCATACGCCGTTTTTATCCGCGAAGGCGCGTAGAGGCTGACCATCTTTATCGACGACAACTTGGGAGAAATTGAGGTCGTTGGGCTTGGGGATATTGAAGGGGGAAAC
>CAZBWS010000002.1:18121-26854 GCA_964495705.1 uncultured Gammaproteobacteria bacterium
TCAGGCCGATACATATCTTCCACAAAAGGCGCAGGCACTTTATAAACACCGGGCGTTACTGCTCGCGCCAAATAAAATAAATAGTTGCTGCGATGATACCCAGCATCCACCGCTGCAACAAAACGATCATCACGATACTCTTGATGGACGATTTTAGTTTGCTCACGCCAGTAAGCTACTGGCTTTTGATCAAACTGAATTTCATCCAACTTAATGGCGTGGTTCAAGTTTTGATTTTCCAATTCTAAACCCGCAGGTAGTAAGTCCACTACCATTACATCAGGGGCGCGCCATGCGGTGCCAAGTTGCAAGCGCACTAGAATCAAATCACCTACCGTTAATTCGGACGGATCGATCATCTTGCCCTTGGTATTAAAATAATCACGACTAATACTAAGATTCTTAGAGCTTTGCGCATCGGGGGGCGTAGTGCCGTGACCTTGGAAATCAACATCGACTAATAGGTCACCCGCGCCACTATTGATTATACTGATGCCATCTTGCAGGTCAGTGTAATCATATTTCTGCGCAAAGCTGCCGGTATATTTAAGCGTTTCGATAGCTCCCTTCAAGGCCATATCCGCCTGCCATTCTTTGGCAAAGTGAGTCTCCAGTGCCAAACCTGCCAAGAACAAGCTATTGCGCTCTTGTGTGCTTAAATAGCTACGCTGTTGCACCTTATCCACCAGCTCAATACCTAGCTCACGGGCCTTATCCATACGCTTTTTATGGCGTAACAATAAGTGCACCGCTAATGCAGTATCACGAATATCCGAGCCATAGTCCGCATAATAGCGATCACCACGACTTAAGATAAAAGCTTTATCAAATACTTCATCGCCCAACTGGCTGTCACCTTGGTTATGTAGAGCTAAACCTAAGTGCACTAGAGGCAAGAAGCTACGTGCGTGCTCTGCATCATGTTTTAACAAGCTGCGCAGCTTACTTAAGCTGGCCTTATTATGACGCGACAAAACATAGGCCGCATAGGCACGATAGGCAAAGCTATAGTGTCCATCATAATCGTTCCACGGGTGGCCAAAACTGCCATTGCGTTTACTCACATAATCCTCAAGACGCCTCATCGTTTTATCGTATTGCTCCTTAGCAATATCAACACCCTGTGCTCGAGCGTCTATCAGAAAGTCTCCAACATAGGCGGTCAGCCATTGCGCTTCACTATCTTTATTCGTCCATAGGCCATAGCCACCGTTGCTCAATTGTTTTTCAGCAATGCGTTGCAAGCCGTGCGCTATGCTTTCTAAGCGGTTCCTGCGCGTCTTGTTCTGCAAGCCCATTTGCTGCAAATTTTGCTCAGTGGCGAATAGCCAAGGGTAGGTACTACTGGTGGATTGCTCTAGACAGCCATAGGGATATTTTAACAATGCGTCCATTTGCTTGCGCATATTTAGATCAATACTGTTATTCAATTTAACCACGGCCTCTATGGACTCTGGCAGCATATCCGCAAAAGCGGACTGCTCTAGTTCAAAACGCTCGCCCGGCTTTAGCCAAGCTTGCTTAGTTTGTGTTAAGCCCGGATAGGCTGCCCGCACCTGTATGCCCCAGTTTCGTGAAACGGAATAACCCGGCATGCCTTGAATATCTAAATGTATCTGACTACGGCCAGCGCTATATTGTGTTTGTACCGGATAAATCAGTGTCGCTTTTTCACCTGCTTTTAAAGTTAGGCTTTGTAACTTTGTTTTTAGTTTTACAAGTCCATCGGCCTTCAGTTTTACGTCTAGCTCCTGTGCCTGATCCGTTAAGTTATGGATGTCCACAGCAAAGGTAGACTCATCCCCCATAGCCAAAAAGCGTGGCATGGCCAGCTGGGTAACTAGCGGTGCAGCTACCGTCATTTCTTTTTCTGCACTGCCAAAGCTGTCGTCGTTAAAAGCCACTGCCATCAAGCGCAGACGGCCATTAAAATCAGGGATATCTAAAGGAACCTCTGCTACACCATCGGCGCTCACATCAACTACACCGCTAAATAGTGAAACAATTTGCACTTCAGCTTGGGCTTTTTTACCCCCACGACTCAGCTCAGCATCCCCACCAAAGCGTTGCTTGGCCAGTGGGTTGTCATTTAGCTCAATTAGTTTTTGATACATGTCACGGCTATCTATTTGATAGCGACGCGGCTCAAAGAAGTACTCATGTGGGTCAGGGGTTTTGTAGTCGGTAATACTCAGCACGCCTACATCAACGGCTGCTAAAGTCAGCTTAACCTTACCGTGTTTCTTTATGTTTTTGATTTCAACTTTTGCGATATATTTTTGCTTAGGAACAATTTTTTCTGCACTGTGTATTTCTACACCAAGCTTGCGCGCCTCACGATTCAACGGCAGATGAATTAAGCCAAAGGCGCGTTTAGGGGTAATGGATGTTGCGCTTTGTTGGGCTGCTTGTAACTGCACCACCGAGATATACAAATCGTGGCGATTCCAACCTTTGCCCACGGGAATCTCTAATTTACCCCCTTCTTTGGGCAAGCGAATACGCTGTATAAACAAAGGACGATCGGATTCAACTAATACCAAAGCCTCCCCCGCTGTGGGCGGCACCATGCTCAGTACGGCAATGTCACCCGCCAGATAGTGTTGTTTATCTAAGGCTAGTGAAACCTTGTCTGGTCGAGACGCTTGCCCCGCCTGTTCGTTATTGCGCCAGTTACTGTACCAATCTCTACCTGCGTGGAAGCGCACTGAACTCAAGGTTCCATATTCAGGATCGCGTACCTCTAAGCGATAAGCCCCCCACTCTACGGCCGCATCAACTGTTGCCGTCTCACCCGCTTTAATACTAATGCTGCGGCTAATTTCTGCGTACTCGCGGTCTGAATATTCATAGTGCCAGCCTTGGCTTGCGCTGTACTCCCAAAAGTAGCGACGATCTTCACGAATTAATTGTACTTCCAAGCTATCCGCATTCAGCTTGTCACCCTGAGCATTGGCGCGCACAATGTCAAAGCTAACACGGCTATTGGCTTCAGGGCTCTTATCTTTAAAGCTGGGGCGTATGCCAATCATAGCTGGCTTGGGCCAAACGATACTTTTGTGGCGACGTGTAACAGGGCGGCCACCCGACTCAAACAGGCTAGCCAACAAAGTCACCTCGACTGGAGACTTGGCCTGTTTCCAGCGACTTTCAATGGCTACTTCTGCCAAACCCGAGTTATTCAAATTAATATTATCTAAGCTATAGCTTTGCTTTAACTGATCTTCCTTAATATTGCCAAACTGATAATCCTTTAAACGGGCAATAGGGTCGCGTTTAGGCCGAATGCGGATAGCGGGTTCTAGACGGTTGCCCGCCGCAGGGGCGCCATATAAGTATTCACCTAATACCTTTACTTTAACTGTTTGCGCTGCGCCAAAGAACTGAGCTTGCTGTTCGGGCGCCTGCCCAGAGTTAAAGCTAAGCTTCATACGCTCGGGTAAAAACTCTTCCACCTTGAAAGCATAACTTGTTGTGCCACCATCAATATTTTTAACCTGTAGCTGCCACTCCCCTGTTTGCGCACCTTGAGGCAGTTCGAATTCATAATCGTAATAAGACTGATCTTGCGGCTGCCAGCTAAACTCCTTCGCCACCTGCCCGTCGGGGCGTTTGATCTTACTTTGTAATGGCACCGCCTTACCTAGGTGACCATCCACATTGCGCAACAAGGCGCTCAATTGCACGACTTCGCCTGGACGGTATAAATCGCGAGGACCGTAAATAAATAGCTCGTGAGCGAGTTGAGGGCGGCTGCCTAAATCAAAATCGGAAAGGTCTAGAGCCGCATTTGTCAGGGGTACAATAGACACAGAACCACCCTGCTCCGCCAATAAATACCCTCCTCGATTATTAGGCTTTTGTAGCGTCGCTAGACCTTCTGGTGTTGACTCCGCACTGCCTACTTGGGCACCCTCATTATTCACCCAACTGACCTTCACTCCCTTAAGCGGCTTGGCTGTTTTCAAACTGGATAAATGCACATCGTATTTATCTTTATAGACACGCACATGCATACCAATATCTGTCACCGCAAACCAGGTCATTTGCACATTGTCGTAATAACGTCCCGGCTTTTGCATCACGGCCATATACACACCAGGTTGCTCTAGCGCGTCAATGTTTTGCACCGGTAAATTTAATTCACGACGTTTATTTTTCGGCGCATCTAATTCGTAGCGCGCGCTGTAAACCAGTTCGGTTTCCTGTTCTAAATAACGCATGTTATAGCGATTGCCATAGCGATTATTGCGTGTCTGGTTTAAAAATTGCTGCAAACGGTCAGGCTTTACTCGATGAAAATTCACATCCACCTCAGGCACATTAACCGTTACTACAGGCAAGCCAGAATGTAATCCCATCGGCAGAAAACTACCTTGGCTGGCAAAGCTGAAGCTGGGCTGTATGTTACGGGTCGTCACACTTTGGGATTCAGTGCTGTTTAGCTTTTCTTTATTGCCTGCCTGCAAGCCCTGATAAACCTGTACCTTGTAAGCTTGTTTAGGCTCAATATTAGGGAAATAAGCAATTTTCCCTGACTTTGAAAGCACCCATGAACCTTTAACCAAGCCGTTTTCTGAACTTACCTGTAAATAATCATCATGCTTTTTACTCGGGTCCAGCGGTACAGAAAACGTCACCGCCAATGCATTGCCGCCATCATGACTGCGTTCTGAAATATCTAGTACTTTTAGCTTCATTCCTCCAAAGTCAGCATCGACCTGTGCTTGCTGATATTCAGTGGCCGCTTGAGGCTGTTTCTGAGTAGCCGTTGAACTAGTACTATCCAAGCCACTAACTGCAGTTGTGCCGACTTGAATAACTGCATCTGGCTGAGAGCGTCGAACCTCCGGAGAGCTATTCGCCCCAATAGAATCTTGGCCTTTATTATCAGAGCAAGCGCTAAAGAAAAAAGCCACTGACATAAGCAGCCAAATTTGCGTGATGCGTTTTGTATTCATAGTAGATCCATGCAGAGCGTTTTAATGTTGTTATTCTAAACCCATTATATAAGCGTAATATGTGCTTTGTGTGAGGATTCAGAAGTCCATTTAACAACTTGATGGTACACTTCCCAGCATGAAATGGTGCAATGAAAACATCACTGAAATTACCGTCTGGGCAGCTGATGCTAAACTAAAGGCCCATGCGGATAGGCTGGCAAATCGGCTAGAACTCCCTATGAGTGAGTCATCTAGTGGCTTACAGCTTTTGTATAGCAATAACACCCTGCAACTTATTGACCACCGCCCGAAAGCGGCAGGGCCTGTCTTCGTCGACTTCGTTAACGGTAAAGCGGCACACCGCAGGCAACACGGAGGTGGGCGAGGACAAACTATCGCCAAGGCGATTGGCCTTAAAGGCGGAATAAACCCCAGTGTATTGGACTGCACTGCGGGCATGGGACGTGACGCCTTTGTATTGGCTAGCTTGGGCTGCACTGTAACTATGCTCGAGCGTGCTCCGATTACCCATGCATTATTAGCGGACGCGCTGAGACGCGCACAAGAAGACCCTGATACCTATAGCATCACTCAAAATATGCAGCTTTCCCCTTTATCTGCACAAAACTATTTACAACAAGGTAAAAGTGAAAGCGATGTGATCTACATGGATCCCATGTACCCTCACCGTGAAAAATCAGCCTTAGTAAAAAAGGAAATGCGTATTTTTCGTGAGCTAGTGGGGGATGATCTAGATGCGGATACGCTGCTAGAAGCCGCACTAGATGCTAAGCCTGCAAGAGTCGTGGTTAAGCGTCCCAAAGGCGCCCCCCATCTAAACGACCAGAAACCCTCTACGACTGTTGAAAGTAAGAACACCCGCTACGATATATATCCTTTTAGGAAATTAGAAAAATGATCGCACACAAAACATTTTTGCTCCTCGGCTCTGTCAATATGTTGCTTGCCGTTATGCTCGGCGCCTTTGGCTCTCATGGTCTAAAGGGTAAAATAGAAGCGCGTTTATTTAACGCTTTCAATACGGGCGTGGAGTATCACTTTTATCACGCTCTTGGCTTGCTCGCGATTGGCGTGCTTTCACAGTGGTTAACAGACTCCAATCTACTCAAGGCATCAGGCTGGACTATGTTTGCTGGGCTGTGCTTATTTAGCGGCAGCCTTTACTGCTTGGCACTCACGGGCAATAAACTCTTTGGACCTATTACACCGATTGGCGGGTTGCTATTTATTATTAGCTGGGGGTTATTAGGTATATCCATTATCAGAGCATAAAAAAAACGGAGCTATAAGCTCCGCCCAAAGGTGATGTCTTTCACACTAAATCACTATTAAAAATCGAATTAAATATTACTCAATCTTAGGCGATTTTATTTTCTGTGCTTAATCGTCTTTTGCTCATGGCACTATCGCGACCTAACCAGCACACTGTTCAAACACCCAATATTAATCTCTATTCCTGCCATCTGACATTGGCTAGCTTGAACTAAATAAGCCTTAAGCATTAATCAACAAGAATTGTACAGAGCGCTGCAATACTTGCCTTAACAAATGTTAAGATCACCTTCTATTCACAAGTGAGTGCAAACCATGAATGCTATTGATCATTTTATTCAAGCCATACTCAGACCCGCTGGCTGTGGAGAAAATAGCACTGTAGCGTTCTTTAAGGAGAATTTTAAAAGTATATTTCTGAAAAAAGGTGACTTCATTATTTCCGCCGGAGATATGGACTATAAGCTGTTCTTTGTGCACTCAGGCTTAATTCGAATCTATCTAGACACCCCCAATGGCGAGCAATTTACTCGCACCTTTATTAAAGAGGGTCAGGTATCTGCCGAAACCACTTATTTCTGGCAAAAGAAGCCTATCCCTGTTTCAGCTCAAGCCTTAGAAGATTGTGAAATACTCTATTGTGACTACGCTCAATATGACGCTCTTTCAGAGACTAACATGGACTTTGCGAAACTCATGATTGCAGAGTTCAAGCAGTATAAAATTCGCCACCAAACTAGAGAGTTACTCTTGCAGTCTCTTACTGTAGAAGAGTACTACAAACGTATAAAACTCGATTTTCCTGACATTGAAAAACGGATAAAGCAATGCCATCTTGCCTCTTACTTAGGAGTGAGTGAGGTGACACTATCCAGAATCAAAAAAAAGCTAGCAGCTAGCTAAAATCATGATGCTCTAGCTTAAAACTGCCGGCCAACCTTCGATAGCTAAAACTAAAGCCTGGGGACATAGCAACCACTTTACCACTGGCACTTTTATACCAACTATTACAACCACCAAACTCCCATACAGTTTGCTGCATCTCATGATGTATCGCATCTGCGCTTCAATAATAAAGATAGCGGAGGTGTGCCCAGAAATCCGACAATGCGACTCCCTGTTTACCAATTACCGGATAAGAAATAACACCATCAGTCGCAACACACTTGCCCTTATAGCCGTATATCATGACCCCAGTTATTGGTATGAAATGACTTACCCTTAAAGCTATTTTTACCCTTGAAATTGGATATGACAGGGGTGCTTAAAGAACCTGAAGCATTAATTACATACTTGTCCGTAAAGGCGCCCTTCCCTTCAACCTCTACCTTCCAAAGAGACAGACTTTCATCCCGTTGCATGCCCAACACATTAGATTGTACTTGTGTTTTGCTACGCAGTTGATACTTGTCAATCACGTAATTGGTGTACTCCTCAAGCTCAGACTGCTCTGCAAACATTTGCGACGCTCGAGTATGAAAAAGTCAGAAACACCTTACTTCAACAAGTTAATAGCGGCGCATTGCCCGCCAAAGCCACTGCCAATAATAATGCCCTGAAAGTGATTCATAGCGTTTCTCTTTGTTGTTATGCAGATGCTCTAAGATCACTTCAAACTGACCATAATGTATGTCAATTTATGATAATTACAGAACAAGCGAAAAATACGCCAAGCTTAAGAAAAACTGGCACCATCGTTCAAACCTACCGTCAGGGTATTAATGTCAATAACGTCGATACAAGCCGCATTAACACGATAGATAGCCGGGTTAGAACGAGGCTTATGATGGGTATAAATACCACAGTGGCTACAAAAATAATGCTCAGCTACTTGGGTATTAAATTGATACAAGCTAACGCTATCCATGCCGCTCAACAACTTAAAACTCCCCTCTTCTCCTGCCAGCATCACAGCGCCCTTGCGCTTGCATAGGGAGCAATTGCAACGCAGCGCTGAGGCAGTGTCTGCTATCACTTCAAATTGAACGACGCCACAATGGCAGGCCCCTTGGTAAGTTTTCATTAATCTTCTGGTCGATGCTTCAACACCATCCCCTTCAGGAACATACGAAGCACTTGATCTTTACACTGGCGGTGATGCTTATGTCCCGGCTTACGGAAAAACGCACTCAGCTCATGCTTACTCAATTCGAAGTCGACCGATGCCAACATGTCCAATACTGCCTCAGCTTGCAAGTTCAACGCGATTTTCAACTTCATGAAAATTGCGTTATTACTTAACTCCGTTTCCGGCGCAGGCTGTGCACCATCTCTTTTGCCGCGCTTGGCATTAATAAAGCCATTCAAAAATGCAGCTAGCTCCACATCATCCATACGCACCACTTCTGGGTCATCATCACGCTTAAGCCAGGCGCTAATCTGCTCACGGGTCACCGTATAATCGGCTTGGGCAAAGGTAGAGATAACATCAGAGTCACTCAAATCAAAGGCATAGCGCACACGGCGTAGTACATCGTTGTTGTTCATTTTTTTATTA
>CAZBWS010000002.1:26954-59633 GCA_964495705.1 uncultured Gammaproteobacteria bacterium
ATCAAAGGCATAGCGCACACGGCGTAGTACATCGTTGTTGTTCATTTTTTTATTACTCGCATTAACACTGGATTAGCCACAACACTTCTTAAATTTCTTGCCACTCCCACAAGGGCAAGGGTCATTGCGCCCCACCTTCGGCGCATCGCGGCGTACTTGCTTTAGCTCTGGCATTTTGCCGTCGTGATAAAACCATTCGCCATCTTTTTTTATAAACTCAGATAACTCGTGGTGCTGCTGACGTTCGCCGTTAACGCGGTAGTGTGCTTTAAATTCAACGGTGCCTTTTGCGTCTGTGGCCTGTCCGTCTTCTGTATTAACAATTTCTAGGCCAATCCAATCCGAATTACTCGCCCACTGCTGGGCTACGTCTAAATCCAGCTCCGCACGCGTAGCGGTATCGTGGGTGCTTTGAATATAATCCATATTAACTTGCGTATAAGCCACATAGCGCGAGCGCATCAGTTGTTCGGCTGTTTCCGCCTTGGCGCCATTGATTAATGGCTCACAGCAATCGCTGTAGTTCTTCTGTGTGCCACAAGGGCATAGATCTGTCATTACTTCTTACCTGTTAAGTCTTTGGCGCCGTCTACAGCACCTTCAACTCCAACTTTAATTAAATTAAGTGGCGCACTCAGTACGCCTTTGAATACCCCTTCCACCGCACCTTTACTAGCCTGGCTAGAAATGTTTTTAGCATCATCCATAATGCCTTGTGTTCTAGCCAAAAGATCAGGGATCTCTTTACGTACATCGGCCACTTCCGTCAAAACCGATGGAATCGTTGTTTGTTGTGCCAGCTGAACTTCTTTCAACACCGCAGGGATCGTTTTTTGTTGTGCCAACTGCATTTCTTTCAGCACTGCAGGCACTGTATTTTCACGCAATAACGCCACCTCCTTCAAAACCGATGGAACGACTGCGCGTGTTTTTTCAAGCTGTGCCAATACCGCAGGTATTTCTGCTCGGACAGCTGAAACCTCTTTAGTAATCTTGGCTACTTGAGCCAGTATTTGGGGTATACCGGCACTCGCCTCTACCTGCTCTACCTGCTTTAACAAACCAGGAATTGACTCACGGGTTTTACCTAACTCCAGCGTAAATAAGATAACTGCCGTAGCCACATAACACATCGCCGCAGTGAACAGCAGCTTACTGAAAACCTGTAGTTTTTCCATGCTTAGGCTTTTAAATCTACCACGTAACGACCCACAACCTTGCCATCCATCAATTCATTCACCTTACCGATGACATCATCTAGGCCAATTACTGCTTTGACGATTAGATCGAGATCTGATTTATCCAAGGTCTCAGAAAGCTGCTGCCACACACGCAAGCGCGACTGCATATTCAAATTAACTGAATCAATACCCAACAAATTAACACCGCGTAAAATAAAGGGCATAACCGTCGTATTCAAATCAATACCTGCCGCTAATCCACAAGAGGCTATATTGCCCTCCGGCTTAATAACCTTAGTAATCCAACTTAGCGTTTTTCCACCTACCGAATCGATAGCGCCGGCATATATGGCTTTCTCTAGGGGCTTGTCGCCCATCTCTAGGGTGTTGTAATCGATGATTTTATCCGCGCCCAAACTCTTCAAATAATCACCTGACTGCTCCACCTTGCGCGTTAAGGCGTGCACCTCAAAGCCCAGCTTATGTAGATAATGAATCGCTACTGATCCGACGCCGCCTGTCGCGCCAGTCACCAATATAGGCCCCTGTTCAGGCATCTGGCCATTGTCTAGCATACGCATAACACTGATGCCTGCGGTAAAGCCTGCCGTCCCCAAGGCCATGACATCTTTCAGGTCAAAGCCCGACGGTAGCTTTACCAACCTATCCGCATTAGTTTGTAGCTTCTCAGCCAGACCGCCGTTGCTTGACTCGCCAATACCATAGCCCGTGATCAATACTTTATCACCGACCTGATAACGATCATCCGTAGACTGCTCCACCACCCCTGAGACATCAATTCCCGCTGTTGTGGGATAGGTGCGCATAATGCGGCTTTTACCCGTGATCGCCAAAGCATCCTTGTAGTTGATACTGGAGTAATGGGCATCAATCACCACCTCTCCCGAAGCCAGCTCGTTAAGCTGCATGTTTTCTACTGCAGGTATGATATTGCCAGATAGGTTAATACGCAGTGCTTTGTAGGCCGTCATGTGATCTCTTTATGCTGATTCAATTATATTTTGAACTTAGGACTTTAGTGTTTAGACGCACTATATACAAGCTCTGCCACCCCTTTCTGCACATTTATACCAAGCACAAAAAAGGGCAGCCGTAGCTGCCCCTTGTATACCAACGAAGAAGTATTTACTTCTTGCGTGCTGGCAACTTCTCTTTGATACGTGCAGCACGTCCAGCAAGATCGCGAAGGTAGTAAAGCTTAGCGCGACGAACTTTACCGCGACGCTTGACTTCTACACTGCCGATCATTGGGCTGTGCGTCTGGAATACACGCTCAACGCCTTCGCCGTGTGAGATTTTACGCACGGTGAATGCAGAATTGATACCACGGTTGCGGATAGCGATAACTACACCTTCATAGGCCTGTAGACGCTCACGCTCACCTTCTTTTACTTTAACCTGTACAAGTACAGTGTCGCCAGCAGCAAATACTGGGATGTCAGTGCGAAGCTGTTCAGCTTCTAGTTGTGCAATAATCTTGCTCATTTCAATATACCTTTATGTGATCTGTTGGCTTATCCGCATATCACTACGGGGCTTTGCTTTCTTGATCGTATTGTTTCAGCAAGAGGTGGTCCTGGTCACTTAGCTCACATTTTTTAATTAACTCGGGTCGGCGCGCTTGCGTGCGCCCCAGAGCTTGCATTCGGCGCCACTCGGCTATTGCCTTGTGGTTGCCACTTAACAGTACTTTTGGTACTGCTTTTCCCTCAAACACCTCAGGACGAGTGTAGTGAGGGCAATCCAACAAGCCATCCATAAAGGAGTCTTGTTGAGCTGATTGTTCATGGCCCAGTACACCTGGGACCATGCGAGCAACGGCATCTATCAACACCATTGCCCCTAATTCTCCGCCGCTGAGCACGTAGTCACCTATTGACCACTCCTCGTCTACGACGGCGTCTATCAGGCGTTCATCTACGCCTTCGTAGCGTCCCGCCAACAATATCATGCCAGGGCGCTGGGCCAGCTCACAGGCATCAGCCTGGGTGAGCGTTTTGCCCTGTGGCGATAAATACGCCACCTTGGTTCCCGCTGCCGCTTGCGCTTTGACTTTCTGTATAGAAGCCAGCAGGGGTTCCGCCTTCATCACCATTCCGGGGCCGCCACCGTAGGGTCGGTCGTCCACCGTATTATGCCTATCCGTGGTGTGCTCGCGAGGATTATGGCATTCGATCTGAATCGTGCCCTGCTCCACTGCTCTGCTGCTAACGCCATATTCCTTTATGGCATTAAACATGCCTGGCATTACCGTGACTATATCGAAACGCATGTTTCTTTAGCCTTAAAAATCAGCTTCCCAATCAACATCAATACGTCGGGCAACTAAATCCACCTTTTGTATGACCTGATCAATATAAGGAAGTAAGCGTTCGCGCTCACCATGAACTTCCAATACATCGTTGGCGCCCGTTTCAATGAGCTTTTTGACCTTGCCGAAATTAACGCCGTCTTGATTAACCACTTCTAAGCCAATCAAGTCACGCCAATAAAACTCATCTTCTGCCAGTTTCGGTAGCTGATCTTCATAGATCGCAACCTGAACATTGGCGAGAGTAGTCGCTTGATCACAGTCGTCGATGTCCGCCAGCTTCGCTACTAGGCCTTTGCCTTGAGGTCTACCGTCTTCTAGTTCAACTGTTGTCCACTCCCGGCCTATTTTCAACAACCAAGGAGTATAATTAAATATGTTTTCGCGCGGGTCAGTGTGAGAAATCACCTTGACCCAGCCGCGCACCCCAAACGGGCCGCCTACATTTCCGACAACAAGTTTTCTGCGTGGCGTACCATCAGCATGGGTGTCGGTCATGTAATCTACTACAGGGGCGCTTAAGCCGCTGCAGCCTGGTCTTTAGCAAAGTTCTTTAACAACGCTTTAACGCGATCAGAAGGCTGTGCGCCATTGCTAACCCAGTAGTCAATACGATCTTGGTCAAACTTAAGCTTAAGCTCGGCACCGCCAGCAGAAGGATTGAAATAACCCAAACGCTCGATGTAACGACCGTCACGAGAGCAGCGCTGATCAGCAGCAACTAGGTGATAGAAAGGCTTCTTTTTAGAGCCACCACGAGTAAGACGGATAACGACCATGCGTTTTTACCTTGTTTTTCAATTAGTTAGGACAGTCATGTGGGCAACAGCAGTTTGCAGACTGACCGAGACCGTACATTTAGGCGCGGAATTGTACAAAAAACACAGCAGAAAGAAAAGTTTTAACTGTATTTAACGCGTCAAAGCCGATTAATCGCCGCTATTTATCCATGGCGCCGCTTAGCTATTCGGATTGCGCACGTAAAGCGGCTCTCACATAACCCAGTTCAGGGTAATCAAAAGCACCATCGAACTGCTCAAATACAGGCTTTAAAGCCCAGACCACATTGTTTCCCACGGGCTTGGCAGCAAGAAAGGCGTCTTGAATACTGCCTATCTGTACATCATCCAAAAACAGAACTTCGTCTAGCTTAATAACCCCTTCTTCAACCCCCTGCGCCAAGTGGCCATGCACCGTTGTTGCCGTGAGCTCGCGCTGAGCAGCAATCGCTGCGGCATCCATACCGAGGCGAAATAAATTAATGCTCTCGCTGACCGTGTCCTTTTGAATTTCTGCACGGGGTTTTGCGTGGCAATGTTCATAGATTATATTTAAAAATGCCTCTCCGTAGGCCTCTAGCTTGCGCTCACCCACCCCCGAAATATGGCTGAATGCGGATAGGCTATCTGGCTGGCTTTCCACCATAGCCATTAAGGTTGCGTCGTGAAAAATCACATAGGGCGGCACATCCTGCTCCTTCGCCAAAGCCATACGACATTCACGCAGGGCCTCCCACAGCTGCTGATCTTCAAAGCGTTGCAGACGGCGTTGCGCCTTGGCTTTTACACTGCTGACTTTACTGGGTTTGGCGTCTTTGCGCAGTTCCAGCTGCTGCTCGCCGCGTAGCACCGGGCGCGCAAGCTCGGCCAAACGCAAGCTGCCCCAGCTCTCCACGTCCACTGACAAAAAACCCCGTGCAACAAGTTGACGATAGATCGCTTTCCATTGATTTTTATTCAGCTCTTTGCCAATGCCAAACACCCCCAGCTCTAGATGGCCGCGATTGCGGGTATCGTCATCTTCTTCACCGAGCAAAACCTTGATCAAGTAATTGACCCCATAGCGCTGGCCAGTGCGATAAATACACGACATAGCTTTTTGTGCCGCTTCAGTGGCATTCCAGGTCTCTGGCGGAGCCAAGCAGTTGTCGCAGTTACCGCAAGACTGTTCTAAGTCGTCACCAAAGTAATGTAATAGTGACTGGCGGCGGCAGCTAACTACCTCACACAACCCCAGCATGGACTCCAGCTTTTGTCGCTCAATACGCTTTTGTTCTTCACTAGCACCGCCGCCATCGAGCATTTGACGTAAATTGATGACATCTTGCAAGCCATAGGCCATCCAGGCATTAGAGGGCAAACCATCTCGGCCCGCTCGACCGGTTTCCTGGTAGTAAGCTTCCATGCTTTTGGGTAAGTCCAAATGTGCGACAAAGCGTACATTAGGTTTATCAATCCCCATGCCAAAGGCGATGGTGGCCACCATTACCACACCCTCTTCAGAAATAAACTGATGTTGATGCTTAGCTCGCGTCTCTGCGGACAAACCTGCGTGATAAGGCAAGGCATTCAAGCCCTTGCTTTGCAGAAACTCTGCTGTGGCATCTACTCGCTTGCGGCTCAGACAGTAAACGATACCCGCATCATAGGCGCCTGCTTGGCGGTGATGGGTATTAATAAAATGCAATAGCTGAGTACGCGCATTGTCTTTAAGGGTAATCGTATAGCGGATATTCGGGCGATCGAAGCCACTGACAAACTGCTGAGCTTGCTCTAGCTGTAGGCGTTGAATAATGTCTTTTTGAGTTTGCTCATCCGCCGTGGCGGTGAGTGCCATACGCGGCACATTCGGGAAGCGCTCATGCAAAATACTGAGACGTTGATACTCGGGACGAAAGTCATGCCCCCACTGGGATACACAGTGTGCTTCATCAATCGCAAACAAAGCCAGCTGCCCCTGACAGCGCTCAAGCAAATTCAAAAAGCGCGGAGTATTTAAGCGCTCAGGAGCGACATATAATAGGTCTAGTTCACCTTCTAATAAGGATTGTTCAATCCGATTAGCATCCGTGAAGTCTAAGGTTGAATTCAAATAATCCGCATTAACGCCTAACTGCTGTAAGGCCGTGACCTGGTCTTGCATCAATGCAATCAACGGTGAAACGACAATGGCCGTGCCATCAAGCACCAAAGCGGGCACTTGATAACATAAAGACTTACCCGCCCCCGTTGGCATTAGCACCAAGGCATCTTGTCCGCCTAACACCGCAGAAATCACCTCTCCCTGTTGGCCACGAAACGCCTCGTAACCAAAGGTGTCTTGTAAAACTTGCTGTGCTTGAATAAGGCTGGGGCTAGACATGGCGGGATTATACGGCAGCCCTCGCTATGCGGATAGGCTACTGAGGAGGAATATTTAGTGATCTGTCCAGATAGTGGTCTTGTAATCAAACTCCTCTTCTATGGTCGGCTTAATCACTTGAAAATAGGGTGACAAATCAAAGTCGCGAGGTACAAACAAACTGTGATGGCGGCGCTGCATCACATCGACATAATCACTCGCATGGGTCTCTAGGTTACTTACCAAACGATTTCTTAGTCGCGGCAATATAGGGTAGCCAATACTATGGAACGCCTGAGCCATCACGGTTGAGCAAATCGCACGGGTGGGCTCTCCACTACCTAACTCTAGTAAGCCCCTACGCCAGCGCGAGGGTACTGGAGGATTTGGTAACAAAAAACGAATTAAGTCGAGAATATTATCTAAGTCATAGGCATGACCCAAGCGACTAATCATGTAATCGATTAATTGTTTGGTGTCTTTTTCTGCCAGGTGCATAGGGCGACAAATACGCGTATTCAAATTCGCATAGCGATCAACAGGGATTGCCCTAACCCCGTCCGTCATATCTGCTTCAATTAGCATATGACTATGTTCACCAAGGTCGCCCACATAAAGCGCCGAGTGCGACCATGTGGATTGTGTGAGATATTTAATCGCACTACTAATACGCAGCTCCCCCTCAACCAAGAGCACATCGCCGGGCTGCAATACCTTTTTCAACACGGATATATCGCTAACGGCAGTGGGATGATAGTAGCGCATCGGCTGCTCTAAATAACGAGCAATCCGTTTACTTAATCTGCGGGTCAGCCAACCAAACATAACAATCCAATCTATATACTTTACTCAATGTATAGCATTAAAGCGGCAATACATAAAAAAAGCCACCTTGCGGTGGCCTTTTTATATTTATATTGAGAACACGGCCTAAATCTTAAGGCGCTCATCAAAGAAGCCTAATACTCTATCCAGAGCCATACGTGTAGGGTGCCCCTCTGCATCAACCAAGTCATTGGTCAACGCCGAGTGAGCTATACGCTGAATACCGTGCTCATTGCCGAGCTTTGAATCTATCTCTATAGATTCAAATTTATCGCCAAACTCTTCTCGCAAGCGATCGAAACGTTCGCCTGCACACAATATATCTCCGGTAAAACGAACACCTAGCAAAGGAATATCTTCTTCCTCCATACGTACCTTGACCTGCTTTAGCTCCTGCTCATTAATGTGTAAACCTTTGCGCGCATCAGGGTTTTGCGCCACAGGCAAAGAGGGCTGGGCTAACACGGGGGCAATAACTGATTCATCCAACAACAGCGACAAGGCAAAGTTACCCGTAATACACATACCAATTGCCCCCACACCTGGGCCACCACATTCTTTATGCGCCGTGCGGCATACGGCACGCAAGAAGTCAGTCACGGGGCTAGAATCATTCGCCGCCAACACTCGG
Source organism: uncultured Gammaproteobacteria bacterium (assembly GCA_964495705.1). Classification (GTDB taxonomy): domain Bacteria; phylum Pseudomonadota; class Gammaproteobacteria; order HTCC5015; family HTCC5015; genus CAZBWS01. The sequence continues at coordinate 35,044 of CAZBWS010000002.1, forward strand.
AACTCCTTACTGATACACACCTTGGCATAGGACGAGCTCAAATAAGCGGGAGTAACAGCCTTGCCAGGAGAGCCGAATAGAGAAGGCATGTACACCGTAAAACCGGCGTCTTTGAGCCTATCCGCAAAGTACACAACCTGTGGCGTAATGCCTGGAATTTCATGCACCACCACAACCGCAGGACCCTGCCCCCCTACATACAGAGGGTGATGCTGTTCGCCATAGTAAAACTCGTATAAATCGTAACCGTCAATCGGTGCTGGCTGTGCCATTGCGTGCCTCCTCTGGTAGAGCCGAATCAATCGCCTCAAAGCTCTGCTGCATTAATGTTTCAATATCGGCCTCGGTCATGCCCGCTGTGGCAATAGAGGGGTGTATCAGCATGTCCACATGACCAGGCATCAAGTCCACCGTCTTCGTCGGCATGACTTTGTCGGCACCATTCAGGGTGACTGGGAGTACTGGCAAACCCAAATCCAAAGCCATCTTAAAAGCGCCTTTTTTAAAGGGGCTCAAAGCACTGCTCTGTGTACGCGTGCCTTCGGGGAAAAATAAAACAGAGATACCGCTGTGTATGCGCTGCTTGGCCTTTTCTAGGGAGTCAATTGCAGACTGATGATTTTTGCGGTTGATGAAAACATGGCCAATGCGATGACAAGCAAAGCCCAGAAAAGGAATCATGCGCATTTCTTGCTTCATCACCCAGCGAAAATCAATGCCTAGCCAACCATAAATAGTAATAATGTCATAGGCACTTTGATGATTAGCCACAATCACGTAAGACTGCTCGGCATCAACATGTTCTCGCCCGCTCACAGCAACACTCATAAACGAGGCATAGGCCGTCAGCTTCGCCCAAGCCACACCACAGTAGGTTGCCAAACGCGGGGGGATAATAAAGCTGAGAATAATTGCCAAGCTGCCAAAAATAATCGTCAGCACAACAAAAAATGGAATGACAAACAACCATTTATAGGTTTGGAATAAAAACCATCCAATGCCATGTTCTACTGTTTTCTCGAACAAAACTGATACCTAAACTTACAATAATGAACAACCTAGCGGGATTTTCGTGCAAGGCGATAGAGTTTACACCCTATCGCATAGGCGGCATGCCACCTGGAGGCATACCACCGCCGCCACCCATCATTCCGCCCATGCTGCGCATCATTTTCTTCATGCCACCGCCAGAGAGCTTCTTCATCATTTTCTTCATTTGCATATGCTGCTTCATCAAACGATTTACATCTTGCACCTGAGTACCTGAACCCGCTGCGATACGCTTTTTGCGCGAGCCTTTAATCAAATCGGGAAAGTGGCGCTCCTTCGGCGTCATTGAATTGATGATCGCGATCATCTGCTTAGTGCTTTTATCCCCCATGGCTTTTTTCTTTACGTCATCGGGGATTTGGCCCATGCCTGGGAGCTTGTCCATCAAGCCACCCATGCCTCCCATCTTTTCCATTTGCAGCAACTGATCGCGCAAATCTTCCATATCAAAGGCCTTGCCTTTGCGCAATTTGTTCGCCATTTTCTCGGCTTTTTTAACATCCAGCTTGTCCTGTGCCTCTTCCACCAAGGACAGTACATCACCCATACCCAGAATGCGCGACGCCATACGGTCAGGGTGAAAGGGGTCCAGCGCCTCAACCTTCTCACCCGCACCAATAAATTTAATCGGCTTGCCGGTAATTTGGCGAATAGATAAAGCCGCACCACCACGTGCATCACCGTCAGTTTTGGTGAGTACCACACCCGTCAAAGCCAGTGCATCATTAAAGGCCTTGGCTGTGTTTGCCGCGTCTTGCCCCGTCATGGCGTCAACAACAAACAGGGTTTCTGTAGGATCAATGACAGAGTGCAGACCCTTGATCTCATTCATCATATCTTCGTCGATATGCAAACGGCCGGCGGTATCGATCAACAACACGTCAACAAAAGATAGCTTAGCCTGTGCTAGCGCGGCCTTAGCAATGGCTTCGGGTTTTTGCGATACATCAGAGGGAAAGAACTCAACATCAACCTGTTTAGCCAGTGTCTCTAGCTGGGCAATGGCCGCAGGACGATAGATGTCACAACTCACCACCATGACCTTCTTCTTTTCCTTCTCCTTTAAGAATTTGGCCAATTTACCTACCGTGGTAGTTTTACCCGCACCCTGTAGGCCCGCCATCAATACCGTTGCTGGAGGCTGTGCGGCTAGGTCTAAGGCTTCATTCGCCTCACCCATCAGCTTAACCAGCTCATCGTTTACAACCTTAATAAAGGCCTGGCCAGGGGAGACAGACTGAATCACCTCTACGCCAATTGAACGCTCCTTTACCGTGGCGACAAAGTCTTTAACAACAGGCAGAGAGACATCCGCCTCCAACAGCGCCATGCGCACATCGCGCAATGCATCCTTAATATTGTCTTCAGTCAGGCGCCCCTGACCGGTCATATTCTTGACGACTTGGCCGAGACGGCCGCTTAAATTATCAAACATCGATATTGCCTGTAGCTGGTGGAGTTTTCAGAGCAGGCAAGGATAGCAGATTAGCTATATCAAGGTAATGAAGAAATTTTAGGGGTTACAGCTCAAACTCATCACCGTTAACCAGCCTAAGTACATTATGTCCAGGGAAAGCCTCTGCTATCTCCCAAACAATTCCCGCCTCATGCCCTGGCTTAAGGTGAGAAATGCCAATAGGCGGGTCAAACTTCAATTTTTCTAAGTCTTCTGCCAGTGTCTTCGGGCAATAGTGCTTAGACAGCTCGGCGATATCCGCATAGGAATCGGGGAAGCCGCATTCTATAAGCAGCATATCTAGAGAGTCATGCTTATTTAGCGCAGGCCACAAAGTATCATTCGTGGCTGTATCGCCACTAAAGGCCAGAGCTTTACCATTTTCAAGATTTTCCACGCGATAAGCCACACAGGGCACGGTGTGAGCAACCGGTATCATTTCTATGCTGCGCCCACGAATTTCAAGTACTTCACCATGTTCCATGGGGATAAACTCAACCGCCTTAAGGCCCTTAAATTCAATTTCGGTGAAATCCGGCCAAATTACCCAGTTAAATATATGGTCCATAAGCGCTTTAATAGTAACTGGGTGAGCGTGTACGCGTAGGGCTTCTGTTTGATTGCCAAATAAGGTATCAACAATAAGAGGTAAACCCGCAATATGATCGAGATGAGAGTGAGTTATAAAAATATCCTTAACCTGTAATAACTCTTCCATCGTCAAGCCGGCAACACCTGTGCCGCTATCTAATAAGATATCCCCATCAATGAGAAATGAGGTGGTTTCCAAGCCCGCGGCCACGCCGCCACTACAGCCTAATACTCGAAGTTTCATAGATTTTCCATCTCAGCGCAAAAAGACGCTTGCCAGCCTTGCCCAATTATTATTTTCTTAATCCTAGCATGCAAGCTAATAAACTGCGCTTGAATTAGTAAAAAAACCAATAAATTGCGAGTCTTATCACAGTTTTCAAGTGGATACTTAAGTATCTCGAATACAACTATTAATGCTGCACAGCACAACTAACTGTGTCATTATTTAAAATTAAGTCATTACTTACACATAAATATCCAAATGAATACTGCACTTCTCGGTTGTGCCGCTTTTTTTGCCTACGGCTTCGCCGCTATCTTTCTCGCTTTGCGCCTACAGCGCCAAGAGCAAAACCAAGACGGGCAGTTGGCAGGGCAGCTGCCAGCCCTTGCCGGGTTTATTGCCCACAGCAGCTTGGTTGCAAGCATGTTTATGGACGGCATGAACTTTGCTTTCTTTAATAGCCTCGCCCTATTTGCTTGGATTATCACAGGCCTACTGATGCTCAGCACTTTGCGCTGGCCTCTGAGTAGCCTTGGCATATTGGTCTACCCCATTGCAGGCTTGTGTGCTGTAGTCTTTGGCTTAACAGCAAGTAACCAAGAAAGCAGTCCCCACAACCTTTCTCCTATACTGCAACTGCATATTATTAGCTCCGTATTTGCCTATAGCATGCTCAGCCTTGCAGGCTTACAGGCAATTATATTAGCCATACAGGATCATCAACTACATAACCACAAGCCTGGAGGCTTTGTGCGTTCATTGCCTCCCTTGCAAACCATGGAACATCTCATGTTCCGTGTCATTGGCGCAGGCTTCATTCTGCTTAGTTTGGCGCTAGCCAGTGGCTTTGTTGTTGTGGAAGACTTGTTCACTCATAAAATAATTTTTTCTGTTATTGCCTGGCTGATTTTCGCAACCCTACTTATCGGGCGCTGGCAGGCGGGGTGGCGCGGGCGCAAGGCCATTCGCTTTATTCTCAGCGGCATTAGCTTTTTGATACTGGCCTTTTTCGGTAGTAAACTGGTACTAGAACTTATTTTAGGCAACTAAGCCTGTCGCACTTGAGGTAGTTAAGAAAACATCTTGGACGCTATACCCTTATGGGGCTTCTTTGCCCTACTTATATTTCTGTTTGTACTTTCAGCTTTTTTTTCAGGCTCCGAAACGGCGCTAATGGCGCTCAATCGCTATCGCCTGCGCCACAGCGCCGAACAAGGTGACCGTGGTGCACGATATGCACAAAAATTACTGTCTAAACCCGACCGCTTGATTGGGGTCATCCTCCTAGGCAATAATTTAATCAATATCTTAATTACTCAGCTGGCCTCCTATATTGGCTTTCGCATGTCAGGGGAAATAGGCGTTGCGATTGCCACGGGGGTACTCACTATCAGCTTATTAATTTTTGCTGAACTTACCCCCAAAACACTTGCCGCTGCCTACTCTGAAAAAGTCGCCTTCCCCGCTGCCTATATATTGCGCCCACTCATGGGTCGCTTTTCGCCAGCAACGTGGATAGCCTGGTTAGTCAATTTGATTTCTAACAATATTTTGCGCCTATTTGGTATAGACGCGCAAAAACAAGCCTCTTTAGCACTCAACACAGAAGAACTAAAATCAGTAGTTAACGAGGGCAACCTCATCCCTAAAAGTCACCAAGAAATGTTGGGGAATATTCTTGATTTAGAAAAGGAAACTGTGGATGACATTATGATTCCACGCAATGAATTAATCGGCATTGACCTTGAAGATGACTGGGAAGAAATTGTCGACCAGGTGACTAATAGTCAACATACACGCCTGCCAGTTTACCGAGAAAACATGGATGACATCATCGGCTTCATTCATTTACGCAAACTCTTATACGTGGTTCATGAAGGAGAGTTCACCCGTGAGAATTTTGAAGCACTGATTCGTGAGTCCTACTATGTACCCGAGGGCACTAGCTTAACTAAACAGCTACTTGCCTTCAAAAAAGAAAAGCGTCGCATTGGTTTAGTGGTCGATGAGTATGGGGACATTCAAGGGCTGATCACATTGGAAGATATTCTAGAAGAGATTGTTGGCGAGTTCACCACTGACCCAGCCGCAGCCAAGGATATTTACCCTCAACATGACGGCAGCTATATTGTCGATGGCGGCACGCATATTCGCGACCTAAATAAAGCCCTAAACTGGCAATTAAATACCGAAGGCCCCAAAACCCTCAACGGTATGATTACAGAGCATATGGAAATGATTCCTGAGTCTGGCACCAGCATGAAACTTGAAGGCCATACCATTGAGATTATTATTTCGGAGAATAACGCAGTAAAAACGGCGCGACTTTTTTCTAACCAATAAACAGTCCTAAAAACGGTGTTCGAGCATGGCTAAACCCAAAATACTCTATGCATGTACAGCCTGTGGCAGCAGTACTTCACAATGGGCTGGGCAATGCCGCAGCTGCCAAGCGTGGGACACACTAGAAGAACAGATTATTAGCCCTGACAAGGAACCTAGTAACCCTCGCGTACGCAACTACGCGGGCAGCACAGGCGCTGTTACCCTAGATAAAATTGAACAACAGTATGAGCAACGTCTTGCTTCAAACATACAAGAACTAGATCGCGTACTCGGCGGCGGCGTGGTCGTAGGCTCGGTCACACTACTGGGTGGCGACCCTGGAATCGGTAAGTCCACCTTACTGTTACAAGCCCTATCCGCATTAACTCAGCAAGCCAGCAGCTTATATGTATCTGGCGAAGAATCCCTACACCAAGTGGCCATGCGCGCCCAGCGGCTAGGCATACAGGCACCTAGCCTTAAGCTGATCACAGAAACCTGCGTTGAGCGCATTATACAACTCGCAGGCAAGGAGAAGCCCAAGGTCATTGTGATTGACTCGATTCAAACTATGCACACCGACCTACTCCAATCTGCGCCAGGCTGTGTCGCACAAGTGCGCGAGTCAGCGGCTCAACTAGTACGCTTCGCCAAACAATCGAATACCGCCCTATTATTAGTTGGACATGTCACCAAAGACGGTCAACTCGCTGGCCCTAGAGTGCTAGAACACATGGTCGATACCGTACTCTATTTTGAGGGCGACCTAGGCGGACGTTATCGCGTCATCCGTGCAATTAAAAACCGCTTTGGCGCAGTCAATGAACTGGGCGTATTTGTCATGCAAGAAGATGGCGTCAAGGAAGTTAGCAATCCCTCAGCGATTTTTCTCTCCCGCCACGAACAGCCCGTGCCAGGCTCGGTCATCATGGTGACCCGCGAAGGTACACGCCCGCTACTCGTGGAGGTCCAAGCCTTAGTCGACGATAGCCCACTAGGCAACCCTCGCCGTGTCACGCTGGGACTGGAACAAAACCGCCTATCCATGTTGCTCGCGGTACTCAATCGCCATGGAGGTATGCCCATGTCCGATCAAGACGTATATGTGAACGTGGTTGGCGGTATGCGCGTCACCGAAACCGCTTCCGATTTAGCCGTTGTCATGGCCGTCCTATCCAGCGCCCGCGGCAAGCCTTTGCCAAACGACTTAATCGTCTTTGGCGAGCTGGGTCTAGCGGGTGAAATACGCCCGGTACCGAATGGCGAAGAGCGTTTAAAAACCGCTGCCAAGCATGGCTTTAAACTAGCCATCATCCCCAAGGCTAACGCACCTGAAAAAAACACTATTGAGGGTATGAAAGTTATTGCAATCAGCCGTATTGGCGAAGTGTTTGAGCATATTTAAAAGTTACACAGATGCCTAGTCTCGGTCTGCCCACATCAACCGGGCTCTTTACCTTGGCATCTTCAGCCAACTTTTCTGTCGCCTTTTACCTATTTGTTTCTATTATTTACCCGCAATATGCGGCATAAATACAAAACCAAAAACATGACGGTTAATCACATGAAGAAAAAAATACACAGTTTTACGGATGATGTTCTAGGCACCCAAGATGCCACCGGTATTGCCGAACTGATCCGCAATAAGGACATTACTGCTAGCGAAGCCCTAGAGGCGAGTATTAACCGTGCAGAGAAAACTGAACCTATTCTTCGTGGTATTCAATACGCCGATTTCCAACGCGCCCGCCAACAAGCTAAGACAGATAGCTACCAACAAGGCATATTTGCAGGCGTACCTAGCATTATCAAAGACAATAATGATGTGCAAGGTCTGCCGACTCGCCATGGATCAATTGCCACGCCATCCAAACCCGCCAAACAAGATGGTGTATTGGTGAAACAACTCTTTGCCCAGGGCATCGTCAACATTGGCAAATCCACCATGCCCGAATTTGGCCTGAGCTGTAGCGTGGAACCTGCCCACGGAGAACCTTCACGCAACCCTTGGAACACAGACTACTCCTGTGGTGGCTCCTCTGGCGGCGCTGCCGTCCTGGTCGCTGCTGGAGTACTGCCTATCGCTCATGCCAACGACGGCGGTGGCTCTACGCGTATTCCCGCTGCCTGCTGTGGGCTAGTAGGCTTAAAGCCCAGCCGTGGGCGTTTAGTTGTGAATGAGCAAGCCAAAGACCTACCGATCAACATCGTTGCCGACGGCGTGGTCACCCGCAGTGTGCGCGACACAGCTCACTTTTACGCCGGAGCGGAGCAGTACTATAAAAACCCAGCACTGACCAATATTGGGCTAGTGACCTCAGCCAACAGCCGCCGCTTAAGGGTTGGTTACATCATCGACTCAGTCACGGGAAGCCCAACGGATAGCGAAACACGTAAAACCGTAGAAAAAACGGCACAGCTATTGCGTGACCTCGGCCACGACGTGCAAGAAGCCAGCCTTCCCATCACCCCAAAATTTGCTGAAGACTTCACCCTGTATTGGGCCATGCTGTCCTTCTCATTGCACCGCCTAGGCCGCATCGTTGTCGCGCCTAGTTTTCAGGGCAACAAGGTCGATGGGTTAACCGAAGGGCTCAGCAAGCTATACCAAAAGAATATTCACAAAACCCCCTTCTTTATACGCCGCTTAAAACAGTGCTATCACGATTATGCCGCTAGCTTTAACCAGTACGATGTAATGCTATCCCCCGTGCTCGCCCACACCACTCCCGAGATTGGTCACTTAGACCCTTCGCAAGACTTCGAGACGATGATGGACAAGCTCACCCGCTACGCCAGCTTTACACCGCTTAACAACGCCTCGGGCGGGCCTGCCATTTCATTACCCATGGGGCACTCAACCAACAACCTGCCTATCGGCATGCAGTTTGCGGCGAATCATGGGGATGAAAGGACATTGCTGGAGTTAGCTTTTGAGCTGGAAGAGGCTCAGCCTTGGAAGACAATTTATAGTTAGAAGGTTATGCGGATAGGCTGAAAAAAGACTATCCGCATCAAGACCTACAACAACACCAAACTCAACCCTTCCCAATAAGTAATCACTAGCACGCAAGCCAGCAAGATCACAAAGAACGGAATGGTCGCTTTATACAGTTCCATCACGGGGCGGTTAAAGCGGAAGCTGGCGATAAATAAGTTCATGCCAACGGGCGGAGTAAAGTAGCCCAACTGCATATTAGCAAGAAATAAAATACCTAGATGGATGGGATGCAGTCCGTAACCAATCGCGATAGGTAATATAATCGGCACCATGATGACGATGGCAGAGAATATATCCAGCATCATGCCTAGCACTAATAAGAACAGCGTTAACAAGATCAAGAAGGTGTATTTACTGTCGATGTGTGCACGAATAAATTCAAATACTTTATTCGGTATTTCCGCATCAATCATGTAATTAGTCGAGGCCAGCGACACACCTAATATCACCATGATCGCACCGACTAGCATCATTGATTCTTGCATGACTTTCGGTAAGTTTTTAAATGTAACTTCGCGGCGTATAAAGACGATCACCACTAAAGCATATAAGGCGGTAATGGCTGCTGCATCAGAGACTGCAAAGAGACCGCCGTATATTCCGCCTAACACTAAGAAGGGTAGCGGAATTTCCCAAGCAGAATCTTTAATCGCTGCCCAGGCCTCGCCACCATCAAAGCGCTTAGTGCTTTGCGGCAGACCACGACCCTGCCACACACTGTATGCGGATAAGGCAAAAACCATTAACAAACCAGGCAAGATACCGGCGATAAATAAATCATCGATGCTCACGGGCGTATCCAAGCCCATCTGCTGTGCCACCACACCGTATAAGATCAAAGGTAGCGAAGGAGCAAACAGCAAGCCCAAGCTGCCTGAGGTGGTGATCAAACCAAGGCCAAAGCTTTCCTTGTAGCCCGACCGCTGCAACGCGGGAAACAGCAATGCCCCTAGAGCGACAATCGTCACACCCGAAGCACCAGTAAAGGCGGTAAACAAGGCGCAAGCGCATAGAGCGACTATCGCCAAGCCTCCAGGCATCCAGCCCAGCAAGGCATCGGTAATGCGTACCAAGCGTTGAGGCGCTTTAGATTCACCGAGTAAGTAACCAGCAAAAGTAAAAAACGGAATCGCGGACAGGACTGGCATCTCAGCCAAACGGTAGATTTCCACCGCCACCACTTGCAAATCGATCTCTGCACGATAAAAGCCAAACATAGCACTGGCCAAGATCACGGTAAACAGGGGGGCGCCATACAGGGCAATCAGCAGCAACCCAAAACTAATACAGGCTTGAATCATGTCTCAGCCTCCTGTGTCGCCTCTAACTGCCTATAGTTTTCAACAAACACATAGCCTGCACTGTGCAAGGCAAAGCGTAGACTCATCATGGCAAAACTCAAGGGAACAACGACTTGCATAGGCCAAGCAGGAACCCCAGACATAACTTCATCCTGATATTCAAAACTCCCCTGTACAAATTCAATGCTATACCAAGCCGTCACACCACAAACCAAGGCTGCAAATAAAGAGGTAAAAGCCTGTGCCCAGCGACGCATAGCATCACCCAAAATACGCGACAAGATATCTATCGATATATGCTGATTATCACGCGTAGCCAAGAGTGCGCCCAGCAAGCCCAGCCACAACACCATGATACGTATTAAAGGAGACACCCAAACAAGACCGCCGCCAGTAAACATGCGTAGAAATATATCTAAGGATGCCAGCACAATCATGCTAAATAGCATTAGTGCCAACACACCCTCTTCCACTGCGTGCACTGCACGCAGTGTTTTAACGACTATTGCTTGCATCGTTTATTGCGCAGCACGGAATGCAGATAGCTTGTCTTGCACCTGCTGTAACAACTCAACGGGGTAAACATCCTGAGCCGCCAGCTCTTGCAAAGAAGCCTTCGATATTGACTGCCATTTCAACCTATCCGCATCGCTCATTTGCACAAACTCTACGCCTATAGATTTCAGCGCTTCACGCGCTTTTTTATCATCTGTGCGATTAATTCCATCTAGACGAGCAAAGGCTGCGCTAACGGCCCCCTTAACAACTTTCTGATCCGCAGCGTTGACTTTTTTAAAGGCTTTTTCAGATATCACCATAGTACCCATAAGGAATAATAAGGGCTCATCTGTTACATATTTTATTTTTGTATGCCACTGCAAGGCAATCGCACCAGTGGGGTTAACACCAACCGTATCGATCAAGCCTGTCTGTAGGCCCGTATACACATCGGATATGGGTAGTGATACAGGGGATACGCCCGCTTTTTCAAAAATGCTTTGGCTGATTACATCGCCCTCGGGAATCCAGACTTTTTGTGCTTTCAAGTCTTCATTGTTACGCAAGGCTTTATCTGCCATCAAATAGGCAAAGCCTCCCTCTGATATACCCAGCATAATCATGCCTTTTTTAGCTAGGCCCGCTTCAACATCTGCATCCAAGAACGGGCGTACATGACTCACTTCTTCATAGCTATTGAATAAGAAAGGCAAACCATACACCTGCGTGCCGTTATAAAAATTAGCCAAAGCTCCCGTAGACATCGCCCCGCCATGTAGCTGGCCCACGCGCATTTTACGTAACACCGACTTATCACTACCCATGACGCCGCCAGGGAAAAATTTTAGTTTTACGCGACCTTCTGTTTTCTCTTTTACTTCCTTTGCCGCTGCTTTAAATTCACTCATCCAAGCAGTGCCGTCGGGTACGAGAGTCGCCATTTTTAAAGTCACTGCTTGGCTGTTGCTTGCCGCAATTAATAGGGCAAGGCTTAGGGATAATTTTTTTAACATATAACTACTCAAAATATTCTGCGGAGCCAGCCAACAATACTGCAGCCTGCTCCTGTGCTAGTGAATTGGCCAATGTTAGGCCAGGAGCCTTAGTCTCAGCTTTTAGTACTTCGTTCAATAAACGGTCATGTAATTCTTGTTCAAACAATAGACGGCCATACTGCTTGGCGTACATTACCTTGGCCATCAAGTTCTTACCGTCAGACAGCTGTATGGCACGTTCAAAGTGCTGTTTAGCTTGCTCTGGCTTACCTCCCACCGAAGGCGGCAACTGAGTTTCGAGTACCCCCATATAAATGTGTGCAGTACCTTGATCATAAGCTTCATCCAGATTCAGCACATGCTGTACCAACGCCTTAACCTTGGGTAATTGAGCAATTGCCCCCCAATCTGCTGAATTGGCTTGTATCCAACCCGCCCAAGAACCAGCTAAGCCATAAACATAGGGCAAATCATTAGTGTCATCACAACTCGCTAACGCCTCGGCAAAGTCATCAAAGGACTTGTCTAAAGCGATACACAAATCATCCAACTGCTCACAGGTCGCTCGACGAGCATAGTCTAAGGAGCGATTCGATAATTTCTTCGCTCGCTCTGGCTCACCCTCTACAAAAGCCCCCGCATATGACCCATACAACTGGGCAGCAGCAAGTAAAAAGTCTTCGTCATTAGGCGCTCCTTTAACCAGAGCGTCCAAAATTATCAAAAAAGCTGGCGCCCCAGCACGAACAATTTCTGGGTCATCTTGGTCCAGCATTGCCTTAGGTAAATTACTGGGAAGACTAACAACGGCGCACCCCGACAGGGCCAAAGAAGCAAGGAGTGTTAAAAGAAGATGTCTCATAGGGCTTTTTTAAATGAAAAGATAGCTGCATTTTACACATCAATGGCTTCGCATGATAATAATGTCACTACTATTGACATAAAACAGGCGACACATAATGAGTTTTTCCGTAACCTTACTAGGAGCAACAGGCTTAATAGGCCAGAATCTACTAAAGCTATTGCTCGACGACAGTGCTGTCAAGTCGGTTACCTGTATCAGCCGGCGCCCGTTGGATACTCACTCTGACAAGCTACGCACTGTTATTGCCCCCCTCGACCAACTTCAGGCACACTCAGAAACCTTTCAGTCCGACCAGCTTATTTGCTGCTTAGGAACAACCATAAAAGCGGCAGGCAGTAAGAGTGCTTTTCGCCAAGTAGACTATGATTTCGTCATTAACGCCGCACAACTAGCCAAGCAACAAGGGGCTCAACATATGTGTGTTGTTTCTGCGGTGGGCGCCGACAGCGATTCGCCGTTCTTCTACAATAAGGTAAAAGGGGAAATGGAAAATGCCCTGAAAAAATTGAATTTCGCTGGCCTACACATCATTCGTCCATCACTGCTACTTGGTGAACGCAACGAGCGCCGCTTAGCTGAGGATTTATCCAAACCTTTTACACGGGCATTAAGCCCCCTATTAATTGGCCACTTAAAACGCTATCAGCCTATTAGTGGAGTCGATGTTGCAAAAAAAATGTTCTCAATCAGCAAACACCCCATGCAAGGTGTGAATATTATCTATCCAACTTTGTAAAATATGGCTAAACAAGAGATACTTAAGTTATCGACGCATTATAAGAAAAACCATGAAACGTGCTTTTTTAGTCATAGATAACCAACCTGGGTTTTCTGGCTTGCTCAAAAACATTGTTGAGCGAGAGTGGGACGGCATGCGTGTAGACACTTATGACCCCACGGACTGGGGTTGGCCTGAAGATGTTGACTGGAAACACTATAGTATTATTTTTATTGCCAGTCGCATGGGCGAAGACGAAGGCCTTGAGTGGTTAGAGGTGCTGCAGCAAAAGCCGGATTTTCCCTATTGCATTATCCTAGGTAATAGTGGCGAATCCGACGATTTAGATATACGCAGCAAAGACGCAGGGGCCGTTGATTATCTACGCAAGTCTATGCTTACCCGCCAGCGTATTATTACCGCTGTTCGCAAAGTCATCCAAAAATACAAAGAGGCTGAAACAGCTAATTCAATACCCTCTATACAAAACTTAAGTTTAGAGCCAGTCGAACTAGAGCCTGTCATAGATATTGAGAAGCCATCTATTGAACCCAAGCAAGCCATTGAAAGCAACACTAATAGCGACCTAGACATATCTGAGCTTAGCCTAGAGCCGTTAAATACAAACACTACCAATGAGCAAGAATTACATGAAGAGAAAGAGAGTCTAGAAACCAATAATACGAAAGACTCCACACCTAATAGCAGTGCAGACCTTGAACAACTCATTACAAAAACCAATGATGCCCCAGCCATACAAAATAGCAAGCTGCGTATTGATGGCTATATCATAGAAAAAAAGATCGCAGAAGGGGGGATGTCAGGCATTTATCTTTGCACCCGAGAAGAAAACGGGAAGCCTGCAGTACTAAAAACGATACTACCCAGGGCTGAAGAAGCTAAAAAACTTAAGGCTGTTGAGCGCGCTGATTTAGAGTTTAATGTAATTAGTCGCATACATCACAACAACGTGGTACGCCTATATGACCATGGCCGTGCGAATGACATTGTCTATACCACCATGGAATATTTTGATACGGGCGACCTAAAACAACGCCTGCAGAAGGGTATCAGCCAACAACAAGCACTCAGCTATATGGTACAGGTAGCAGAAGGCCTCAACGCTATTCATGGTAGTGGTATTATTCACCGCGACCTTAAGCCCGCAAACATCATGTTTCGCAAAGACGAAACCCTCGCCATTTTAGATTTTGGCATTGCCAAGGACATTACTCGAAAAATGGACCTGACGATTAAAGGCATGCGCCTAGGTACACCTAGCTATATGAGCCCCGAGCAAGGCAATGGCGGTTATAAACTCGACCAACGCAGTGACTTATACAGTTTGGGCATAATGCTTTATGAAATGCTGAGTAAAAAGCGCCCCTACCGTGGCCGCGCTGCTGATGTAATCAAATCTCACTTGTACGACCCCATCCCCCAACTCCCCCAAGCATTTTTTGAAGTACAAGTTATTATCGATAGGTTAATGGGAAAATTCCCCCATGACCGCTTCGAATCAGCTTATGACCTAACTCAGTTTATCCGCGCTAACTATCGTTACGATACCACCTTAAATTTTGACTTTGATTCAGAAGGGGGGTTTCTTACCCTCGACAAAGACAAAAACTCTCGCTTCTAATATCTCAGTCTAGCTTAGAGCTCTTGCACTCATCGCCAAACTTCCCTAGTCTCATGTGACAATCAATATTACAGAAGCACTAAGGATATACTGGTGAATAAAAACTGGCTATCGAGTTACCCAGAAGGAATACCTACAAACATCAACCCGGAGGCCTATGTATCCTTGGCTGAGGTATTTGAAGAGTCTGTTAAAAAATTTCGAGACAAACCCGCTTTCTACAACATCAAACGCAGTATCACCTATGGTGAACTAGACAAATACACACAACAATTTGCTAACTACTTATTACACGACCTGAGCTTAAAAAAAGGTGACATTGTTGCAATTATGATGCCTAACTGCCTGCAATATCCCGTGGCACTATTCGGTACTTTACGTGCAGGGCTCATCGTCGCCAATGTAAATCCTCTATACACTCCGCGAGAGCTCGCGCACCAAGTCAACGACGCGGGAGCCAAAACCATTGTTATTATTGAGAACTTTGCCCACGTATTGGAAGAGGTCATGGACGTCACTCAACTAGACAACATTATCACCACCCAGTTAGCTGACTTACAAAAACAACCTTGGCGCAGCGTGGTTAATGCGACTCTCAAGTATGCGAAAAAAATGGTCCCCGAATTCAGCTTGCCCAATTCGGTCAGTTTCCGCAGCGCCTTACAAGCAGGCAGTAAGCATCACTTTGAAAAGCAAGACATCCGTAGTGATGACCTAGCTTTTTTGCAATACACCGGTGGTACCACAGGAGTTGCCAAAGGCGCCATGCTAAGCCACCGTAATATGGTGGCCAATTTAGAGCAAATGTATGCGTGGATGCAACCACGCATTGACGAGGCTGACGATGAAATCATTATCAGCTCATTGCCCATGTACCATATTTTTTGCATGACGGTGAATGTAATGGCCTTTATGAAAATTGGCGGCCTAAACGTACTAATCTCAAATCCACGCGACACTGATATGTTTGTAAAAATCATGTCGCAATTCAAGTTCACCGGCATAACTTGCGTCAACACCTTGTTCAACGCACTCAACCACTGCGAAGCCTTTAAGCGCGACTGCGACTTTAGTCGCCTTAAACTAGTGGTAGGTGGTGGTATGGCTACTCAAGAATCAGTCGCTAAGCAATGGCACGAAATTACTGGCGTGCCTATTCTTGAGGGCTATGGCATGACCGAAACATCACCTTGCATTTCCGCCAGCCCTGTAGTCGACATTCCTGTTTACAGTGGTAGTATCGGCGTACCTCTCCCTTCTACGCTGTGCTCTATCCGGGATGACGAAGGCAATGAAGTTGCCATTGGTGAACCTGGGGAAATCTGCGTAAGCGGCCCGCAAGTTATGCAAGGCTATTGGAACCGCCCAGAAGCTACCGCTGAAATCATGACTAAAGACAACTATCTATGTACAGGTGACATTGCGATCATGGATAAACACGGTTTTATGCAAATTGTAGATCGCAAGAAAGATATGATTTTGGTATCGGGCTTTAACGTCTACCCCAATGAAATTGAGAATGTACTCACCATGCATGAGGATATTCTTGAGGCGGCCGCTATTGGCGTTAAAGACGAAAAATCTGGCGAGGCGGTGAAAATATTTGTTGTCCCTGAACCCGGGTGCAGCATTAGCAAGGCAGATATTATTGCCCACTGCAGAGAGAACCTCACTGGCTACAAAGTGCCTAAGCATGTGGCGTTTCACGATGACCTACCCAAATCTAATGTCGGAAAAATACTCCGAAAAGACTTGCGTTAAGCAGGTATATTCATGCCAAAAGAGCCGCCATAAGGTGGCTTTTTTATACTCATGTAAAAGCTGTCGCATATGTTGAATGGATAAACACATTAAATTTTGACACTGCGTCAATAAAAGCGCATGGTTAGACGAGTTTTCTGACGCGCCGTCAAAAAAGACCAGGAGATCAGGCAGTGAATATAAAGATATCCCCAATAGATAATAAAATTGTCGCCTATGCCGAATTTTTAATTAAGTTTCGCTGGCTAGTACTATTATTGAGTTTAGCTATTAGCCTGGCTTTGGGCTTTGGCGCTAGCAAACTCAGCCTGAGTACGGACTATCGTTACTTCTTTAGTGATGCTAACCCACAGTTGTTAGAATTTAACAACCTCGAAGACACATATAACAAAGCGGATAATATTTTATTTGTATTTGCCACCCCCGAAGGCGAAGACGCTTTTTCCGCAAAGATGGCCAAGCTGCAGGGAGAGTTCACTGAAGCTAGCTGGCTGCTACCTTATTCGCGCCGTGTAGATTCGCTAACCAACTTCCAACGCACACAGGCCGAAGGTGATGATTTAGTTGTCGACGACTTAATACCTGAGCCCAGCACTGCAAGCTCAAACACTTTATCAAGCGCACGAGAATATGCCTTACAAGAACCTATCATCTTTAAACGATTAATCCGTGGCGACCTAAAACACTTTGGTTTGAACGTCACCTTCGAGCTTCCTGGCGACCCAGCAGCCATGCCCGAGGTCGCAGCCGCGGGACGAGAATTAAGCGCACGATTCAAACAAAGCTACCCCGATGTAGATATCTATATGACAGGCGGGGTAATGATTAACACCGCCTTTTCTGAAGCGGGTAAAAGTGACGCCACAAAACTTATTCCAATTATGCTGCTCGTTATCATGGTCACAGTTTGGTTGATGACGCGGTCTATTAGCGGTATTTTTGCCACACTCTTCGTCATCATCTTATCTGTCATTATGGGCATGGGGGCAGGTGGTTTCATCGGCGTAAAACTAACGCCTCCATCTATGACTTCACCTATCTTGATTATGACTCTAGCCATCGCTGACTGCGTACATATACTTTTAACACTGTTAGTTAATATGCGTAACGGCGCTAGTAAAAACGACGCCATTAAGGAAACCTTACGTTTAAATTTCACACCCGTACTCCTCACCAGCGTGACAACCGCACTGGGCTTTTTAACCATCAATTTTAGTGACTCACCTCCACTTCATGATTTAGGCAATATTGTCGCCGCTGGCGTAATGGGCGCATTCTTCCTTTCTATCACCGTATTTCCCGCTTTAATCGCCATTCTGCCTGTGCGTGCAAAACACAAAGAAGACAAGCTCAGTCAGTCCATGCAAGCACTCGGGGAGTTTGTGATTAAGCGCCGCCACAGCTTATTATTTAGCGTGGGCTTAGTGTCTTTAGTCTTGTGTGCAATGGTTCCTCTCAATCGAGGAAATGATGCATTCGTGCAATATTTTGATAAAACCATCCAATTTCGTATAGATACCGACTACACCTTGGAAAACCTTACGGGGATGTATACTTTTATGTACTCACTAGATAGCGGCGAAGAAAACGGCGTTGCAGATCCAGAATTTCTAAAAAAAGTATCACGTTTTCAACAATGGTTTGAGCAACAGCCAGAGACTATTCATGTGAATTCTGTGGTAGATATATTCAAAAATTTAAATCGCAACATGCATGGCGGGGACGACGCTTACTATCGTATTCCAGAAAGCCGAGCACTAGCCGCCCAATATTTATTACTCTATGAGTTCTCTCTACCCTATGGCTTAGACTTAACCAATCAAATAAACATCGACAAATCCGCAACCAAATTCGTGGTGACGATTGAAGACCTAAATTCCATTGAAACCCGTGAACTCTCTGACCGCAGCACGCAATGGCTACAAGAGAACTATCCAGAGATGAATAGCATACCAGTAAGCCCTAACATCTTGTTTTCCTATATTTCAGGGCGCAACATCAACTCTATGATCTATGGGATGGTTAGCGCACTTATTGGTATTTCCTTCCTGATGATTTTTGCGCTGCGCAATATTAAAATCGGCTTATTAAGCTTAGTTCCCAACCTATTGCCGATGGGCATGGCATTTGGTTTGTGGGGTGTATTTGTTGGCGAAATCAACTTCACCATGGCCGTTGTGATGGGTATGACACTAGGGATTGTCGTAGACGATACCGTGCACTTCCTGAGTAAATACCTACGTGCACGCCGCGAACAACAACTAACTCCCGAAGACTCTATACGCTATGCTTTTAAGAATGTTGGCGGCGCCTTATTTACTATGTCCATAGTATTAATCGCGGGCTTCAGCGTACTCTCCCAATCGCACTTCCTAGCCAACTCTGGAATGGCCAAGCTCACCATTATTGCTATTGCTTGTGCATTGATTGCAGACTTTTTAATTTTGCCACCGCTATTGATGATGGCAGATAGGAAACCCAATAGGGGAGAGTAAGCTTAAGCGTCTCCCCCATTCCTGCGGCATGCCATCCATTTTTAAGCATAAAAAAAACCAGACTATAAAATAGTCTGGTTAATCACTTACCACTTTCACCAAGGAGATCAACACCTAAAGCCTCAGGAAGAAACCTCAGATGCGACACAAATACTATAGCCTGCTCAGAACATAATCCAAGGTAGTAAATATTAAGATTTGTAAACAACTGGAATAAATCGAGTAGGACTGTGAGCGGCGTCACAAAAAAAGGGCTGCATAAGCAACCCTTCAAAAAAACTGGCCAAAACAGAAAGCTAGCGAGGGAGTCTGGCCAGTCCAATCATTATGCGATCTTTTTCTGTGCATTTAAACCCCGCGCTTTATATTTATACCCGTTTTTGGGTATTTTAAGGCTATTGCCAAGCTCGCTTGAGTATTTCCAGGATCTCTTCATAGCTGGCTTCTTTGGGGTTAAAGATAATCGACCCGTCATCAATCGCTACGCGAGCAATTTCTTCTAACTGCGTTTCGCTGACCTTGCCGGTCTCTTTTAGTGTGCGAGGCAATTGACACTTCTCATACAAGGCATCGCGTAGATCGCGGACATATTGAATCGCCTTGCCTCCTCTCTCTGTCTTGGGCGTAGCCGCGTACACTTCAGCCCCTGCCAAAGGTAGTAATAGCTCGCCAATACGCTCACCGCTATGCCCCTGGTTGTACTCCAAAACATAGGGCAGAAACAAGTTCATACATAGGCCATGGGGTAAGTGACAGACACCCCCTAATGCATGCCCCAAGGAGTGCACCATACCAACCATAGCATTTGAAAAGGCAATACCTGCCATAGTGGAAGCTTCTGCCAACGCCAAACGTCCATCGTTGTTTGCGGGGTCATCCATCACTGTCAATATGTTTTCAGAGATTTTGCGAACAGCCGCTGATGCATAGGACTCACTGACCGAATTAGATGCCAAACAGGTATACGACTCCACCGCATGAGTCATCGCATCCATAGCCGTCATCGCGGTAATATGTGGCGGCAAGGTTAAGGTCATACGCGGGTCTAGCACTGCAGCATTAGGCAATAAAAAATACGACACATAACCCTGTTTACGGCCATCATCATCACTAATCACTGCTGCCAACGTCGCTTCAGAGCCCGTGCCTGATGTAGTCGGAATAACAAAAAAAGGCTTCAAGGGGCGCTTCAAAATATGCGCACCCGCATAAGCGTGTAAATCATCGCCGCCTTCCGAGACTAGGATATTAACGGCTTTCGAAGTATCAATTACTGAACCGCCACCTACGGCAATAATCGCATCGCAGTTATTGTCGCGATACAGTTTTGCCGCATTGCGCACGGCTGCCAAGCTGCTATCAGGAGGGACGTCATCAAAAATCGCGGTGATTTTACTTTCTGCGCCTAGGAACACTCCTTCCACATGAGCTATTAAGCCAACGGCTTTTACGCCTTTATCTGTAATGATCATCGGCTTCACCGAGCCCAACATCGATAGCTCAAAGGGAATGTGTTCTAGGGCTTTATGTCCTGCAATAATTTTAACAGGACTGAAGAATTCGTAATAAGGCTTAGCCATGCTTAGCTCCCAATAATTAAATGTCTAACGACCAACGCATAAATGCGCACAGCTTTAGTGATTTTTTCAATGCAGCCCAAGTTATCTGGGTAGCGCTTAACCGCTCGTTGAGCAATAAACTTAGGTAAAATAATAGACTCTAAGCGGTTCAGTATACGTACTAGACGAATAGACGCAGACAGCTCACCATCTGCGATCATACGGTCTTTCGTAAAGGCCTCCGCTGTCCCCTCTTGAAACGAGAGCACAGAGAAAGCATGGCTAAGATGTTTAAACTTAATACTCAAGTCTGCTTTACCGGCGCTTGCACTCACGGCCAAGTTGCCATTGCCTGTCGTTTTGACCGTAAAGCCAGGCCCATTTGGCACAACAACCATCTGGATTAAGTAGCCCTCGGGGAGCCCCTTGATCTCTTCTCTTGCTTCATCGTCAACCTGGCTAATAGCGAACAGCGCTCGCCCGACGACTAACATCATAATGCTGACATAGATACGCTGTAGGCTATGAATTATATTTTGTAGTTTCACAGTATTTTCTTAAATTTTCAGATGGCCCATTGTGGGAGGCAACCTTCCTGAGTAATCGTGTCTCGCGTGTTAAAAAGCGTCCCACCACGCAAATTAAGGCGCCATTATTCAAGACTTATTGGAAAATGTCACCCATGATAATAATTTGCATTGCCAAGGCTATACGTAATGCCTTTATGACAGTATGCTAACTGGTCTTCTTGAAAGCTAAATTACTCAGCGGATTAATAACAAAGGTTAGAAACTTGGAAACCGTCGAAATCTTCAAATACCTCAGTATACCCGTCGTCGCCGGCTTTGTAGGCTGGTTTACCAACTGGGTGGCGGTTAAGGCCATGTTCTACCCTCTGGAATTTATAGGCATCCCCCCCTTCATCGGCTGGCAGGGGATTGTGCCATCCAAGGCACGCAAGATGGCGGGGATTTCAGTTGACACCAGCCTGGCCACTATTGGATCCGTCTCAGAAGTGATGAAAGAAATCGACATGAGCCTACTATCTCAGCATGCCATGAAGGTTGTAGAGCCGGATATTGAAATGCATGTTGAAGAAGCCATGTTGGAGGAAAAGCCTGTATTATGGGACAACATGCCTCAAGCCATGAAAAAACAAATTTATGCCCGTCTGCGCGAAGAGTTACCCGGTATCATTGATAATATTATGAATGAGATTGAGGAACGCGTTGAAACCCTGCTTGATCTCAGAGGTATGATTCAAAACCATCTAACTGAAAACAAAGAGTTGTTGGTGCGTATTTTCCTAGAAGTTGGAGCTAAAGAATTTAAATTCATTGTCAATTCCGGTTTCTACTTTGGCGCCATCTTTGGTGTCATTCAAATGATTGTCTGGTACCTCTACCCCCAGTGGTGGATACTACCGCTATTTGGTTTGCTCGTTGGCTTTGCGACCAACGTGATCGCCCTAAAGATCATTTTTAGCCCGCTTAACCCCGTTAAAGTGGGTCCATTCACAGTACAAGGGCTATTCCTAAAACGTCAACACGAAGTCTCTGACACCTATAGTTCCATCGTTACCAATGAAATTCTAACTATCCGAAACATGATCAGCGAAATGCTCAACGGCCCTAAATCGGATCACACTAAAGCTATCATTCGCAAGCATTTTCGTCGCATCGTGGATGAATCTGCAGGCATGCGCAAGCCCTTGGTACAAAGCACATTAGGGCCAACCTCTTTTGCCAACCTCAAAGAAAGGGCCAGCTCCACAGCATTAGAAATGGTTGACGGTACATTTGATGATCCCGCATTTAATCGCGACCGTTCACAAGCCATTCAAAAAATAATGCAAGCACGTATGCGTGAGCTTAGCCCCGAAGGCTTTCAAAATATGCTGAGGCCCGCCTTCCAAGAAGATGAATGGAAGCTAACCTTAGCGGGTGCGGTACTAGGCTTAATGGCTGGTATTGCCCAACTTGTTTTTATTTTCACATAAGGCAACAACGGAGATCTTATGGACATCAAGACACAGCAACACTATAACTGCAGCGTAGACACATTAATGGACTGTTTTTTTGATGCTGACTATATAAAAGAAAAATTTACTGAGATGGGCAATGAGAATGTCGATGTCAGCTTTTGCGACAAAGGCCCCAACAAGGGAAAAATTAGCTTTAGCTATGCTGCCAAAGCGTCTGACAACATTCCCCCTGCGCTAAAAAGCTTTGCTGGCGGAACGACCCCACTGGCACAAACCGAGCTATGGAAACATCAGGACGACCAGTGGCTATGCGAATACAAGGTCGAACTAGACGGCATCCCTGTCGAGCTCACGGGCAGCATGTGCGTTAGCGCAACAGAAGCAGGCTGTGTTAACGAAGTTTGCTT
This sequence comes from uncultured Gammaproteobacteria bacterium, assembly GCA_964495705.1. Taxonomy (GTDB): domain Bacteria; phylum Pseudomonadota; class Gammaproteobacteria; order HTCC5015; family HTCC5015; genus CAZBWS01. The sequence goes on from CAZBWS010000002.1 coordinate 57,918, forward strand.
AAGTGTTACATGCCCCATACCTATTTTAGGCAAAGCGATTGAAGAGTTCATTGAACAAGATTCCAATGACCAAATAGAAGCTGAATACCAGCATATCAAGGCACACCTAAGCGCTTAGAATATGGAAATTAGCCAAAAAATAAGTATCGCACTGATCTCTAGCTTTTTCTTGATTGGAGGCATAGGGCATTTTAGCCATGCCGACTTTTTTATAAATATCGTGCCACCCTACTTGCCCTACCCAGAAGCTTTAGTTTATATCAGTGGCGTTTTCGAGATCTTGGGGGCTATTGGCCTCTGGCTGCCGCAAACACGCCAATGGGCAGGCTACGGACTTATTGCCCTAGCCATCTGCGTATTCCCCGCTAACATTCACATGGCAATGCACCCAGAGCTGTTCCCAGAACACCCCGCGTTTGCACTACAGTTTATACGCCCACCACTTCAGCTCGTGATTATTGGGCTATGTTGGATGGCATCACGCCCCGTTATCAAAGAATAAACTGTCGTCATATCCATAGCATGGCATTTGTCCTAAACCATAATGTAAGGGAAAATGCAGCAAACCCAATTACCCAGCCCCGGCATATAGCTGGCGGGGCTTAGCTAAGAGAACATTATGAATAACGACCCTATTGTCATCAGCGGTACTGGTCTCTGGACCCCAACTGAATCCATTAGCAATGACGAGCTGGTGGCTTGCTTCAACCAATACGTTGAAAACTTTAACGCCGACAACGCCACCGCTATCGAAGCGAGAGAAGTTGAAGCACTGAGCCCCTCCTCTTCCGAGTTCATCGAAAAGGCCTCGGGCATCAAGAGTCGCTATGTAATGAACAAGGCAGGCATCCTAGACCCCGCACGCATGAAGCCCTACATTGCCGATCGCTCCAACGACGAGCAGTCTGTACAGTGTGAGATGGGCGTTAAGGCCGTCACCCAAGCACTAGAACGCGCGGGGAAAAAGCCCGAAGACGTCAACGCGATTATTGTCGCCTGCTCAAATATGCAGCGCGCCTATCCCGCCATGGCAGTAGAAATTCAAGATGCGATGGGTATCGAGGGCTTTGGCTACGACATGAACGTGGCTTGCTCCTCCGCCACCTTTGGTATTCAAGCGGCCTACAACGCCGTACTCGCTGGCAGCGCCGATTGCGTAGTCATGGTCAACCCAGAAATTTGTTCGGCCCACCTAGCGTGGGAAGATCGCGACTGCCACTTTATCTTTGGTGATGTGTGTACTGCAGTGGTCATTGAACGCAAGTCGACTTCAAACAGCGACACCAACTTCGAAGTGGTGGGTACCGAACTACAAACCAAGTTCAGCAATAACATTCGTAACAACTTCGGCTTCCTAAATCGCGCAGACGACGACTGCGTAGGCAGCCGCGACAAATTGTTTATGCAAAATGGTCGCAGCGTATTTAAAGAAGTCTGCCCCATGGTGGCCAAGCAAATCACCGCCCATATCGCAGAGTGCGGCTACAACGCCGAACAACTCAAGCGCATGTGGCTGCACCAAGCCAACATCAATATGAACACCCTAATCGCCAAGCGCGTACTCGGCCGCCCCGCCACCGAGGAAGAAAACCCCACGGTGCTGGACAGCTACGCCAACACCAGCTCAGCCGGCTCTATCATCGCCTTCCACCAATATAGCGAAGACCTTGCTACGGGTGAAGTGGGTGTGATTTGTTCCTTTGGGGCGGGGTATTC
>CAZBWS010000002.1:59733-86286 GCA_964495705.1 uncultured Gammaproteobacteria bacterium
AAGACCTTGCTACGGGTGAAGTGGGTGTGATTTGTTCCTTTGGGGCGGGGTATTCTATTGGTAGTATTGTGGTTAGGAAGCTGTAGGTTTCTTATGCGGATAGGCTGGAAACAGTGGTTTTTGGGCTATCCGTATTGAACATAAAAACTAAAATGCTTGAGTCATCGTTGGATATTAATGACCGTTAGAGTAACGTCCACGGCTTGTTAAAATTCACATCATGTTTACCTAGCTTTGTTTCATGGATTGCAGTGGCTATTTTTTCGCCTCCAGCAATAGCCTTTATAATGATTATCTTTACTGGTATTCCCACAAATGTTGTGTATTCAATATTCAAGTCATTTTGTGCCCAAACTTTAAAAAAGCCCCCATCCGTCTTGCTACATATTTGCTTCATTGCTTTTCAATCAATCACTTATGGCACCCTGTACCTAACAATGTCATCCTGAGCAAAACGCAGTGTAGCCGAAGGATCTAGTTCACTGACATTTCCACTACACAGATCCTTCGATTCCGCTAACGCTTCACTCAGGATGACATTATCCAACTATGAAATACTACCTAAACCTCCACTGCGCCGTCCTACTCCTAGGCGGCACCGCTTTATTTTCCAAGCTAGTCGATCTCCCCGCCCTAGACATCACCGCCTTTCGCAGCATCATCGCTGGCATCGCCCTTCTCCTGTTTTCAGCCATCACCAAGCAACGCTTCAGCATAGCCAAGCAACATCTAGGCTTATTACTCGTAGGCGGTCTGCTGATGTCTTTCCACTGGGTGACTTACTTCAAAGCCATGCAGGTCGCCAGTGTCTCCGTAGGCATCATCGCCCTGTTCAGCTTCCCCGTATTCACTGCCATTTTTGAGCCTTTATTTCACAAGCAAGCGCCCAAGCTTACCGATCTCGCTCTAGCCAGCATCGTCTTTGTCGGTGTCGGGCTAACTGTGCCTGGCGCCGAAGGCAATGCGGATGCCCTGTACGGGGTTGCGTTGGGCATCGCCTCAGCGGTGACCTATGCCCTGCGCAATATCATCACCCGCCGTTACCTCAGCAGCTACTCACCTACGGTGGTGATGGGCTACCAAGCCCTAATCATCGCAGCGACCCTGCTGCCTTTCAGCTATGGTGTGGTCGCGAGCATTAATAACGATACGCTATTAATGCTGCTGATACTTGGCACCCTATTCACCGCCGTGCCCCACGCACAGATCACCTATAGCTTCCGCCGCCTCACAGCAAAGTCAGTATCGTTTATTCAGTGCTTGCAGATAGTGTATGCCATCAGCCTATCCGCATTAATACTAGGCGAGCAACCAAGCTGGCTAACCCTGTTAGGCGGGGCAATCGTATTGAGTGTATCTATTGCGGAGACGAAGCGCAGTTAGACTATTTGTTCTGCGGCCTGCGTAGTGGTCGGACAACTTCTTCCAGCCCTTCTGTTTTTAAGTTCAAGGCCAAGTTCATCAACTCACCGAGCTCACCCTCGGGAAAGCCGCCCTTATTGGCAAACCAAATCAAATAAGCTTCTGGTAAATCAATGAGAGGTCGTCCCTGATACTTACCAAAGGGCATGGTGTAGTTGGCTAGCTTAATGAGGTGTTGTTTTTCTAACATAGCCCCACTCCTACAAACATCAACCTAGAACAAGCTCTCATTAATCCACAAATGTGTAGCAATCGACGCCGCATATCCCAGGGCAATCACGGGCATCCACTTCAGGTGGCCGAAGAAGGTGTAGTAGCCACGCGCCTGCCCCATCAGTGCCACACCCGCCGCTGAACCAATCGACAGCATAGAACCACCGACACCAGCTGTTAGTGTAACCAATAACCATTGCCCCAAGGACATATCAGGCCCCATGGACAAGACGGCAAACATAACGGGGATATTATCGACAATGGCCGAGGCAAAGCCAACAAAGATATTCGCCCACGTCTGATCCCATTGGGTGTACATCACTGTGGATATATTGCCTAGGTAACCAATAAAGCCTAAGCCCCCCACACACATCACCACACCATAGAAAAACAATAGGGTGTCCCATTCAGCTCTCGCTGTCTTGTTAAAGACATCAAAGGGCACGGCATTATCAAGGCGCTCTAACAAGGCTTTGTCGCCTTGTTTTTTGGCGATTTCACGTTCGCGAGCTACGCCACGTTTGAAGGAGCGGCGCAGGTAGAAACCGAAGAACTGCAATAAGCCCAAGCCCGTCATCATGCCCAACACAGGAGGTAAATGGAAATAACTGTGTCCGACTACTGCCAGTGCCACCGTCCCTAGAAACAATACGACTGTGCGGCGTGCTCCGCGCTTCATAACTACTTTTTCATCGTCTGCTGTAGGCTTTTCATTGGCGATAAAGAACGTCATGATCGCCGCAGGAATGATGAAGTTGACCACCGAAGGAATAAATAAATCGAGGAACTGTGCAAAGGTGACCAAGCCCTTCTGCCATACCATCAAAGTAGTAATATCACCAAAGGGAGAAAAAGCACCACCGGCGTTGGCGGCAACAACAATGTTAATACACGCGATATTGATGAAAGGCTTATTGCCCTCGCCTACTTTCATAACCACGGCGCACATCAATAAAGCTGTCGTCAGGTTATCCGCAATGGGTGAGATAAAGAAAGCCAGAACACCCGTAATCCAAAATAAGGCGCGTAAACCAAAGCCTTTGCTGATCAAGAAAGAACGCAGGGCGTCAAACAACTTACGCTCTTCCATGGCATTGATATAGGTCATTGCCACCAACAAGAAAAGCATTAGCTCTGCAAATTCTAAAAGATTGTGACGTAGAGCCGGCTCTACACTGTGATGATCGCCGCTGGCTGCATAATAGCCGCCAATTAAAAACCAAATAACGCCTGCGGCTACCAGCACAGGCTTCGACTTACGCAGGTGTAACTGCTCTTCCAACATAACTAATAAATAGGCAAAAACAAACACCGCAATAGCCGCATAGCCTACCCAAGAAGCGGTTAAATCTAGCAGTTCACCACCAACAGCCAAGGCGGATAAAGGGAATAAGGCAAAAAATGTGGTTAATACAAAAATCAAGAAGGAACTACGCACAAGGATCACCTACTACAGACTAAGAACGGTGCGCGAATGTACCACAAAATGCGCACATTTGGTGCAAGCACTAATACAAAAAAGCCGCTAAGAATAGCGGCTTATATGTGAATATTGAAAAGCCCCGGCAATCAGGCCATCGACACACCTTCGACAAGAACCTCAGGGTGATGGTCTTTAATACTTTGGCGAACACTCTGTTCACTAGAGTGAGGCACATCAGCCATGATCAACAAACTGCCATCATCAATAGCTTGCTCGAACTTTTCAACACTGGGCTGTATAACTGAAACACCAATCATAGCACTCACCCAAGCACCCAGTGCCGCGCCTAGCATGGCAACTAATGCAAATGTTTCAAAACCTGCGGTAAAATTCGGCGGGGCCATCACGGCCAGCATAACACCCCCGACCATTCCTAATGCTCCACCAATCATCAAACCACGCTTGAATGAGCCGTATAAATCAGACGTGTCATCTAGTTCGGCCTCGTGCAGCTTTTCCATCTGCACCGCCTCATGATCTTTAGCTACCACATAAATATTATCTTCGCTAATCCCCAACTCTCTAAGCTCAGTAATTACGCTTTTGGTGCTATTCATATCTGGCGCCAAACAATACAAATTATGCATATTCATTTTCCCCACCCTTTATTTAATGCTTTCAAATATATTGATAGCTTGTGGGTGTATTTTTTCAAGTTTTATGGGTAAACATATGTAACAAATACACTATATAGTGTATTTATTCGACTGAATGTAAGAATATTCTGACAAGACACGGGAAGTTGACTGATTGTCACCTTACGCCTGAACTAACCTAGCAATATTGGGAGCTCCGACTCAACTGCATTTACCAGGCGGTTACGACCCTGTTTCTTGGCTACGTATAGGGATTTATCAGCTAGGGCGATAAGCGATATATACTCTTCACCTTGCTTGGGAGTACCACTAGCCAAACCAATACTTAATGTAATTGGCTCGGCGATGGCGGTGTTGTTTTTATTCCAGTCATATTTAGCTAACTCAACGGCCAGTGCAGTCGCCAGTTGCTGTGCGCTTTTATTACTTGTTTCTGGAAGTAGAACAGCAAATTCTTCACCGCCATAACGAGCAACTACGTCGGCCCCACGGGAAAATACTTTTTGTAATATCAAGGCTAAAGCCTTCAAGCACTCATCTCCACGCGGGTGACCAAATTTATCGTTGTATTTTTTGAAATGATCAACGTCAATCATTAAAAAGCTAAGCTGCAACTGCTTGCGAATAGCCCTGCGCCACTCTCTATCAAAAGACCGTTCAATCTCCCGTCTATTAAAAAGGCCCGTTAACGGATCCGTGCGCGCTTGCTCAGCCAAAGCGCAATTAGCCTCCGCTAGCTCGTCACATTTTTCACTAAGTAGCTGCGCGGATAGATAGCTTCGGCGACTGTGCAGGGAAATATACAAATTAACCGCAAGAGAGATCATCGCAATCGATGAATAGAAGTAGTTACAAGACAAAACCCAGACCATAGGCTGAGGCCGGATAAATATAACTAATATATTCATTACAGCGGCTATAAATACACACACTAAAACGGCCCGTGAAAACCTTAAACGGCCCACAGCACCAGCAAACACCGCCGCAATAGAAAAGCCAGGTTGATACATCAAAACCACATTATCGGGGGCTACGGTCAACATTGCTGCTAACACAACAACAAAAAAAATACAGCAAATGGTGACCGTTTGTTGCTGGTAATGAATAAAATGCTTAGATAGCGTAAACCAAACTAACGCGATAACAATGGGAGTACCGAAGCCGTAGCGTATCAATACAAGTTGGGGCCAGCTTTGTCTGTCGTACACGTAAAAATCGAACAGGCCCACTAGAGCTATAAGCAGTAATGCCAAAAACAGTACTGCGCGCAAATAGCGATTATTGCTATCGGCAAAATATTGTTGGTACGAGTTCTCTTGAGCAGAGGTAAATTCTATTTTTTCAAAGCCCAACAGCTCTCGAATGTAATCCATCAGACTCCTGCCTTTATTATTTTAATTACGATATATCTGACAACGATGCTATGTAGGTTAACGGCTGAACTGCGAACAGAGTAAACTTAAGCCTTGCTACGCTTTTCTTCAAAGTGCACTGGCTCTGTGTTACCTGTCATTTTAATATCTCCCTCTATAACGGCGCCCCCAGCAATAGCTAAAAAGCCTGCAGACACATTGCCCTTGATCGCTCCGGCAGCCCCCACTTCTAGCTTACCTCTAGCTCGAACATCCCCTTCTACATGACCATTTACAATGACATCTACTGCATTTATCGAGCCTACCCAGCTACCTGTAGGTTCAATGACGAGGACTTGCTCTAATTCACAACTACCCTCTACTTTGCCTAGCACAATAACAGGAGCAGAACCTTTTATTTCTCCGATAAAACAGCTGTCATTGCCAATCATCGTTTCTGTACTTTGTTTTTTGTCGTGCATACGGCGGTTACTGCTCACAATCCATCCCCTGTGTACTACATTATAATGACTAAGAGGCAGCAATAATGCCCTAGGGTGTCGTTAAAATCTATACGAAAAGCGGCATAGCCGCTTGAAAATTGTGTTTCAAACACATGTATTAATTATAAACGCCACAGTGCTGAACAAGCGTTTGCCTAAGGTGCCTTAAAGGTTATTATTATCTCAACCAATGCTACTACACACAAAAAATAATACTTTTGTCACTAAGCATTAATAAATCTCGATGAATGAGGAAAAACTATGACAACACCAATCTGGGTATTGCTAACAATTGTGGCTATCACCGCCCTTCTATATAAAAGAGCCAACTTGGTTCTAACCACCGCGGTGATTGCCGGCCTTGCGCTAGCAGCACTTGTGACCAACGGCAGCTATGCCTTTGTTGTACCAATGGCCATTTTTGCTGGAATTCTAGGATTCCTGTCCATTGCGCCACTACGCGCATCTATCGTTGGCCGCCCCATCTTCGCTATTTATAAGAAGATCCTCCCAGAAATGTCTGAGACAGAGAAGACAGCTCTAGAAGCAGGCACTGTAGGCTGGGACGGCGAGCTATTTGCCGGCAAGCCTAACTGGCAAGTGCTTATGGACCTTCCTAAGCCTGAGCTTTCAACAGAAGAGCAGGCCTTCCTAGACGGCCCTTGTGACGAACTAGCAGCGATGACTAACAGCTGGGAAATAGACCATGAGCGCGCTGACCTACCTCCAGAAATGTGGGATCACATCCGCAAGCACAAGTTCTTCGGCATGATCATCCCCAAGAAGTACGGCGGTTTAGAATTCTCTGCACAGGCACAGGCTGCTGTATTGCAGAAGATCTGCGCTAACTCTTCAGTAATGTCTACCGTCGGAGTTCCAAACTCTTTAGGCCCAGGTGAGCTTATTCACAACTACGGTACTCAAGAACAAAAAGATTTTTACCTGCCGCGTCTAGCTGACGGCAGTGAAGTGCCTTGTTTTGCACTAACGGGACCTCGTGCCGGTTCTGATGCGACATCTCTTCCCGATACTGGTGTTGTTTGCAAAGGCATGCACGACGGTAAAGAAGTACTCGGCATCAAGCTAAACTTCAGCAAGCGTTACATCACACTGGCTCCCGTTGCTACTGTTGTAGGCTTAGCTTTCCGTATGTTTGACCCTGAGAAGCTATTGGGTGACCAGGAAGACATCGGCATTACCTGTGCGCTGATTCCTCGCGAAACAGAGAACATGGAAATTGGTCGTCGTCACCACCCAACAGGTTCACCGTTCCTTAACGGCCCCATTATCGGTAAAGACGTATTCGTGCCTCTAGACTTCATCATTGGTGGCGAAAAGATGGCCGGACACGGCTGGCGCATGCTGGTTGAATGTCTATCTGTTGGCCGTTGTATCACACTACCTTCTTCAGGTACTGGTGGCGCTAAGTACGCTGCAGCAACGACAGGTGCTTATTCACGTATTCGCCGTCAGTTCAACGTATCGGTTGCACAACTTGAAGGTGTACAGGAAGCCCTTGCACGCATCACCTCTGACGCCTACATCGGTACTGCTGCATCGACTAACACTTGTGCCATGGTTGACCTAGGTCAGGTTCCTTCTGTACCTTCAGCTATCCTGAAGTATCATCTAACCGAAATTGCTCGTAGCGTATCTAACGACGCAATGGACGTACACGGTGGTCGCGGTGTCATGATGGGGCCAAGCAACTATCTAGGCCGTGCTTACCAGAGTGTACCGGTTGCAATCACCGTAGAAGGTGCGAACATTTTAACGCGTTCCATGATCATCTTTGGTCAAGGCGCAATCCGTTGTCATCCATACGTTCTTCCTGAAATGGAAGCGGCACAGAATGACGATCTAGATTCCTTCGACAAGGCCCTATTCGGCCACTTCGGGTTTATCTTCAGCAATGCAGCACGCGCTTTGGTAATGGGCCTAACGGGTTCTAAACTAACTAGCTCTCCAGTATCTGGCCCAACAGCCAAGTACTATAAGCAAGTTAACCGTGGTACAGCAGCATTTGCACTAATGGTTGATTCTGCAATGTTCTCACTAGGCGGCGCTTTGAAGTTCCGCGAAATGATCTCTGGTCGCCTAGGTGACTTGGTTTCTAATCTATACCTGATGACAATGGTACTTAAGCACTGGGAAAACCAAGGTCGCCAGACCGCTGACCTTCCCATGCTGGACTACGCTTGCCAGAAGCTATGGGCTGACTACGAAGACGCACTAGACGGTTTGTTAAAGAACCTTCCTGCCCGTCCTCTAGCTTGGATCCTTCGTCGCATCGTTCTACCTTATGGTAAGACAGCACAGCGTCCTAACGATGTGCTTGCAACTAAAGTTGCTGGCCTAGTTACGGCTGACACTGAAAGTCGTACTCGCTTAATCGCTGGTACTTACCAGGGTGATAAGCTCGGTGTAAACCAAGAGCTAGACAACCCCGTAGCTATCTACAACCAGCTATTGAAAGAAATTGATCAAGCTGATCCGCTGTACAAAAAAGTGGCAAAAGCGGTTAAGAGCAACGACATCAATGCTGACGTACTAAGCATCGAAGAGCGCATCAAAGTCTGTGGTGAGAAAGGCATTCTGAGCGCTGATGAAGTTAGCTTCATGATCGACTTCGAAGCCCGTGTACTGGATATGCTAATGGTTGACGACTTTGACTTTGATAACTTGGGCACCAAGCCTCAGTCTATCGACAAAGCCCACGGCGACATGAAAGCTGCGTAAGTAGCTAACACATCGCTTATGCAAAGCCTCGGCCATTTGGTCGGGGCTTTTTTATGCCCATGGATGGAGAGCTGGCGTTTCAAAGATTTCTCTGGTTTTATGCGGATAGGTTGGAAACCACCTCTTTCCAGACTATCCGCATAAAACCAGCCCATCTCGATTGACATTGTTGCGCAACACACTACACTTATAAATAATGATCAAATCATTTAAACACAAAGGCCTGCAAGTATTTTTCGAAACAAGCAGCAAGAAAGGCATCCAAGCCAAGCATAGTAGCAAGCTGCGCATGCAATTAACCGCCTTAGACACCGCCTATGAAATAGAAGATTTGAACATTCCAGGCTACCGTTTACATTCACTCAAAGGCGATAGAGATAACGTTTGGTCAATCAGTGTCAGCGGAAATTGGCGCATCACTTTTGAGTTTGATCGTGGCGACATTTATATCGTGAACTATGAGGATTATCACTAATGACTATGCATAACCCACCCCACCCTGGCGAGTTTATTAAAGCAACCTATATGGAGCCCTTTGATGTTAGTTGCCGCAGTCTTTCTAGGCACTTAGACGTTGCTGCATCTACATTAAACCGCGTACTTAAAAGCCAAAGTGGCATTAGCCCTGAAATGGCATTGAGGCTATCTAAAGCGCTTGGGCGCAGCCCCGAAAGCTGGTTACGTATGCAGGATAATTATGATCTATGGCAGGCCAAAAAGCAGCTCAAGCTGACTAATGTGCAAAAGTTAGATTTCAATATTGCATAAACCCACCCGCATCAACAAATACATAACCTCAACCGGCCTCTACTCCAGAAAAGCCGCAGACCGCCTCGTGCAACAAGGCCTTGTATTGATTAACCGCGAGCTAGCCAAGCTAGGCGATCAAGTCCCCGCTGGTGCAGAAGTCACTGTAGACGGAAAAGCCATACAACCCATCACCGATGCCGAAACCATTGTCATCGCCCTCAACAAACCTGTCGGCGTTGTCTGCACCGCCGCTAAAACCGACGCCCGTAACATCATTGATTTTGTTAACCATGAATCCCGAGTCTTCCCGATCGGCCGACTGGACAAAGACTCCCAAGGCCTAATACTCCTAACAAACAAAAGCGGCTTAGCCGATAAAATACTGCGCTCCAACAACCAACATGAAAAGGAATATCAAGTCACGGTAAACAAGCCGATCACAGAAGACTTTATTAGGGGCATGAGCAACGGCGTACCGATGCTGGGTGAGGTCACCAAAGCCTGTGAGGTCGTTAAAAAATCCGAGTTCGTTTTTAGCATCACCTTAACCCAAGGTCTAAACCGCCAAATCCGCCGCATGTGTAAGCACTTCAGCTATTGCGTAAAAAAACTAGAGCGCCTGCGCATTATGCATATCGGCTTAGGCGAATTACCTGAAGGGCAATGGCGAGATTTATCGGCAGAAGAGTTATCCTTAACACTGGCGCTACTAGACAGTGAGTCACACGATGGATAACTGGACAACTTGCCCTGACTGTCAGGGGCGCGGTAAAAAAGCCAAGCGCTTGCGCAAAAAAGTACGCCTGGCCTATCAAAGGGCGCTTGCGCAGTTTGAGAGAGATGGTGCCGGCGCAGCTCCCCCTCGCCCGAAGGGCCATCTTGCTCCCTGCGTAAGCTGCAAAGGCTCTGGCTTGATTTCTTCAGCAGCGCCTACTACTCCCGACGAAGAAAACTACCCTAAACTCGCTATCATTGGCGGTGGCATTGGCGGTGTGGCTTTAGCTGTAGCTTGCCTGCACCGCGGTATTCCCTTTACTTTGTATGAGCGCGACACTAGCTTCGATGCACGATCTCAGGGTTATGGCCTTACCCTGCAACAAGCCAGCCGAGCGATTGATGGCTTAGGGCTTTTCAGTATAGCTGACGGCGTGGTATCGACCCGCCATTTAGTACACACCCAAGAAGGGCAAATCGTCGGGGAATGGGGGGTAAGAAAGCTCGGAAAAATAGATAGCGCTAAGCGTGGTAATGTACATATCGCTAGACAGTCTTTACGTTCAGCCCTATTAGAGCAACTTGGTGGCCACGGCAAAGTACGCTGGGGGCACCAACTCATCAGTATGAAAGATAGCAATACAGCAGGCGTAGATTTGCATTTTAGTGTGGATGGCGAAGCCCAAATAGCCCATGCGGATATGCTCGTAGGAGCCGACGGTATTCGCAGCACTGTGCGCGACTTATTACTGAGTGATGAGGCTTACCCCCTGCGCTACTTAGACTGCATCGTCATTTTAGGTATCTGCCCTTTGGCGGACATTGAAACAGCAGACAACGACTTACTCGACTCTGCCACAGTATTTCAAACAGCCAACGGCCATGAACGAATTTATATAATGCCCTATGATGCTCAATCAGTGATGTGGCAATTGAGTTTTCCACTACCAGAGCAAGAAGCCAACGCACTCAGTAAACAAGGCGCCGCAGCCCTTAAGCAAGAAGCCTTAAAGCGCTGCCAGTGGCATAGCCCTATACCGCAAATTTTATCGGCTACTCAGACCAGCTTGGTGTCTGGCTACCCAGTTTATGACCGCGAGCTTTTACCCGCTAAAACACTTGAAAAAGCAGCCAACACCACCTTAATTGGTGACGCTGCCCACCCCATGAGCCCATTCAAAGGCCAAGGTGCGAATCAAGCTCTACTAGATGCCTTGGCACTAGCGCGACATATTAAGCAAGCCTGCAGACCTTTCTCAGGGTGGCGAGAAAAAGGGTTAAGGGAGAGCGTATTATCTGAGTTCGAATCAGTCATGTTAGAACGCAGCGCTGTAAAAGTAGAAGATTCGGCTGCGGCAGCACAGTTTTTACACTCTGAAATTGCCTTGCATGAGAGTAATGAACCCCGAGGCAGTAATTTAAAGAAAAAACCCAACATATCGGAGCATAGAAAATGAACCGTGCACTAATAATACTCACCAGCTGCGCCAACCCCACTGAGGCGCAACAACTAGCCAGCGGTATTGTCGAGAACAAACTCGCTGCTTGTGTGCAATTAAAAGCCATTAACAGTATTTATCACTGGAAGGACCAATTACAGCAAGATGAAGAAATACAGTTAATGATTAAAGCAACTCAAGAACACTATTTAGCCATTGAGCAATATATTAAACAACATCACAGCTATGAGCTGCCAGAGATACTTGCCCTGCCCGTCCACACGGGCTCTAATGAGTACATAAACTGGCTGCACAACTAACGCCTATGCTGCAACCCCAGCTCCTGAAGCTTTGTAGCCACATCATTTACATCCGCATCACGGTGTAGTTTTACCTTGAGTGTATTTTGTCCAACATCTTCAGCAAGAAATTCATTAATACCTGCAAGCTCTTTAGCGGTGTATTGTTCTGAATTAATCAGATTTTGCTGTATATCACCACTAAGCATGACATAAGCTCCACGTATAATAGGTATACGTTTAGCAGCCTTAATTAAACGCATGCTTGAAAGGCCAATAGCAACTTGCATAGAAGGCTTCACTTCTTGCAGGTTACCAAATACATCTTTTTCACCGAACTTGGCTTTAAAGCGTTGCAAAAAAACTAGCTGGCCATTTTTAAGCTCTAAGCCTTCAACAACCAGAGCCTTGGCTAAATAGGCCAACACTTGCTTTTGACCTTGAGTTGTTTGCTGTGTGGGGGCTTGATCGACTGCAGGCCGTACTGAGCCTACCTGTGACTCTTTGCTAGGACTGGAAGTAGCACACAGGCTAGTAATTTGTTCTGGGCTAAAACCCTTTTCTAAATAGTACTCAACATCATTGCGCTCACACGCAGCCCATGCAGAGGTTGCCGTAAAACAAAGCAGTAAAAATAGTGTTTTATTCATAATAGTTCCTTTTTGGTGACCCGATAATAGTGCATTTGCAGGGCAACTTCGACAGGGATGCCAACATAGGCTTTAGGTACTTTGTAAATCATACACTTGCTGTATCAAATTGCGCCAAACACCTCCAGATAAATGACATCCATGTACCTTTGCGGCACAATTGCGACCCCAAACCGCTAGTCAGGCTACGCTGAACTAGCTTTGTTCATACTCTTTAATCGGCAGATATACGATGAAACTGGAACAACAAAACCAAAACCTAGACAACTGGCTACGCAACCAAGAACTAGCGGAAGAAATGCTACCTATAATTGGCAAGCTGTATCGCAATAATGGCGTGGTTTTGTGTATGTACAACCGCCCGCTAATCAATATATCCACCATTCAATTGCTCAAGGATCACCGCTTTGCGCGCCAGTATGAAGGCCAAGAGCTCTGTGTTATCGATAGTCACTCAATTTTATCAGCCATGAGCCAACTTGAACTAGGTCCTGCACGCATTGATGTGGGTAAGCTGACTATGGAGTGGATCCAGTCTGGTAAAAATGCCAGCGCTGCCGAGTTCGTCGCAGAAAAGCTCTCTAGCATCATTGGCGACCAAGGCGGTTTGCTGCAAGAACAACAAGACATCGTCCTGTATGGCTTCGGTCGTATTGGCCGCATCCTTGCTCGTCTATTAATAGAACAAACAGGCAAGGGTAATAAGTTGCGCTTGCGTGCCATTGTCGTACGTAAGGGTGGCGACGATGACTTAGAAAAACGCGCTAGCTTACTACGCCGCGACTCCGTACACGGTACTTTCAACGGTACAATCACAGTTGACCATGAAAACTGCGGAATTATTGCCAATGGCGGTTTCATTAAAGTAATCTACGCTAGCTCGCCAGACAGCATCAACTACAATGACTATGATATCAATGATGCGATTGTGGTAGACAATACGGGTATCTGGCGAGACGAGGCAGGCCTAGGCTTGCACCTAGCTGCTACAGGAGTAAAAAAGGCTCTACTCACCGCACCAGGCAAGGGAGACATTAAGAATATTGTCTATGGTGTAAATGACTATATGATTGGCGAAAATGACAATATTGTCTCTGCAGCCAGCTGTACTACAAATGCCATCACCCCGACTTTAAAAGCCTTACAAGATGAGTACGGCATTGAGAACGGGCATGTAGAAACGGTTCATTCTTACACCAATGACCAGAATTTGATCGACAACTATCACAAGGGCTCGCGCCGTGGCCGCAGCGCACCCATGAATATGGTGATTACCGAAACGGGAGCCGCAAGTGCCGTAGCTAAAGCCTTACCTGAGCTAGCGGGAAAACTATCCGGCAACGCTATTCGTGTACCAACCCCCAACGTATCAATGGCGGTATTGAACCTCAACCTGCAAAAGGCAACGTCTAAGGAAGAGCTTAACGCTTTCTTGAGCAATGTGGCCTTGAATTCCGATTTAAAAGATCAAATTGATTTCACTACATCGACAGAGATTGTTTCAACTGACCTCGTAGGCTCACGCCATGCGGGTATAGTTGATTCACAGGCAACCATTGTTAATGATAATCGCGCTGTTCTCTACGTCTGGTACGACAATGAGTTTGGCTATAGCTGTCAGGTTGTTAAAGTCATGCAAAAAATGGCTGGGCTTAACTACAAGCAACTACCTTAATCTAACAAAATACCCGCTGCCGCAATGGCAGCGGGCTTTTAGCCAAACTCATCTTCTAGCACAAAAAGTGCGCTTTTGATTGACAGGTCTGTATTTCAGTTCTAAAACACATTTAATGAAGACTGAATATCCAACGCTCACCCCCGAAGCACTGAGGCTAATGGCAAAAATGCAGCACTTGCTGGCCCAAGACGGTATTCACGTGGCTATCAACGAGCCGAACTCTCACCTACATCTCATTGATATATCAGGGAAATTCAACGACACTGAACTCAAGCGCTGCGGTGCAGAACTGAAAAACCAGACCCTCTATTCACAACGCATGAAAAACACCATAGAGCGCATGCAGCACATTTTGTCTGATGACGGCATCGACGTAAATATGCAAGAAGACAATGCTCTTATCCGCCTTATATCCTATGCTGAGCACTTCCAGGACAAAGAACTCAAGAAGCTGGGAAAGCAACTAAAACAAGAATCCCCCCCAAACTTAATCTCTTAATTTCTGGCACTTACACGCCTATAGTCGACACTTCCTCAACTATATCTTCTAACTGCTTCTATTTTAGGGCTTATTTTCTCTCAGCATATGTAGTATCTTTACTCTAATAGGCACAGGGGGGCAGGTAAGCTAGTATCACCGAACCGCCAACTAAATCAAATAACCATAAAACTGGAGGCAGCTTTCCAATGAAATTACTTACCGTAATTGGCGCATGCACACTTATTGCAGTAATACCGTTCACTTCTCATGCTGAGTTAAACAGCGATGGTAACTGGAAAGTAAAACGTGGTGACACGCTTTATAACATTGCTCGCCGTGTTGCCCCTGGCAACGGCAAAGAGCAAGCTCGTATACGCAAACATATTTTCAATCAAAACCCCTCAGCCTTCAGAAATAACGATCCAGGTTCTTTGGAAGTTGGCCAGACCTTATCTTTGCCTGGCTCAGCGGTTGTTGTGACTAAACCTAGATCAGTCCCACAACCAAAGCCTGTTATAAAAAAGGTGGCGCCAACAGTTATTGCACCAGTAATTGCTAAGCCTACTCCTAAGGCTTCCGTTCCTGTGACGAAAGTCGCACCTAAGGGTGACAACTTTAAAGCACGCATTGAAGCTAAACGCCTAGCTAAAGAAGCTGCAGACAGAGAACGTGCTGAAGCTCAGCGCCTAGCCGCTGAGCAAGCCAAAGCCGCTCAAATGCAAGCCAATGAACAAGCCGCTCAACAGCGCGAGTCTGCGCTAGCGGCTAAGAAGAAAGCAGAAGCGATGGCCGCACAGAAAAGGGCAGATGCGGCTAGGCAAGCCAAGCAGCGCGAAGCAGCGGCATTGGCCGCAGCCAAGAGAAAAGCCGATGCAATGGCTGCACAAAAAAGAGCCGCTGTTCAAACAACAACCCCTTCCCCCGTCAACAATACAATCAATACATCTAACCCGTACATTGAATGCAAAACAACGGACCCTTCTGAAAAATGTGGTATTTGGAAAATCACCTTCAAAGGTCGATAAGCTACTCAGGAAGTGTGACGTAATAAAAAAGGCCTAGCTAATAATAGCTAGGCCTTTTTTATGCCTTAAAAAAACAAGCCGTGTATCGTTTGCGGGTAGATAAAATAGAATATAATAGCTGCACATACGAGTAGGCTACTCAACACGACTGGTAACTTACTATGATGAGGTACTTGGGTTTGCTGGGCGGCCTCAATGCCATAGTACTGTTCTAATAAATGAAGGTTTCTATCGTTCGCACGCCAGGCGAAATCAAAAAAATCGCCTGCCAGTGGCAGTGCTCCTCCCAATAAGTCGACCACTATATTGCCGATCATGCACAATAGCAGACGCTTAGGAGCCTGCATCTTTCTTGCTTTATTTACCAGCCCTAAAGAGACACATGCCGTCAAGCTGTCCCCTACCACAGGCACTAAGCCTAACAATGCATCCCAGCCAAGCGTAAGCCCCAAGATAGACCACTGCCCATCCAGCTTTCTAGTCCACGCAGCAATAGAGCGCAACTGCTTACGCTGGTCATCACTTAAATTATCTATGCTTTTTTTATCCTGATACATTATCTAATTTTACCCTACAAATTATCCCCATTAGCCATGTGACGAAATATAATTACTCGTTTCTTGAGCATAGGTATAATCACAGAAAACTAATAGAAAAACAGTATAAGCCTATGTTAAAACGCGAGCGTGCTGAATATATCTTACAACGTTTAGAAGAGCTGTACCCCGAAACACCCGTCCCTCTAGACCATACAGATAGCTATACCTTATTAATTGCTGTATTGCTGTCAGCTCAATGTACGGATGCAAGAGTCAATCAGATTACACCTGCTCTATTTGACCTCGCTGATAATCCGTTAGACATGGTCCAGCAAGACGTCGAGGCTATCCGTGCAATTATTAGACCCTGTGGCCTGTCTCCGCGAAAATCCAAGGCTATATGGGAGCTGTCAAAAATCATAATTGATCAACATAATGGGGCTGTGCCTGAAAATTTTACCGACCTCGAAGCGCTGCCTGGCGTAGGCCATAAAACAGCTTCTGTCGTAATGAGCCAAGCCTTTGGTCATCCCGCCTTCGCCGTTGACACCCATATACATCGCTTAGCTCAGCGCTGGGGGTTAACGAAAGGCAAGAACGTCGCTATGACAGAAGCCGACTGCAAAAAGCTTTTTCCACGCGAGAGTTGGAGTAAACTACATTTACAAATCATATTCTATGGACGCGAATACTGTACTGCGCGCGGCTGTAACGGCACCCTTTGCCCCATGTGTAGAACACTCTACCCACGCCGAGTAAACCCACCACAAATCAACAAAGCCTAACAAAAAAGCCCCGTATTTAACGGGGCTTTTTTGTATTGCAGCAACAGAGCTATTAAGCAACGTTGTGCATATGTACATCTTGCTGCGGGTAAGGGAAGCTTACACCATTTGCATCAAAAGTCTCTTTGATTGTCTCAAGAAAGTCCCAATGTACTCCCCAATAATCTGCTGCGTTTACCCAAGGGCGTACAACGAAATTAACACTGTTATCGCCCAACTCTGAAACCGCAACAACAGGAGCAGGGTCTTTCAATACACGCTCATCTGCATTCAAAACCTGCATAATCAGATCTCGGGCTTTTTTCATGTCATCGTCATATCCAATACCAATTACCATATCAATACGGCGCGTTGGCTTCGCTGAAACATTAGTGATCACGCCGCCATAAATATGTGAATTAGGCACGATGATTTCTTTGTTGTCACCCGTTTTAAACTGGGTGCTAAACACGCTAATCTGCTCAACGACACCAGCAACACCGCCTGCGTCAACAAAATCACCAATCTTGAAGGGCTTAAATAAAATCAACATCACGCCTGCCGCAAAGTTAGATAATGAGTCTTTCAGCGCGAGGCCAACAGCTAAACCTGCAGCACCTAACAAGGCTAGTAACGAGGTAGTATCAACACCTAACTGCTCAAGTGCAGCCAAGAAAACGACAAAACCAAGCACTGTAGAAAGTATGCTGCTTACGAAGTTACGCAAAGCTTGATCCAAGCCCTTCTTCTCCATCAGTTTTCCGACAATATTGACTATGCGCTTCGCCACCCATTTACCGACAATATAAATGATAATTGCAATTGCTAAATTAGTCGCCATAGGGATAACGGAGTCCACCCAGCCCCCACTTATAAATTTCTGTATCGTTTCTTGCATGACTTTCTCCAAATTTTAAAATAAACACAATATACCTATACAACTGATAGGACTAGATTCCCTTGGGGAAATTAACTTTTCTTATCAAGTAAGGCAATGGTTTATTTATGTAAGGAAAATAGCTAAAAACGTCCAGTTATTGCGTATTTTTAAAAATGCGTTTAGTCTGACCCTATAAATAATATACAAGGCTACTAGAATGAAAAAACACACTCTTGCTCTATTTTTATCCGCGGCCCTTGTCGGCAGTATTAGTGCATGCTCAAAAAATGAACCTGAACCTGAACCGGAAAATGTAAAAAACACTGCAAGCACAGAAGACATTAAAAGTGACGTTAAAGCAGAAGCCGCCGCCGTAAGCGAACCGCTTCTTGAAGCGCCCCAAGAAACATCTCCCGCTACAATAAAAGGGTTTGCTTCCCCAGAGAGCATCGCTGTACACGGAGATAAGCTATACATTTCAAACATTGGCGCTGCGGCCAAGCCTACAGAAAAAGATGCTGATGGCTTTATCCTTGTCACTGACGCTATGGGCAACGCAGAAGGTGCTGAAAAATTCGAAGTTGACGCCTATTTACATGCGCCAAAAGGCATCATGGTCTGGAATGACGCACTTTATGTGACTGATATAAACTACATCTACGGCTTCGATATCAACGACCACTCTCTAGTGTTTGCAGTTGAACCCGGCCTACAACACCCTGACGACCCACAACCACAGTTCCTCAACGATATCGCAGCTTTAGACGACACTTCATTTTTCGTATCAGCGACTGACACCAATACGATTTACCGCATTACTAATGACTTTGTTCCCGCAATTTTCAAACTAGAAACCACCGCAGAACTTAAAGGCCCTAACGGCCTGCATTACGATGCCGAAAGCAAAATGCTGTACGTAGCAGGCTGGGGAACGAATGAGCAAAACAATGGTGAATTAGGCGTAATAGATATGAATACTAAACCTCACACTTATACCCGACTTGGCGACCACAACGGTCGGCTTGACGGTTTACTTAAGTCGGGGGACAAGTTGATATTCTCTGATTGGATTGACTTTGAAAACTCAGGGCAACTATACAGCTATGACTTGAACAGCAAGGAAACAACAAAACTAGACAGCCCCGTTATTGGTGGACCAGCAGATTTCACCTTAAGTGCTGACGGGAAAAACATTCTGGTCCCCTCCATGCTAGAAAATAAAGTGGCTATCATTGCCCAATAGGCTGTAGCTAAAAAAGCCCCGATTTAGGTCGGGGCTTTTTTATTTAATGATTAGAAAAGTTAAACGTTACTACCCTCATGCAAAGGCAGTAAATCTAAACGAATAGCGGTTACTACCGCATGAGTAGCATTATTGGCACCCAGGCGCCTTCGCGCTGTCTTTAAATGTTCCCTAACGGTTTCAGGGCTCAGGCCCAGAATATTAGCAACTGACTCTGCCGTATGCCCATCTCTTACTCCCGCTAGCACTTGTAATTGTCTTTTAGTTAGCATTTTTATCCCTTTGCGCTTTCTAATTAGATATTACGCAGAAGGCAATTTAAATACCTCCCCCATTTGTGGGGGGTGAGGGTAATTTTTACATTTATTTACGCCTATTTAACATTTCACTTACATAAAACACCTCATACAGGCCTTTTTTTACGTAGCCCACGTAAAGGCAATAAGCGGCCTAAACTTGGTAGGGGTGTGTCTGACACATTCAAACCAAACAGCGCTGATAGCTGTTCGCTAATACCCAAGTTCTCTGCTAACTCAGTGAAAACTCGTTCGTCATCCCATTCAAAATGTAAAGCCAGGCCGTGTATACGGTTTTGTTGCTTAGTATTCAAATGACTACACATCAGCAATGCAGTCTCCCACAAGCCTAGATCACTTGCCGCTTCTATATAGCGCGCTAAGACGTCATCCTTGAGTTGAATCAATGCCTCGGCTAGGCGAGATTTTTGCTTTACTGAATCAGCAATTTTCATGACAGCCTGTGGAGAGTCAATTTCTCTGACCAGGGCTAACACTCGGTCTTTTGGCAAGTGTTCTAGCAACCCTCCAATCTGCTCAAACTGCTGCTCAGCCAATAAAAATAGTACCGCTTTATTCAAGTGTGCCATCGGCCACTTGGCCAATAAGCTACTCGCCTTAGCAGCCTCCACATGTAAAAACACCTCTGCTAGAAAGTGCGTAGAAAAATGCTTACCGATGCCTATCGCAGTTTTAGTATCCAGGTGGCTGGTCATCTGGGCCGCGATATAGGGGCCAAAAGCTTCCTGTGTGATTTTTGCACACAGCCGGTTTGGGAAAAATCGTACACTTTTAGCCAATGCAGGCCAAAGTGGCGACTGCTCCCCGCTGACACTCGCCTCAACTTGTCGGTAAAGTGTATCCCTGTCTTGCGCGGACAAGCTATTTAAGTAGTGAAGCTCAGCTTCTTCTACATTAAGAACTTGTGCAATACGTTTAATATCTGCCTGATATTGAGATTTTACAGCCATAACTACTCCTTAAGATCGGCGGAATTCTACTGTAAAAGCACAACTATTGGGTGAACAATTAATGTCATTCTTTTCATACAGGCACAAAAAAAGTGGGCTATACCCACTTTTTTTGTGCCTAGATAGGCAAGCAAGTCCTATCTGGCGTAAATAAACCGAGTATTAGTCTAGGCCCATTTCTTCTTTTACAAGGCTCGTCCAGGCATCGATACGCCCTTGAGTTAGCTCTTCCTGCTGGTCTTCATCCAAACCCAAGCCTACAAAATTCTCACCATCTTCCATCAAGGCTTTAGAGGCCTCAAAGTCATAACCTTCTGTAGACCAATTAGCCACCACAATGGCTCCAGACTTAACGATGACGTCATGTAACATCCCCATCGCGTCCAAGTAGTAATCACCATAACCACGTTGGTCGCCAAGGCCAAATAAAGCACAAATTTTGCCTGAAAAATCGATTCCTTCTAGCTTTTCCCAGAATTCCTCCCAGTCGCTTTGTAGCTCGCCAAAGTCCCAAGTAGGAATACCTAAAATCATAAATTCGTAATTAGAAAAATCTTCTGGCTCAGCATCAGCAATATCATGCACATCGATTTGGCCTTCAGGAAACTTATCCTTAATCAGACCTGCACAGTAACGTGTTGCGCCTTCATCACTGCCATAGAACAAACCAATTTTGATCATTACTGTCTCCTACTCGGACTTAGAACTAAAAAACGGATTGAGCAGTTTTTCGTACAACTCAAATCGCAGCATATGATAAATGAGAAGCGCTGTTAACTAAATGCCTAAGCCTACTATTATGATACTTTCTTTGACTATTCTTATAAAAAAAGCTCCAACGGGTGTTTTTTCAAGGTCAAATAAGCCATCTTAGACAAATTATACTGCCCCTGCACTTCAAAATTCTCATATTTATCTATACTTAAGATAAACGCGGAGAACGACATGAACACACATAACCCCGAAAACAGCCTTCCCGAAAGACGCAATGATTCTCGTCGCCAGCACCTTGACCGTAGAGACAAAGCGCGCTTTGAGCCAAGGCACCCCGACAGAAGAAACAACCATGAACGGCGCGGGAAAGACCTCCCAAACAGCACTATAGGTTGAGCTAATGCTTAAACACCTGTCAATGATCTACTGATATAAGCTCTGGAACGGGTGTCGAAGACGTTGTGATAGTGACTTAACTTGATAAACCGACCCTATAATAAAACTATTCTAATCGGGGTGATGATGTGCAATTTAGTGTCGACGGAGACTCCCTCACAAGCCGCTATATCTGGCTGGGGTATCAGTTTGACAACAGTATCATTAAGGTTGGCCGTACGGCATAAGCCAAGTGCGCGCTCAAATCGATTTCTAAAAACTATTCCCCACAACCTATCCGCAATGGGGATAAGCTATTTAGTATATTCCGCAACACTCACTGGACGGTTGCTCAAGGACTTAACCATAGCCGACTCATTCTCTAATAATGTACGCTGCCTAGCCCGCCATATTTTTATATAGCGGTAGAATGGTACCAGTGGATGTAAGTGGTGTATCAGGTGATAATTTTGATACAGCAATACGGGCGTCATCAACCACTCCAAGCCTACTCTAACATTAGTTGCCTGATACGGTGCTTGCTTAGCGGTCACCGCATGTGGGTGATGGGGTAAATAATCAAATGTAAACGCAAGTAAGAAAGAGGCTAAGCGGGCCGGCAAAAAGTGATATAGCAAGAACTCATCAAACCACCCCATATAAAATAACACGGACATTACGGCTATTAAGCTCAGAATGGTGATTACAAATTCACGCTTTTCCTTTTTACTACGCGAAGCTAGCCTTGGGATATACCAGGCGTAATAAAAAATGTCGATGATCATCCATTTGCAAGGCAGTAATAGTTTAGGCCCCTGACCCACCCAGTAGTCAGGGTCGACATCGCTACCTTCATTGGTAAAGCGATGGTGCTGCATATGTATAAAGCGAAACATGCTAAAAGCGGGGGCTGGGCTTAAAAATATAATACTCAACTGCCCTAGGCTTGCGTTCACCCACTGATGAGTCGAGATACTGCGATGAGAGGCGTCGTGTAATACCGTAAACGCCAAAAAAGTAGCCCAGCTATTCATCAAAAATGTGAATACATAATCAACCTGCCCCAATATAGCCAGTACAGTGCTTGTACACCACAACGAAGCCGAAAAAGCCCACAGCAATAGCGTTGGCCAAGCTAGTAAAGGGCGCTGTGTTAAGCGCTTAAACTCCACATTATCATCTTGTATCGACTCAGCTAGCATAGATTTACTCCCAACCAATTAAACAGGTGTTCAATTATAATCCTAGAAATGGGCACACTTAGCAAATTCAAAGCCGACAATTTTACGCCCTAGGGCGACAGCCTATCGTTTCAATAAAAAAATCTAATTTAGAAAATAACTGTGACGTGGGAAACTACACACCTAACAACGGAGTTAACCATGAACCCTATTACTATTTTTGGCCGTGAAGGCTGTGGCTACTGCACCCGCGCTGTACAACTTGCTCAAATCAAGCAGTTAGAATTTAAGTATATTGATATACACAAGGAAGGAATTAGCAAAGCCGACCTAGAAAAAACCATTGGCAAGCCTGTACTGACCGTGCCGCAAATATTCCATGGCAAAGAACATATTGGTGGCTACACTGAATTTGCCCAATTTATGAGCACCCAGTAAAACTATGCGGATAGGCTGCTATTTTAAAAAAGACAGTATTGCTTGTATCACTTCCGCGTCCCACATCAACTTTCGATGCCCTAAGCCCTGTGTAACAACAAGGCGAGAGCCCTTCCAAAGACCCTGTATCTTTTTACCCTGCTCTAGAGGTACTTCATTATCTTGGGTGTCGTAAATAAGTAGCAAGGGGCCATCGCCATTATAAAAAGCACGACCGCGTTCCAGCTCATCCCATGTCACATCTATATGTGATGCAAACACCTGCTTACACTTCTCAAGCACGGTATCGCTGGCCTTCAGTCGTTTACGAATAGCCTCTAAGGCAGGGTACGGAGCCACCGGAGTACCCATAACCACATAGCGCTGTGCAGCAAAGCCCATTTCGCGGGCCGCCATAGACATAACACCTCCAGCGGAGTGCCCAACTAAAGCATATATCTCATCAAATTGCTGAGCTAGGGCAACAAGATCCTTAGACATATTGTCAAAGTGAACTACCTTGCCTCCGGAGTCTCCGTGGGCAGTAAAATCAATCGCTACAGCCTGAAAGCCTGCCTCAGCAATGGCCATTGCCAAGCTAGCCATCTGCGAACCGCGGCTAGACCAACCGTGACTAATAATAACCACAGGGCCCTCGCCCCATGACCAAGCAACATTATCCGTCCCTCTAGAGCCGCGATAAGTCAGCTTAGTTGCATGAGCAAGCTGGTCCAGCTCACGCTGTGGACGTTTAAATTTTTGCGGTCTACTCGCCAAAGCAACAACAAGATACGCAGTCAATGTTGGCGACACGAAGCCTAAAGCGCGAATAAGAGTCTGAATAATTTTAAGCATTACTGACCCACATAATTAAAAACTCATCATGCGCTATTACAAACAGCAATGCCGTATACAAAGTAGCTATTGGCAGCTGCAACCAATTAATTTCGCCTTTAATTGTTTTAAACGCACTAAGAAACGAATAACCCAGATTTTCTTTCATCCAACTCAATTAAGCTATCAATACATAGTTCAGAAAATGGCCCTGTCTTTATTCCACACAAAGTTTGTAACATTTGCCGACGCAACCAAGGCAACTGAGTCAATGGCCAGGACAAGCTATCGCGTAACCAGGCATAAGGGCGGTTATTCGATTGATAAAAAGGCGTTAACAGTCGGCTCATCTTTTGGTAAAAACGTATATGGCCTAAGCGTTGATGATTGTAATTTTGCAATGCTTCATCAATGCCTTTAAACGCCGTTAAGCAATGATGCAATACAGAGGCATCGCACAACGCCAAATTAGCCCCCTGCCCTAGCTGTGGACTCATACTGTGTGCCGCATCCCCCATAAACACCACGCGCCCCTCAGCCCATTGCTGCATAACTACGTCACGGTAATTAGCGAAAGCTAATTGCTCATGGCTGTGCAATTGTTCTAGTACAGGTGTTGACTGTGGCCACAGTGTCACCACTTTCTCCTTCCATGCCAAAAAATCTACCGATTTATCCCGCCACTGTGGGTAATGTGAAGCAGGTATACTCCAAAACAAACTCATTAGTTTCTGGTCTTTGCCTGGCAGGCTCCCTGTAGGTAAAAGCCCCGCCATATACTGAGCCGTGTGATACACCTGTTGCAGGCAATCCCCTCGCAGCTCATTAGGTTGATCGACAATAGCCCAAAGCGCGCCCCAAGGGTAAGGCTTGTCTAAACGCAAATATTCACTGGCGTTACGCAATCTAGATTTCGCTCCATTAGTCACCAGCAATAAATCAAAACGCCCTAAGCTCGTATGATTTATATCGTGCAACTCAACATGCTGACCTTGCTGTTGATAAGCTGCCACCTCAACACCCGCTTTAATATCTACATCTTCTTGGTTCATGCCTTGCTGCAATACGGCCAATAAACTCGCACGATGTACGCCTAGGCCATGACAGGCATGGTGTAACTCGGAATAGTTCAAGTTAATAACCGGCCGGCCGTTTCGCGTGCGACCATCCAAGTTATGGATGCGTGCACCTGTCTGCAGTATTTGCTGGTGCAAGCCAAGTTCAGCCAAGACATTTAAGCCCGTAGGCTGTAATAGTATCCCTGCCCCCACAGCACTAGTTTGTGAAATTTTCTCGAACAGCGTTACCTTAAAACCTTGGCGACTTAGAAAAATGGCACTGGCGATGCCCGCTGTACCTGCACCAACAATCGCGACCGATAATCTCATGCAGTTGGCCTACTCATATACTTAGGGTGGAGCAGCAAAAGGGGGAGTAACAATAGAAAAATGGCAGGTAGATTACTGAACAGTGCTTGAGGCACGCCAAGTAACAGACAATAAGTCGTATCAACGACACCCCATAGCAGAACTGAAAATACTAAGTTACACCAAACACGAGTAGATA
This sequence comes from uncultured Gammaproteobacteria bacterium, assembly GCA_964495705.1. Lineage (GTDB taxonomy): Bacteria > Pseudomonadota > Gammaproteobacteria > HTCC5015 > HTCC5015 > CAZBWS01. Next base: position 84,858 of record CAZBWS010000002.1, read on the forward strand.
CCCGGGCAAAATAAACATTCAAAAGACATAAAAACAACACCCCCCAACTTGCCACTGTAGGGCCAAACACACCTACCCAGAACACGGCTCCATCCTGTGCAGGTGTACCCGCTAAACTGTGCTGAATTATATCGGCAACAGGCTCTATATGCGTAACAAAGGGTAATAATATACCGCCTACAATATGAAGATAGGCCATTAAATAAAGTAGCTTTCTGCTCACTGAATGTTCCTTATGTCCAAGTCTGTGTAAAACAGCATAGCCTGCTAAAAGACAGTAACACAAGCACAAGTCGTGCTTATGCAATTGGCGTCGTGAGGGTTTATTTCTATGAGATTTTACAAAGGGCTGTAATACAACAAGCCCTCAAACAAATGTTATGAAGGGAACAATTTTGGACGCAAAACCCATCAAAAAACTAAAGATAGGTAGGCCTATTATGCTCAACACAATCAAGCCCAAGAAAACCATATTGCCATATTGCGCATTTAGTTGATCGTATTGATAAGCCAAGCGGCGTGGCAATAGCCAGCTCATAATATAGTGGCCGTCCAATGCGCCCAGGGGAATGAGATTAAACAACATCAGTAATAAATTGATCAGCGCCATCGTTTGCAGCAATTCAAAGGCGCCACTACCCACGATAATAGAGCCACTATCTATGCCATAAAACAATATATTGACCGAAAAGATCGCCAAGAATAAGTTCATCGCTGGCCCGGCTAAGGCTACCGCCGCACTGCCCCACGCCACCTTTATGTTACGTACATCAAAGGGCACAGGCTTGGCAAAGCCAAAGCCAATCAAAACTACCATTAACAAGCCAACGGGATCAATATGTGAAACAGGATTGATATTCAATCGCCCCATACGTTGAGCGGTATCATCTCCAAGTACCTTAGCCATCGCAGCGTGCCCAAACTCATGTAAGCTCAAGGAAAAGATAATAGTGATAATGATAATAACAAACAGTCCAATCTGACCGCTGAATAATAGGGGCAACATAACAATCTTCTACGCAACTATGCGGATAGGCTAAAACACCGCCATTCTAGCCTATACCCATTCACAGTGCTAAATCGACTTCAGCTTCTTCACCGAAGTATAGGCGCTGTCCTCTCCATTCGTGGTTTTCCGCACATAAGCCCTGCCCTGTCGCGCCCCATAAATAAGCGTGTCACTCCCGCATTGCGATGCATTTCAAAGCGCCACAGGCGTAATATCCCGAGACATTCCTCTGCGCTATAGACCGTAGCCATCAACGCCTAGGGCGTGTGATTTTCAGACAAGCTATATGCACACTAGGAGAGCAGCCCGCCAAGCGATTAAAGGCGTGCTCAAAGTTACTACGATCCTGATAACCCAACTCAAAGGCAAAACTTTGGCTCAACATGGGCAGCCCAGGATACCAGCGCGAGCGATCATGGG
>CAZBWS010000002.1:86386-102310 GCA_964495705.1 uncultured Gammaproteobacteria bacterium
AGAAAAACATTCAATAGCAATACGAGTGGTCGGGCTACTCGCCACCAAAGAGCCCAAAATACCGAGCATTTAAGCTTGTACATGCTCTCCCAATATTAGGCCAAACTGGGGTAGCTCAGCCTGGTGAATAATCACATCCATGACCTTCTCAATCTGATGCAGGAATAGGTCTAATTCATGTAATTGCACCTCAGCTAGGTTTATTCCTGCTTGAGAGAATACTCTTTCTGGATTCAAACCCTGCTTTAACGCTAGGCTACTGAGACAGGGAATAACAACATGGGGAATGCGGATAGGCTGCGGCATGGGTTAAAAATACAACAAGCGCGTTATACTGTCATGAACTAAAAACACCCTGCATAGCAGCACTGATAATACTGTGAAAAAAATAGCCCTATTCGTTGATGTTCAAAACATCTACTACACTTGCCGCCAAGCCCATCAACGCCAATTTAATTACCGTGCGCTATGGCAACGCATTGAGCAACAAGGTGACATAATAACAGCCAATGCCTATGCAATAGCTCGCGCTGACGAGTCACAACAAAAATTTCAAAATGCCCTGCGGCACATCGGCTTCAGCATAAAACTAAAGCCTTTTATTCAACGTGCCGATGGCTCCGCCAAGGGCGACTGGGATGTGGGTATTGCTATCGACGTCATGGACGCTGCAGCAGAAGAGGTTGATACCGTTATTTTACTCTCTGGTGATGGCGACTTTGATTTACTGCTACAGCGCATCAGAGATAAATACTCTGTTAACACAGAAGTCTATGGAGTGCGCGCACTCACAGCTAACTCACTAATCGATGCTGCAGGAAACTATCATGCTATAGATAATAGTTTATTGATGTAAGCAGGCTATTCTAACCAACCACCTACTGCTTGTAGTGTGGCACCGGTGGCCTTATCCGCTAACCATGCGACCCACGCCAAACGCCCTGCTTCTGCGGCGATAGCGGGTATTGGAGGTGCAGCCCCCTGCCATTGCCTTACATTTGATTTTTTATTACCGTGATACTGTCGGTGGCTCAATACAACAAAGTCGTGCTCTAAAACACGCCCGTGATTTTCACCACGGGTCACCTGAGTTTGGATATCGCTAGCTAATAAAGCTACGTGCAGTAGACTGTTATGGCTTTGCACTTTATCTATATCAAATACAGCCTGCATCTTCCCCTGCTGTATAGTGAGGCTCAGCTCACCCACTGGCTGCTGCTGTTCAGGTAAGGAGCCCAAGCCTGGGATAATGCGTCTAAACCAGCCACTCCATTCTTTTCCATTGACCACAAATTGCGGAGTATAAACCCGTGATGTTGCAGAACTTCTTTTGTAGTCATATTGTTGCTGGGTGTAAGCAGGACTAGCAAAGCGGTCTTTCCAGCCAATATAGTCCCAGTAATCAACATGAAAAGCGACGGGTACATAGCGTGTCCAGAGCCCCTCATTGTGCATATATTTAGATAGCCATTTGTCTGCTGGCGGGCAACTACTACAGCCTTCAGAGGTAAACAACTCAATGAGTTGAACCTTAGCCACCCCACTAGAAACCGAAAAAACCTTATCGTCTATAGCGTGTACATTAGTACCAGTTCCAACAAAAATGGATAGTATGAGTAATTTTATGTAGCGCATATGGCCTACCTTATTTGAACAGATAGGGCTCAGACATCAGTAAATAGGATTTAGTTCAGCACGGTGAACACGCTATTAAGCTTTCACTCTCCACGCCCTAAAAGAGCGCCCTTTAAGCTTGCCATTACTAATTTTATTCGCTGCTTGTTTAACAATGCCTCGTTCAACAGCGACATAGCTCCAATTATCAGCAATATTAATTTTGCCAATTTGATTGCCTTTGATAGTTAGACCGTCTTTGCTAGTTAGCGCTCCCAAGATATCTCCAGGGCGTAGCTTTTGCTTCTTTCCACCATCAATGCGGATAGTGCCCATTGGCGCCTGTGACGGCGTATTATTCAAAGCTTGCATAGAGGGCAAGTCTTCTGGGTCTATATCTATAGCCAGATACTTGGCGAGCCGCTCAACCTTGAAGCTTTCTTTATTGCTAATCAATGAACAAGCCATACCTCTATTACCTGCACGACCAGTACGACCAATACGATGTATATGCACTTCCTCATCATGTGCGATATGGAAATTAATCACCATACCTAAATCCTCTATATCTAAACCACGGGCCGCAACATCCGTTGCCACTAAAACAGAAACGCTTTTATTGGCGAATTGAATTAAGGCTTGGTCGCGCTCGCGCTGTTCGAGGTCGCCGTTTAAACACATTGCACTAAAACCACAGTCGGTGAGTTCATCCGTCACTTCCTGTGTGATTTGTTTGGTATTGCAAAATACTACCGCAGATTCTGGCTGAAACTGCGATAACAGCAAGCGCACAGCCAATAAGCGCTCTTCGCTATCGCCTACTTTATAAAAATGTTGCTCAATGGAGTTGTCATCATGCTTAGACTCCACTTGTACCATCACAGGTTTGTGCATAATGCGCTCAGATATCGCCTGAATTTCTGCTGGGAAAGTCGCACTAAACAATAGTGTTTGGCGCTTAGCGGGCAGGTATTCGGCGATATCATCTATCGCATCCTGAAAACCCATATCTAACATGCGGTCCGCTTCATCCAGTACAAATGTATCTAGCTTACCCAGCTGTAAAGAGCCCTTGCGTAAATGCTCTTCTACACGGCCCGGAGTGCCAACGACAATATGTGCGCCATGCTCTAGGGAACCAATTTGAGGCCCAAACGGCATGCCTCCGCATAACACTAAAATTTTCACATTGTGCGTTGCCCGAGCTAAGCGGCGCAGCTCAACGGCCACCTGATCTGCCAACTCTCGCGTTGGGCATAAAATCAAAGACTGCACATGAAATTTTTTGGCATTCAAGCGATGCAATAAACCCAAACCAAAGGCTGCTGTTTTGCCCGACCCGGTCTTACCTTGGGCAATCACATCACAAGCCGCTATGATCGAAGGCAAGCTTTTCCCCTGAATGGGTGTCATCTGTTGATAGCCCAAGCTATCCAGATTACTTAAGACTTCAGGGGATAAATCTAAGCTAGAAAATTTGCTGTGGCTCACAGTGTGAATCTCTTTTAAATAAAAATGCGGATAAGCTATTGTTATAGCCTATCCGCATTAGTGATTAAGTGACGCGAATTATACCTCTTGGTAAATCTCTGCGCCCTTCTCTTTGAACTCTTCAGACTTCTCTTGCAAGCCTTGCTCTACGGCTATTTTAATATTGCCAATTTTTTGCTGCGCAGCGTAATCACGAACATCTTGGGTGATTTTCATAGAGCAAAATTTAGGCCCACACATAGAGCAGAAGTGTGCGACTTTAGCAGAGTCTTTAGGCAGTGTTTCATCGTGGTATTCACGCGCGCGCTCTGGGTCTAAGCCTAAGTTAAATTGATCTTCCCAGCGGAACTCGAAACGCGCTTTAGATAGTGCGTTATCGCGCACTTGAGCACCTGGCAAACCCTTAGCTAGATCGGCCGCGTGAGCTGCCAACTTATAGGTGATAATACCATCTCGAACATCGGCTTTATTAGGCAAACCTAAATGCTCCTTAGGTGTCACATAGCACAGCATTGCTGTGCCATACCAACCAATCGTGGCCGCGCCAATACCTGAGGTAATATGGTCATAGCCGGGAGCAATGTCCGTCGTCAAAGGCCCAAGGGTATAGAAAGGTGCTTCAAAACACTCGTCTAATTCCTTGTCCATATTGTCTTTAATCATGTGCATAGGCACATGGCCAGGGCCTTCAATCATCACTTGCACATCGTGCTTCCAAGCAATCTTAGTTAACTCTCCCAAAGTTTCCAGTTCACCGAACTGCGCGGCGTCATTAGCATCAGCAATCGACCCCGGACGCAAGCCATCACCGAGTGAAAAAGTTACATCATAAGCCTTCATGATTTCACAGATTTCTTCAAAGTGAGTATATAGGAAGTTTTCTTTGTGATGCGCCAAACACCACTTCGCCATAATAGATCCACCACGAGAAACGATACCCGTTACACGCTCTGCCGTTAATGGCACATAGCGCAGCAACACGCCAGCATGGATAGTAAAGTAATCCACGCCCTGTTCGGCCTGTTCAATTAATGTGTCACGAAATAACTCCCAGGTTAGATCTTCAGGCTTGCCGTTGACTTTCTCCAAGGCCTGATAAATAGGCACTGTACCAATGGGCATCGGTGCATTACGCAAAATCCATTCGCGAGTTTCGTGAATATTTTTCCCCGTCGACAAGTCCATTAATGTATCGCCACCCCAACGTGCCGACCAAGCCATTTTTTCTACTTCTTCAGTAATAGAAGATGTCACCGCCGAATTGCCGATATTGGTATTGATCTTTACACGAAAGTTGCGGCCAATAATCATTGGCTCCAGTTCAGGGTGGTTGATATTGGCAGTAATTACCGCGCGACCTTCGGCTACTTCTAAGCGAACAAATTCAGGAGTAATTTCTTCCGGTAAATTAGCGCCGAAATTTTGCCCTGGGTGCTGTTTCAATAATTTTCTGGCCACAACGTCTGTCTTAGCTTGCGCGCGCAGCTCATTTAAACGTGCTGTTTCACGAATCGCGATGTACTCCATCTCTGGGGTAATAACCCCCTGGCGAGCGTAATGCATTTGCGTCACGTTCTTACCGCGCTTAGCACGGCGTGGCTTGTGTAAGTGTTCAAAGCGCAAGTGTGCCAAGCTAGGATCTTCTTGGCGCTGTAGGCCATACTCAGAACTAGGGCCTTCGAGCTGTTCTGTATCACCGCGATCCAACACCCATTGCTCACGCAAGCCCGGCAAACCCTTCATCAAATCAATTTCAATATCAGGGTCAGTAAAGGGCCCAGATGTATCGTAGATGGTGATCGGAGGATTATCTTCGTTAAGCCCCTGAGTCGTCGTTGGCGCACATTCCACCTCACGCATTCCAACACGCAAATCTGGGCGAGAACCCTGCACATAAACTTTTTTAGATTTTGGAAAAGGCTTGGTGATTTCTTCAGATAATTTTAGTGCTTGCTGGACAAAATCTTCAGGGATTGCGCTCATGGTATTCTCCGCTGGTAGACCAGCATGATGCGCGAGAAGCCGGTTGTGCAAACTATCCGCATGCGCAGCCAGCAACACATAACTTCCCTACGCCAATATTAATTAGTTCAGGTTCAAAGGGTTTTTCTCAACACTGTATGTATTATGAAGTAAGTGTACCCCTAGTTATGCTCGAACTTTATATGTATAAAGGCGCATTCGCAAGGCATTATAATAAAGTCACTTTTTCACCAACTTGGCGCAAAAAGATGCTTTAACAGCCAATATATGAACGATTTTTGACAGACATACCGATAAAATCGTTTATGTACTCACTTTTACTCGGGCTATCCGCTATAAAAGGCAAGAGAACACAAAAACATAAGTGACAGTTACTCGCTTTACGGGTAATATAAGAACACATTGACTGTGCAGGCGCATGATGACTAAACAGATTTACGACTTTATTATCATTGGCTCAGGGGCATCAGGGGGCGTTATGGCGCATCGCCTGACTCAAGCCGGTGCCCACTGCTTAATGCTTGAAGCGGGCCAGGACTTAGGCCCAAAAACATATCCAGCAAATGAGATGCGCGCCAATGCAAAGTTAATGTGGTCAGGTGGCACAGACTTCACTACCGATGCCAAAACGATTTTACTGCGTGGCAAAGTCGTCGGCGGCGGCACTATTATTAACCAGTGCCTACTCGACCGCTTTGATGATATCGCCCTAGACGACTGGTCCGATCGCTCAGGTATAAGGAGTCTCAGTGTCGAGGGAATGAGCCCTTATTATGATACCGCCGAAGCACTTATAAATTTGCACGAATACCAGCAGCAAGACTTCAATCGCAATGCCCAACTCTACGCTGACTCCTTTGATGATTGCGGCTATGAGTGGGACTACCTACGCCGTGGTGAATCTAATTGTGGCGGCTTATGTGATAGCGGCCAAGGTCGCAAGAATGACTGCATTGTTTGCCTAGGTGGCTGCCCACGCAAGTCCAAACAAAGTAGCGCTGTCACCTCCTTGGCTCGCGCTCGAGCCCAAGGCCTAGAGCTGCGTGCCAACTTCGAAGTTGATGGCGTCATCCACGGTAAAAACCAAGTAGTGGTACACGGCACACAAAATGGCGAGCCACAGGTCGTCTATGCACGCCGCTTAGTCATGGCTGCTGGCGCCCTTGGCTCTAGTAAAATACTGTTGAAGTCTGGCATGAAGAATAAATTGCCAGCCCTTGGCGAGCGCTTCTTCTGTCACCCCCAATATATGAGCATAGGCTTTATGCGCGACGAAGTGGACGCCCATAAAGGCGCCTTACAGTCGGTTAAGTCAACTGACCCACGCTTCCGCCAACAGGGCTTCAAACTAGAAAATGTTTTTGCTGGCCCCATCGCCGTAGCCATGTTGAAAGATGGCTTTGGTGCTGATCACCATAAATTTATGCGGCGTTATCGCAACATGGCCTGTATCGAAGTTTCTGTACGCGACGAAGAACCCGGCACCATTAGCATCAACAACAGTGGCAAGCTCGTAGTCAACAAACCTACCGATGGCGTCGATGCAGCAAAGGCCGCCGCAGGCAATCACGTAGTTGAGGAACTGCTCGCTTCGATGGGTTGTTATGAAACTATGCAATCGCGCTTGCAAATTGGCCTCCATCTAATGGGCGGCTGTGCCATTGGTGAAAATTCTAGTCGCTCGGTTGTACAGCCCAACTTCCAAGTCTACGGGCACGAAAATATTTACATGGCCGACGGAGGCATATACCCCTCTGCCCCGGGTATCAATCCATCGCTTACGATTATGGCCATGAGCCATAAAGCCGCTGATAGTATTTTGGCAGACGTGGGCCACGACTTCACCCAGACTCAAAAAAAAATACACAGCCTTAAGGAGGTCTCTTAATGGATTATCCGCATTCGAAATATTTAAGTAGAGCCGCTCTTAAGGGCTTAGATAAAGTCGGTGATGTTGTCTTGCCAGGCGAGCCTCACAGCGACAATGGATTCCCCAGCTTCAGTGAAACAGGTTGTATCTACCATGTCGATGAAGTACTGGTAACCACAGCCTGTGATGATGTTAAAGCGCTAAATGTATTACTCGCCATTCTCGGGCTATTGCCATCATTTATCACTCGCAGACTTCTACAGCTCTCTGGCCTAGAAAAACACGCACCGGGGCTACTCGGCACTGCTCTACGCTTACTCGGTGTCGCGCTACGCGGTGTACCAGTAAGCCTCTATTACTCTAACTTAACTGGCCCAGGCTATACGGGAAAGACGGTGCATGAAGTCATGGGCTATCAAGTGCAGTGTGAACCCGACTATTAAAGCTTTCTATAGACATATAAATAAACTCTGCATCGACAACACTAATGCTGCCGATGCATAAGATATAAACAGGACCTCAACATGACCGCTACTGCCAAAAAAGTAACCACGCTTCACGAAATCACTGACACCGAAGCCCAAGACATCATGGCGCGTGCCCAAGAGTCTTTTAAGGACCTTAAGAACACCACTGTTGCCGAGCGTTGCGCCGAGTTAAAGAAGGTGATGCATAAATTTTATTCCATGCGCGAAGAAATTATTGATCGTGTTTGCGCAGAGAATGGCAAGGCACGTACCGATGCACTCGTCTCTGATGTCATGAGCGCCCTAGACGCTCTAGAATGGCTAGCCGATCACGGTGAAGAGGTACTGGCTGATAAAAAAGTCAAAACACCACTGATGTTACTGGGTAAATCGTCCAAAATTTATCAAGAAGCACTCGGCCCCTGCTTACTGATCACCCCTTGGAACTACCCATGGAATAATGGCATCATCTTTACTATGACAGGCTTTATCGCTGGCTGTTCTATCATCTACAAGCCATCCGAGCACACGCCTTTGAAGGGCCTTTTTGAAGAAGTGTTCTCTGCATCACCATTGATCAAGCAAAGTATTCAAGTGGTCTACGGCTCAGGTGTCAGCGCCGTTAAACTAATTGACCAGCGCCCATCTAAAATATTTTTCACCGGCTCGAACCGCACGGGTACCAAGATCATGGAGCAAGCCTCTAAGTACCTAATTCCCCTAGAGTTGGAGCTAGGTGGAAAAGATCCCGCTATCGTCTTTGAAGATGTCGATCTAAAGCGCACTATTGCCGGCACCCTATGGGGCGCGCTGACTAACACCGGGCAATCCTGCACATCTATTGAAAAACTCATTGTGCATGAAAGTATTTATGACGAATTTCTTGAGCAACTGACAGCGGCATGCCAAAACTTAGTCATTAACAACGGCGATCGCGGCGATGCTGACATCGGCGCCATGACTGTGAGCTTCCAAAAAGACATCGTCGCTCGCCATGTTGAGGACGCCAAGGCCAAAGGGGCAACGATTGTCTGTGGCGGGGAAGACATGGGTAATGGCTTCTACGCACCAACCATCATTACTAACATTCCTGCCGATGCCGCGCTCAACCACGAAGAGACTTTTGGCCCCCTCATCCCCGTGTATAAATTCAGCACTGAAGCAGAAGCTATTGAAATGGGCAACGCCGGTGAATTCGGTCTATCCGCATCAGTCTGGTCCAAGGACCTTAAACGAGCAGATCGCATTGCCCGCTCCCTTGAGGTGGGTGCCGTCAGCATTAACAATGTTATGCTGACCGAAGGCCAGCCTTTTCTACCCTTTGGCGGCCGTAAGCAATCAGGCTTTGGTAGAGTGCATGGTGCAGAAGGTCTGCTTGGCTGGACGGCTAGCAAGGCTATTATTGTTGATAAGCAAAGCAGTAAAATAGAGGGTAATTGGTACCCCTACACGATGAAAAAATACCGTTTATTGGATAGTTTGATCGCTAGCATTATGCTTCACAACCCCATTGCTAAGCTGATTAAAATTGCGATTGCAGGCCTCCCCCTAGAGAGCCACTCACAAAAACCGAGGAAATAAAGTAAAAAGGCATATGCATTGAGAATAAAGTGTAATTTTTACTGAAAAATTACACTAAATTCATAATGCTTTTACAGTCTTTCCCTATAGTTACTTATAAGCCCTTTGTGTTATTGCCCATAACACAACAAAGCCTAAAGGCTCCCAAGCCTATATTCCAAGCCCTGAAATTTATCAGGGCTTTTTTTTGCGCACAGGCTTAACACAACAATGACGCCATGTTTCTTCTAGCGCCACATCCTGTAAACTCTGAATGTTATCTAACCTAGAATATAGCCATGCAAACAATCAGCGCCACCGAACTGAGCCTATACCTGAACGAAAACAAACCGATGTTGTTAGATGTCAGAGAACCTACCGAATACGAAATTTGTCGCATAGACAACTCCACGCTCATTCCCATGGGTGAGATTACCTCACGTATTCAAGAATTGGATGAGGATGATGAAATCATCTGCATCTGTCATCACGGTATGCGTAGCTTACAAGTTGCCATGTACCTAGAGAGCCAGGGCTTTAGCAATATGGTCAACCTCAACGGCGGCATTGAAGCTTGGGCCAGCGACGTCGACAAGGATATGCCGCATTATTAATATGAACACCATTAAATTAAGCGCTGTTATCTGGCTTTGTTGCTTAGTCTTACCAAGCTATGCAGATAAGCCAGCAATAAACCTATTTGACCTTTACCCACAAGCACGCCTATATGACCCTGAGTTCACACAAGCTCAGGCCCAGTGGCTCAGTGAGCAAGAAAGTTACCCGCAAGCCCGTGCCAACTTACTCCCCAATATCAGCGCTGAAGCGAATTACACCAAGGCCGACACGGAAAACCGCGGAGGGCTGAGCAGTTTCATACAAGGAGGAGAGACCAACACAGAAGGCTATAATGTCACTCTAAGCCAATCTATTTATAATCACGGGGCATGGGCAGGCTTAAGCGCAGCAAAACAAAAAGTGCTTAGCGCCGCTGCCAGTTTCAAGGCCGCCGAACAAAACCTAGTACTGCGTTTAGCACAAGCTTATTTCAATGCTCTTTCCGCACAAGACAGCCTTGCTTTTTCGCAGTCAGAACAATTGGCTATACAGCGTCAGTTACAAGACACACAAGAGCGCTTTGATGTAGGCATGATTGCGATCACTGACCTACATGAAACCCAAGCGGCGGCAGATCTTGCCACTGCGCGCGCTATCGAAGCCGAAAACACCCTACAGAGCACACGAGAAAACCTCTACGCAATGACAGGGGTGCAGACCAAGCCAGAGCCAGTCAGCAACAAGCTCAAACTGCGCCCTCCCTCTCCTAATGCAATCCAGCACTGGCAAGACGCAGCCCTGCTGGGCAATGCAGACCTGCTAGCAGCACAGTCCACTTATACCTCTCTCGTCGCCGAGGTGAAAGCTCAGCGCTCGGGGCACTATCCCAACCTAGAACTGATCGCTCAACACAGCCAAAACGAGCAGTCGGGTGGCACACTGGGCACCACAGAAAGCGAAGACAATCGCCTAATTGTGCGTCTAAATGTGCCTCTTTACGCTGGCGGTAGCGTCAATGCCAAGGTGCGCAGCGCACGCGCCCAAAGAGATGCCGCTAAAAGCCTGCTCAACTGGCGCAAACGCAGTGCCCAGCAAACAGCAAGGCAGGCTTTCAACAATGTTAGCGCTGCCATTGCCCGTGCCCAGGCACTGCAAAAAGCCAAGCTTTCCAGCCAGACATCCTTAGAGTCTATACAGGCTGGTTATGACGCAGGGACACGTACCAGCACTGATGTACTCAATGCCGAGCGCGAAGTGCTGCGCGCCAAGCGCGACCTATCCCGTGCACGCTATGACTACCTGTTGAACCAGTTGCGTTTAAAGCAATCTGCAGGGCAGTTAAGTCATAATGACCTTAAAAAGCTAAGCCATTAAGCGCCAAATATAGACTGGAGCAAAGACTCGAATCAAAGCTGCTACAATAGTCATCCATCTTATACATTGCTGGCTTCATGAGCTTTAAACCCGCTAACTATTTGCACCCTAGACACTGGCCAACCTGGCTGGGAATTGCTTTAATACGCTTTTTTGGTCTACTGCCTTGGAAGGCGCAACAAAGCCTTGGCAGCTATCTAGGCATGTTGGCTTTTTATCTCATGAAAGACCGCCGTCGCGTATCGCAGATTAATATCGACTTAGCCTTTCCGGAGCTCACCCAAGCACAGCGCGACGCTTTACTTAAGCAACACTTCAAATCCAACGGCAAGGGCTTAACTGAACTGGGTACTTTTTGGTGGATGAATGATGAACAATACAAAAGCATCAGCACCATCTATGGTCGCGAACACTTAGATTCCGCCCAACAGACTGGCAATGTCTTATTATTAGGTGTGCATTTCACGAGTTTGGAGTCTGGCGTGCGCGCTCTCAAGGCCCACGGCTATTCGATGCAAGGCATGTACAAGCCTGCAAAAAACCCTTTATTTGAAAACTTTATGTGCGCCCAGCGCGACCGCCACTACGCAGGCATGGTGAGTAACCGTGAATCCAAACGCTTCATCAAAGATTTACGCAAAGGCCAAATATCTTGGTATGCACCTGATCAAAGCTTTAGTAAAAGCGTCATCTTTGCTCCCTTTTTCGGGCAGCAAACGGCCAGTCTCACCGCCACGAGTAAGATTGCTAAAATAGCCAAAGCACAAGTGCTGCCCATGTTTGGTATTCGCCGAGAAGACGGCAGCGGCTATGATATACACATCCTGCCAGCCCTGACTGACTTCCCCTCTGATGATGACTATGCGGACACCTGCAAGGTCAACGCCGCCATGGAGGACATGATCCGCTACGCCCCTGCTCAATATCTATGGGGGCACCGCCGCTTTAAGAAGCTAGAAAACAGCCGCAACCCCTATAAGAAATGAAACTACTCTCCTACATGCTCTACCAAGTCGCGTTATTGCTACTTACTCCGCTAGGCCTACTACTCACTTTACGCGACGCCAAACGCCGCAACGGTGGCACCCGCTTTGTGCAGCAGCGCCTAGGCTTTGGTTACACCCACTGTGAACAAGCTCCCATTTGGTTTCACGCCGCCTCACTCGGCGAGGTCAACGCCATCGCACCATTGTTAAAGCGACTTAAACAAGACCAACCCAATACTGCTATTTTGGTCACTACGACAACACCATCAGGCGCTGCCGCGGCAGCCAATATTGACGGTATTATTCAAGCCTATTTGCCCATCGACCTACCCTGGGGCGTTTACAACTTCCTCAAACAGTACAAACCCCAACACGGCGTGATTGCAGAAACCGAGCTGTGGCCCAACTTACTTGTCATGGCCAAGCGTGCAGGCTGCCCTCCCACGATTATCAATGGGCGCCTATCTGACAAAACCCTCAACAAGCAATGGCTATACCCACTGTTCAAGCTCTGTCTACAGCAGTGCGGTATGATTTTCACCCGCTCTCACAAGGACAACAATCACTTTCAGCAACTCGGTGCCGACAAGTCACAGCTGCTAACCGTGGGGAATATTAAATTTGCGGGGCAACTACACCAGGCTGATGATTATGAAAGGCTGATCGATCAACCCTATATACTTGCCGCATCTACCCACGAGGATGAAGAATGGCAGTTCTGCCACTCCCTGGCGGCATCGGGCAAACTAATCGTCATCATCCCGCGCCACCCAGAGCGTCGCGACGATATACTACGTTCACTCAACAGACTTCCACTCAAGATTGCAGTGCGCAGCACAGGTGATGCCGTCGATGCGCAAACACAGGTTTATATCGCCGACACTATCGGTGAAATGATGAGCTTTATGGCCCATGCAGAGCTTGTCTTTATGGGCGGCTCCTTAATACCCCATGGCGGGCAAAACATGCTCGAAGCAGCACGCCTAGGTAAAGCCGTCATCTGTGGCCCTCACACCCATAACTTCATCGACGAAGTCGCCGCATTAAAAGATATTGAAGCCCTATTAGAAGTACAGAATACGGATGAGCTACGTAACACAGTTAATGAGTTACTCGGGCAAAGCGACCGACTGCAAGACATGGGCAACAAAGCCAGTGAGCTAATGAAAAACAATGGCGGCATTGCGAAGCAGTATTTTAAATTGCTGCTGGAGCAGTGGAAATAAGACAATAAAAAAGGCGGAACCCCGTCCGCCTTTGTTATTCATTCAAGCTCCAAACTACTCAAGGTTCTCCGAACACTCCGCTCGCGTCGGCTCTTCCTTACAACGTAACTTACGCATAATTTTCAGCATTGTTGGATCGTAAACACCTTTATCACGCAACTTGATTCGCGCTGCACGCAATACCGTATCGTAATTTTCACGGTGCTGCTTAGGCACTTCTACCCAGTATTTCTTATCAATTTTTTTGCTTTCACGTTCAATAAAATCAAAGGCTGCATCAAAGTTATCCAAAGAAGTGGCTCGCGCTTTTGCGGCAAAGCCTTCAGGAAACTGATCCCAACGGATAATTAGCTGGAACGTTAGTTGTAAGAAAGCATAGTCGGTGATCCCACCTGACTCACCTAAGCCACGATAAAGCTCTAAGGGCTCATAGGCCACCGCTGGCGAAAATACCGTATCTACACTGCCATTATTAAACTTGCCCGCAAAACTAGTCGTGGTTGCTAAAACGGGGGATGCACCGATTTGCTTAATGATGCTTTGGGAAACTTCATCCCCATCAATCACAGCCACACGCTTGCCTTGCAGCTTGTCTAGATCATACAACTCACGGTCACCCATAAAAGCATAGATAGAACCTGCTGGCATTATTCCAGCGATATCATAAAAGCTATTGCGAAAATATTTTTGTGCTTTTTGGGCGGGCAAGCTGAGCAAAGTCGTCAGCAGATTACGCATACCTGCATCCCCTAAAGTGCCGCCCACTGCCTCTACCGTTGCAGAAAAGCGATTAAAGGGGCGTGTATTAATCCCGGTCAATAAAGCCCCTGCACACTTGCCCGACTTAAGTTCATTAACAATGATACTTTCATCGGTTAGGGACTTTAACTTGATATCTGCTCCCCATTCGGCAGCTTTCAGCTGAAAATCTTTCATCAGTGCAGTAATGTCGCCATTAGCACCAACGGGATCAAAGATACAAATTAGGTTTTCTGCTTTAACAACAACACTACTCAACAGCAGAGCTGCAGCTAGAATAAAACGACTCATGAAAAGGCCCTTAAGATTAAGTATAATTTAGCAGGCAATAATACCTGCTAATACATGTGGTTTATAGAGAGCTGACATCAATGCCGATACGGCACCCGCTAAACATGCTCTTTTTTACATTTATGCTACCGAGCCAGTAGCTGTATTTAGTTGCCAACCCTTTAGCCCTTCAGCAAAGTCACGCAGTGACGTGATACCGCTTTGTTCCGCTTCGCGCACCCATTCTTGCATGGCTTTTAATAGGCCTTCATTACTACTGTAACGCTGATTCCAGATAAGAATTAATTTCTCACGGTATTCATAAATCATTTTAGCGGTATCACTATTCTCCAACGCCATCGCCAAACGCTGCTCAGCCTTAGCCGACAAACGAGCTTGATCCAAAATCATCGGCCGCTTAGCGCGTTTCAAAATCTTAGACATTTTACGGCCAACTTGTTGGCGCTCTTCCTTTAGCACGGGCTTAATCACTTCGTTCGCATAATCAGACATCACATGCATCTTCGTGCGCAAAATAGCTTTTACCGACTCTGCATCCATCTCCAGCTTACCTGCATCAATCATCGGCTGCGGAATAGTACGCTTCACTTCGGCTAAGCCAAACCCTTTCAATATGCAGATCCACATCCAGCCAATATCAAACTCCCAAGGCTTTGCGGATAGCTTTGCAGAACTGGGAAAAGCGTGGTGATTATTATGCAGCTCTTCACCGCCAATCCATAAGCCCCAAGGCACAATATTGGTTGCGGCATCCTTACACTCCCAATTGCGATAACCCCAGCCATGACCTGCCGCATTAATAAAACCCGCCGCATGTAGAGGCATCCACATCATCTGCACTGCCGACATAGTGATGCCAATAGGGCCAAACAACACAATAAAAAGCGCAAAACTAATCGACAAGCCCAGCCAAGTGAAGCGCTTGTATAAATTATTTTCCAACCAGTCATCCGGCGTACCATGGGAATACTTTTTCAAAGTATCCGCATTCTTGGCTTCCGCCTGATACAACTCAGCACCCGTCCACATCACCGTATTAAAACCTTCTACCACAGGGCTATGCGGGTCATCCGCTGTTTCACACTTAGCGTGATGCTTACGATGAATAGCCACCCACTCAGAAGTCACTGCCCCTGTGGTCAACCAAAGCCACATCCTAAAGATATGATTCAACGCAGGATGCAAGGACAAAGCCAAATGCGACTGACTACGATGCAAGTATAAAGTAATTGCCATAATCGTAAATTGAGTAGTCCCCAACATCACGAGCAACAGCCCCCACCAAGGAAGATCCCAGAATAAGAAATGGATTGAGTTGCCGAACATAAGTGCCCTTAGTTATTTTTAGTAGCTAGGCAGTATATGAGAGGTTTGGGGTTAAAAAAAGGAATTAAAAACCACGAAAAAAGATGAATTTTAATTTTAATGACATATAGGGACATATAGCTGCAATTAAACGGATTTTAGCAACAATTTCATGAAAAAACTTAGAGTACACCTGTACTCTTAAAACACGACAAAGCATCTATCTTCACCGACTATATCGAAGCCTTCGACAAAAAGGGTATTCGGCTTTTATCGTTGCGCGCACTCCCACAAAAACCGAAAACACACGCAAGGCATAGATTAGTCATTTAAAACAAAGGGTTACAGGTATGACCGCTCATAAATATACGCGCACGGTGCGTGACTGGCAGGAAGCCAACTTTTTGAGCCGTTGCTAAGCCATTGATCTTGCTGTAAAT
>CAZBWS010000003.1:0-23982 GCA_964495705.1 uncultured Gammaproteobacteria bacterium
ATGTTCAGGTCCTACATCGCGGCCGGATACCGTTCCTACATCCATATAGAATCCCAATGGGAATAATCTGTTATCGACTCAACTAGGCCAGCCCTTAAAGGATTAGCGACGATATAGCGTGCAACAGACTTCAAATCTTCGTCTTTGCGAATCCCGTGATCATAAAATCCCTCTTGCCACTCTAATATTGAAACACGAGTCGAAGAATAGCGTTTAACCGAAGCAACTAATTTATCTAATGTTTTCATCTCACCTAATTCAAACAACCAGTGGAGATGATCTGGCATCACTACAAATCTCAAACTAGTGGCCCACCCCTGCTCATCCGCATAGCGGAGGCTTTGTATCAATATGCGAGCTGTATGCAGATTAGCTAAAGACTTCTCCCTATCTTTAGTAACGGTCGTGATGTGATAGTAATTACCTGCACATGAATAACGTCCTTTTCTGAGTTCTTTTCCATGTGATTTCATGCATTGAGTATAGACTCTGCTTCATACTTGGGTATCGCGGTCGGATACCGCTCCTACCCTATAACAAGGGAAATGTTTGTAATGATACGAAGTACAACATCATCTATTATGCATAGAAAACTCATCAACTTAGGAAGATAAAATTGAGCGTATCCATCTATTACAAATTTGATTCCTCTTATGATCTGGAAAAATCTGGCGTCTTAAAGATGATGGAAGAAAAGTGGAATGATGCATTTGATAATAATCCCTACGAATCATGGACTTGGTATCAACCAAAATGTAAAAAGCGATTTTTAAGGGCTCCTGTTTATTCATATGAAGGTGCCACAAAATTTCCGCCTGACAGTGAACAAGGTGCAGAAGCATTCAGAGTTTCTCTAGCTATTTTAAGTTCAATAAGAAAGAAGCTAGGTGGTGATAACTGGGATGTCCACCTTGATGATGAGGACATAAAATGGAACTCTAGTGATAGTACTTTTTATCTTTAAAAGAGTTTTATCATCATACGAGTAAACATCTCTATAAACTGGCCAAACTAATCTGTTCATCACTACTCTATGCGGATAGCCTAGAAAAGAACCTTTTCCAGCCTATCCGAATTCATCACTAAAACCAAAAATGCAGCCCAGCTACCCCAAAGGTTTCTTCTTTATCCGCTGTATTTAAATGGTTCACCCGTTCATAAGCCGCCCCAAGATAAGGCGCAAACTGGCGGTTAAATTCATAGGCTAAACGCAAACCAAACTCTACACTCTGCAAACCCGATTCTTGATCTAACTCCGCATCACTTTGAGCATAGACATTAAATTCCAGCTCTGGCTTTAGCACCCAACGTTGGGTGAGCATCAGTTCTTTCTCTAGCTGCACTCGCACACCCAGATCACCGTCTTCACCCAGCAATAAATCGATATCGCTTTCGACAAAGTATGGCGCTGTGCCTTCAAAGCCCAGCTGCAACCAGGTTCGAGTGGGTTCTGGCTTGGCGTCGTGCACGATGCCTAATGTGCCATTCCAGTAAGGACTAAACGCGCGGCTGTAGTAGAGATCTAATTCCGATTGTTCGATGCCGTGTTTATCGGCTTCGCCCTGCCACTCCAGTGACCATTTATGCAAGTCTTTGCCCAGGGTGTATTGCATATCCCAGACGGTTAATTCTTCGTCTTTGCGATACTCCAACTCGTCTGCTTGGAAGAAGCTGATCCATGGGTCATCGGCCATCATGGCGTAGCTTTGAGGACTCAATGCCAGTACCACACCCAATACTGTCATACTGAGCGAAGCGTTAGCGTAGTCGAAGTATCTTAGATCTTTCGGCTTCACTGCGTTGCGCTCAAGATGACAATCTTTTGTATCTGTGGCGCTTTGGATGTTACGCGGCTTTTTTGAAATAAGTAGTAGCTGTTGCATTACACCACCCTCACTTCGCGGAACATGCCGAACATATGAAATAACAGGTGGCAGTGGTAGGCCCAACGCCCCTTGGCATCTGCCGTGACTAGGTAGGAGACTTTACTGCCTGGCTGCACAATTACCGTATGTTTATTGGGGATGTGATCGGGATCACCGGTTTCCAACTCACTCCACATGCCGTGCAGATGAATCGGGTGTGACATCATGGTGTCGTTGACTAGGGTAATGCGCACCCGCTCACCATAGTCCAGCATCAAGGGTTCGGCATCCGCAAACTTAATACCATTAATTGACCACATATAGCGGGACATATTGCCGGTGAGGTGCAGCTGAATTTCTCGGCTCGGCTGGCGCTTATCTTTGGTGGGATAACGATTTTTTAAATCCGAATAGCGCAGCACATAGCGACCATATAGACGTTGATGATCACGCAAGCCAATGCCCGGATCATCCACTCGGTTTTGTGGCATTTCGGAAAGCATATCCACATGGGGGCCGAGGACGATATTGTCATGGCTAATCTCCGCTGTGCTACCCATACCGGCTTTGCCTAGGGCCTGCTTATCCATCTTATGGCCAGCGTGTTTGCTGTGATCCATCTGTCTATGATCCATACCCGAGTGATTCATGCTCCCATGATCCATTTGGCCATGATTGTGATGCCCCATGCCCATATCACTATGGTCTAGGATAGGTGCTGGATCCATCTCTGGCACATCAACCTGTTTAGCTCCATTGCTACTGAGTACACCGTGCACATAGCCACTGCGATCAATGGTTTGAGCATAGAGTGCATAGCTGCCCGCTTCGGGTTCAACAATCACATCGTAAGTTTCTGCGGGAGCGATTCTAAATTCGTCTGCGCAAACGGGCTGGATAAATTGACCGTCCGCCGCAATCACGTTCATTTTCACGCCCATCTTCCGATTGAGAATACGGAAGTCATAAATCGTCATCGCCGCTGCGTTAATAATGCGCAGCATGGTTCGTTGACCAGGCTTAAAACTAAACTGGCTGGGCGTTTTACTGCTTTGGCCATTGAGCAAAAAGCTGTAGACCATGCCCGTGACATCGGAGATGTCCCGATCGCTCATCCGCATTTCATTCCACATATGGCGATCATTCAAGGTGGCCTTTAAGCCCTGCTCTTTCACATCCTTAAACCATTCCGGCAAGGTGCGTTCGCGGGTGTTGTAGTAGTGACTCTTCTTTTTCAGCGTGTGGTAAACCTTGGCCGGATGCTCATCCATCCAGTCGGACAAGATCAGCGTATGTTCTTGGTCGTAGGCATAATCACCGCGATAGGCATCGGGGTCTTTGGAATCGATAATAATCGCCCCGTACATACCCTTCTGCTCCTGAAATCCCGAGTGGCTGTGATACCAATAGGTGCCGCTTTGCTTAACCTCAAAACTGTATTCAAATACTTCCCCCGGTTTGATGCCGACAAAGCTAAGACCAGGAACGCCATCCATGTCTGTAGGCAGCAAAATGCCATGCCAGTGAATCGAAGTGTCCGCAAGCAAGTTATTCTTTACCCGCAGAGTGACTCGCTCTCCTTCCTGCCAACGCAAAGTAGGAGCAGGCAAAGAACCATTAACCATATAGGCCTTGGATTCCTTACCCGTAATATTGACCCCATGTTGATCGATCACTAAATCGAAAAATCGGCCCTTAAGTTCAGGTATGCGGATAGGCTGGGACAGCGCCTTTATTGGAATAGCGGTTAAAGCCAAAGCACTGAGTGCTCCGCCCATAAACTGTCTACGCGACAGTGTTAATTCATTCGTTTCTTTTTTCATTACTTAATACCATTGGATTAATCCACCGCTGCTATAGCGGGATGAATGAGGTATTAAGCAAATATGGGAGGTCGCTGTAGGGTGCCGATATCTCGGTCACTCATTGGGGGGGAATAGACTTTGATATTGCTGTCTGGATCAAAACTGGCGAACCAACTTTGCTCCGCGCTAAAAATTGAACTCATCACACAGTTGCCGCAATCTTCCACACAGCAGGGCATAGTGTCCTGAGCTTCTTGATCCGCTTGATGGCAGGGAGGAGTACTAAGGCTAACTTCATTTTCTGCTACCGTGGGCAACACCAACATCTGCCCAGCCAAGCTCACATGGCTGACCAGCAAAAGTATTAGCAAACCACAGATTGCGCGAATTCGTCTCATCTCTCTTTTATAAGCCAAAAAAATCTAGCTCGCCAGTATTAACGAGCTAGATTTTAGAGGGCTGTACAGAGTGAAAGTTCCAGTTACAGCATTCCCAACTGGCGATAGCCCTTCACCACTTCGGTCAAGGTATCATCGACGCTGTGCAAAGGCTGAAAGTCGAATTGCTGTTTGGCTTTATCGGCACTGCAAATCCAGTGCTCCGACGTACCTTCAATCACCTTGTTCATGGACAGGGGCATTTCTGTATTCGTCCACTCGCCGATGTAATCCATGCCCGTACCCACAACATTCAAAATCGGCTTAGGTATGGTGAGGCTAAGCGGCTTGCGCTTGCCCATAGCCATTTTTCACCCAGTTCTTTCCAGCTTACGGTTTGTTCAAAGGCGCTAAAATAGATGCCTTGACCATCGCCTTGATCTGTTGCCGTGATGCGTTCACCGCGCTTGACGATCTCCACCATCAAGCGCGCTAGGTCTTTATAGGGCGAAACCGGCTGAACCTTGTCTGCCTCTACCGGCTTACTCAAGGTTTTGCGCGGTCCCGTTGCAGCCAATGAAGACACCGCCAGCACCACAGGCTTGGTAGGATAGATCACCCTTGGCTAATTCCACGCCGAGTTTTTCCAAGGGTGCAGTATTGCTAGTCGTGCACACTAGGCAGCGCACCTCGTAATCCAACTCTAATAGATGTGCTACTAGCGCCTTACCAATAAAACCCGATGCGCCGGTAACTAATACTTTTTCATTTGCTTACTTCTCATGTTTTTCTAGCCAATCCACATAGACTGGCCAAGTTTCTGTGCGAGCATTTTTACCCATGATTAAATCGTCATGGCCATAGTCTTTCTGTTGACCAAAGGCCTGACCGAAAACAATATGCTCGGTGCCAAAACGCGCTGCGGCAACGGGTGGGCATTGAATATCTGCGCTACCCGCTACGGATAAAACGGGGAAGCCATAACCTTGCTGTTTCAGCCTATCCGCATAGATGCTGCCATCGATAGATTTTAAACCTGTGCCATCAATCGCTTGGGCTAAGTCCATCATTACCTTGCCACTCACAGGATGCAGGGCAATCGCCGCCATTTTTCGATACAACGCTCTATTCACATTACTAGGATTAACTAGCACAGGATCAATCGCTTTGACGGTAAACTTAGCACCCAAACTAGAGGCCGCCGATACCCAATGCACAGGAATGATAGGTAGAAACTTCCCCAATGGCTTAATTTTTATCAACTGGTGAAATATAGACGGACTATCACTGTAGTCTAATGTTGAGCCCAGTGTCATTGCGCTTTTAATACGGATATCCTGTAATGCGGCTCTTGCCAGCAATAATAAGCCGCCCATACTGTGACCAATGTAGTGGAGCTGCTTTTTGCCCGTGTTCTCCAACACTACATCTATCGCTGCATCTAAATCCTGATGACAGTAGTCGTTAAAACCCCAGCCCCATTTTTTATCCGACGTTGCCGGTTTTTCACTGCGGCCGTGACCGCGTAAATCGGCAGCAAAAACATCATAACCCTGCTTTACCAAATGCTGAGTTAAAGAAACATCGGGCTCGGTGTCAAAGGACCAACGATTGGCCCCCAAGCCATGGCACAATAAAACAGGGTGATTTTTAGCGCCGCCGCTACTGTACTGAGTAACGGCTATTTTCCAACCATCTAAAGTAGTAGCGAAATGCACGGCCTCGCTACTTTCCTGGGCTTTCCAACGGCGTAGCCGTGCTAAGTCACCTTTATCTACATATTGGTCAGACAGTGTCGCCATTATCGAAGCCTTAAAAAAATAAGCAAGACTTACATATTAAGGGTGATATATAAAATTACAATGTCTGAGAACAACGGTTATGCAAAATTGTGATCTACAGTTAGATTTTGGCGGCTTTAATGAAGATTAGTTTGCGTTTTAATCAGCGCTTGCATCGCCTTCCAGCGCTGAGGATAACGCCAATCTTGCGCAACAACATCTTCTAAGCGAAGCCAACTAATACGGCTAACTTCTATCATTCCAGATAAAGGAACAGAATAACTAGAATGATATTGTTCTGGCTTTAGGTTACAGCTGAATAAGTAAAAGCCATTATCTTGCTGGGAAAGCAAAGCGCCTACGTTAACGACTACACCCAGCTCTTCCTGAGTTTCTCGTGCCGCAGTACACTGAGCACTCTCCCCTTGCGCCGCCGTTCCTCCGGGCAGATTCCACTTATCTTTTTTGCGGTGACGAGCAGCGAGAAATTGGTCACCATGCATAATCAAGCAACCCGCATTACCCACTAGCTCTGAAGGAATATTACAAGCTGTTCGCGTTGAACAAGCTATAATAAAACTGCTCAGGAAGAGCAGTGTCAGTATTTTCATAGATCGAGTAATTCGTCGATACTGCTAGAAACGCCTGCAGATTGTTGAACGGGCACACTAGAAAGGTCAATATTTAAGCTACAGTCCTTTTCCACTTCTGCTATATCGTACTCCATATCAACGACTTTGCTACTTTGTACGCGCGTCTCATACCAATAGGCATCACGGTCTAACTTAACTTCGTCAAAGCTTAAGGCATGCTCGCGCAATAAAGCACTTATGATTTGATTATTGTGCGCCTGCTCATTATCCCAGCCCGCCTTATTCACGCAGCGCTGAAGACCGCGAATCGTTGTATATTCGTCTACTGAATAATTAAACAGTTCTGCCTGTGCCCCAACAGATACTGCCAGTAATAGTAATAGCCTAGCCTGCATGTCTTACTCCTTAAAAAACTACCATCCCTCGCTTTTTTTATGCAGGCTATCGGTCAAAAGGCCAAATATCTAGGTCAATTTAGACTGATTTAATATTTTGTCCTGTATTCTCAAGCATATATTGGTAATCATCCCACTCAGGATCATCTTTATAGCCAATATTAATCTGATGCTTTTCGTGATTGCCCAAAGCTTGGTTGAGTAAGTCGATAACCTGCTTAGTATCACAGCAATAGGCCGACCACTCTTTCATTCCATTATGTAAGTAGATACTGTAGAAAATGCATAAGCCCTTGCCTTCTAATACATCAAATAAAGTTTGCTCTAAAGCCTGCATATTTTGATGTAACTGCTTATCAGGCATACCCGCCGTATTGGCTGGTTCAAACTCCCAGGTAATGCGGATAACGCTGGAGTGGGACTTAAGGCCGATCAAATCAT
The DNA here is from genome assembly GCA_964495705.1 of uncultured Gammaproteobacteria bacterium. Taxonomy (GTDB): domain Bacteria; phylum Pseudomonadota; class Gammaproteobacteria; order HTCC5015; family HTCC5015; genus CAZBWS01. Next base: position 7,258 of record CAZBWS010000003.1, read on the forward strand.
TCAGTTGATTGCGCCCGCGAATAAACACGGGCAAACCATCACGCTCAGCCTCGGCTGCAAACCAAGTATCATTGATTGTATAATCACTCGCCATTTTCATCACCTTGGTAGTTTGCTTCTACTTTTTCATAGAGTTCATAGGCATCAAAATCAAAACCCTCACCACTATCACCCTGCCAATTTAAACCGGCTAATAAGCCGTCCCTGTCTAAACCCGGCAGCCACTTTTCTGCAAAAGTTTTCCACTCTACTTTTAAAATAGAAAAACTAGCATAGCCTGGTGCACTCTTAATAAACGCTTGCGCCTTTTCTTCTGAAGACCAAAAAGGCATCGTTTTTTCACCTTCCACGTTTTCAGTACTGGGTATGCCCGCAGTATCTTGAATCGTGAAAATAGCATCTGCTTCTAATATTTCAGAATAAGCTGTTAGTAGAACTTCTTCAGACATCGATATAAACCCTTAATAAAACAACTGAAAACTATTCAGCAGTGGGTAATTTTAACAGATAAAGACTCACGGCGGAGCCAATGAATGCCAGTAAGACATAGGCCCAGATTTTTCCTATTAAGAACATAGAAAAAAACATGCTCAGCCACATAATCATAATGACGCGGATTTTCACGCTTTTAGGAATACCGTGACCGCCCTGATACTGCCTAACAATAGAGCCAAGATGTGGATGGCTCAGCAGCCAATGATGAAAGCGCGGAGATGAACGGGCAAAACAAGCAGCAGCTAATAAGACAAAAGGCACCGTTGGCAGCAGGGGTAAAAATATGCCCAGAATAGCAAGGACAACGGCCAAACAACCAAACCCCGTTAATAGGCTGTGCTTCACATTCATATCAAAACTGTACGTTTAGTAAGGCGCCAGCGGCGGCAAAGGCCAAGACTAAAAATAGAATTGGCAAGCGGTATACCAATAGACCCAACAAGCCGGCAATCACCAAGGCCACGGTTTTGACATCAACCACGGCGCTAATAAAAACGGGTTGGTATAGGGCAGAAATGAGTAAACCAACTACCGCCGCATTAATTCCCCACACCCCACCTTGCACCGCAGGTTTAGCCAGTAGTGACTGCCAAGCATTTTTAAGTGCTAATACCAATAGAAAACCCGGTAAGAATATTGCCAAGGTTGCGATGGCCGCACCCAATAAGGGTTGCTGCTGGAATAACTCGGCACCCAAAAAGCTAGCCAAGCTAAACATGGGACCAGGTATGGCTTGGGCGGAGGCGTAACCCAATAGGAAACGATCGGTGCTGATGCTGTCGCCCAGTAATTGCTGCAATAGTGGTAAAACAACATGACCACCGCCAAATACCAAACTGCCCGATTGGTAAAAATCGTTAAATAATTTAATCAGTGGTGACTGCTGAGTAACAAAGGGCAGCAGTGAAATCAGAGCGATAAATATACCCAGTGGTAACCAGCTAATTCCCTGTTGCGCGGATGCAGCTTGCGCCTTTTTCTCACCCCACTGCAAACCAATCACCGCGGCCAATAGCAAAACGGCAATTTGTGTGAGAAAGCTGGGAACCACCAACAGCGTAATCGCTGTTACCGCGGCAATACTGGCAGCCAATTTATTGCTGCAAAATTTCTTATACATAGAGATACAGGCATCGGCGACGACCACCACAGCCAATAACTTCAAACCGTGAATCACTCCAGCAAATAAGCTATCGCCACTGGCTTGCAGGGAAAATACTGCGACGAGATAGAGAATAAAAAACGAAGGCAGGGTAAAACCAATAAAGGCTGCGATACCACCGAGTAAGCCTGCGCGTTGTAAACCGATGGCAAAACCCAGCTGACTGGAACCCGGCCCTGGCAGTACCTGACTTAGGGAAAGCAAATTGGCATAGCTGTCTTCATCTAACCACTTTAGGCGTTCAACAAAGGCCTGGTGAAAATAACCGACGTGAGCTGCGGGACCACCAAAGCTGACACAGCCCAACATTAAGAACTTCCAAAAAACGATTGCTACTTCTTTCATCACTTTATTTCTATATCGCCATCTCGATTCTGGCGGTAAATGGTATAGGGTAGTGCCAAGGTATCAAACACTGCGGACAGAATCATATCGATAAAGGCAAAGGGCACGCCACTGATATCTGAAATTTCAGACAAGCCGTCATCGTGAACACGTACGGGTTCTGCATTGAGCTTGCACACATCATAAGCCACACCACTGTAAACTCGCGGGATGGACTCGCAGTAGGTCTTTACCTCTTTTAAATTTTGCACCGCCGTATATTCGTCGCGCACCACCGTATTAGTGGTGCCGCAGGCACTCAGGCTCAGCATCAATACCAGCAATAATTTCATTCTGCTATGCGGATAGGTCAAAACAGCCCTAATTTAACATATCCGCATCAAAGGCTTTAGCGCTTAATGCTCTACCCACGCCAGCCAGTGTGTTAAATTTAAGTCTAGATACTGGAAAAATTCATGAGCTTATTGTTTCTCTACCTCACACTGGCCATCGGCGTATCCTTTATGTGTTCCATATTGGAAGCGGTGCTACTCTCCATCACCCCCAGCTTTGCCGAACAGCTACAGGCAGACAAGCCAAAATCGGGGGCGCTTATTCTGCGCATCAAAGAAAAGCTAGATGAATCTCTATCCAGCATTTTGATTTTAAACACCTTTGCCCACACCATGGGCGCAGCGGGTGTCGGTTCCCAGGCACTGCAAGTTTTCGGTGCGGAATGGGAAACACTGATCGCGGTACTACTCACCCTCGCTATTTTGTATTTTTCCGAGATCATCCCGAAAACCATCGGTGCTAAATTCTGGCGATCACTGGCCTTACCCGCTGCCTTTACCATCATCTGGTTAGTGCGAATAACCTATCCCCTAGTGTGGATTTCTACTCTACTCACTAAAGGCTTTAAACACGGCGCCAGTAATGAAGTTACTCGCGAAGAAATTATCGCCCTAGCTTCCTTAAGTCATAAGGATGGTATGTTGTTTACTCAGGAGAATGAGTACATCGCCAATTTGCTATCACTGCGCGAAACCACCGTGGAGCAAATTCTAACTCCGCGCACGGTGGTTCACGCCCTAGAACAAACGGTAACGGTAACCGCCGCTTTGGATGATGAAGATACTCGCCACTTCACCCGCATACCGATTTTTGGCGAAAGTATTGACGATGTGACAGGTAAAGTGATTCGCGCAGATCTATTCGAAGCCGAACGCCAAGGTCTTGGTGATCAGCCGATCAGCGATTTTGCCCAAGCCATTGTGCGAGTCTCGGAAAAACTATCCGTGCGCTTGTTGCTCGACCTATTTATCAAACAGCAAATTCACTTAGTACTGGTTGAAGATGAATTTGGTCAAACTGCCGGAGTCGTGACCCTGGAAGATGCGATAGAAACCTTGCTTGGCAAAGAGATCATGGATGAAACCGATACCGTTGCGGATATGCAGCTACTGGCAAAATCTAAATATCGCCAACGTCTACGCGAAGAGAAGAACAAAGGCGAATAGCCTACTAATTTCGCTGTTATAAAACAGCGGCGACTTCTGGGCGGGATAAAAATTCCTGCATGATCTCGCCATGGCGAAAGGCATAATCCAGATCACCCAGCTGGCTAATCTCTCGCCATTGCAACTCGGCTATTTCATCGGGCTCGCAATACTCCGTCGACGTGGCTGGCAATTCAGCCGCTTCAAACACCATGTAAAAATGATGGGATACATTTTGCTTGGAACCAGGGCGATGCCCCGAGTTAACTTGCCAGGGCTGATCCATATGACTGAGTAAAATAGAGGATTCAGCTACATCCCTTAAATTAACCCCTGTTTCTTCAAACACTTCTCTCACCGCCGCTTCTGGCAATGTTTCATCCCAATCCAAATAGCCACAAGGCAAATTCCACTTGCCCACTTCATCGGGACAACCTATTCCGCGTTTGCCCAGCAAAATATAATGACTGCCTGCAACTTGGCACAGCACTGTCGTAGTTACAGCACTAGAACGCGATAACCAAATCACACGGCCATCACTTAGTGTGACTTCTTCATTTTCTCTATTATTAAATTCAGGTTTCATTTATTTTGCTCAGTTGTGAATGCTTATCTAAGCGATAAACATCAAAGTCATTGGCTAAAAATAGATTAGCGCTGTAAGCCTGTCTAGCCTCGGCTTCTAACTCGCTAATATTAGGACTGTATTTTTCATTGTTTTGATAGCGAGCGCTAAAGTGGGTTAATACCAAATTTGGTAAACCCACGTTTTGGGCAAAGCTCGCAATCAATTTTGCATAGCTGTGTTGCGGCCCGCTGCCCACTCTATCCGCAACGTCTTTCGTATAAGTGGCTTCGTGGACCAAAACCGCTGCATCTTTAGCCGCTGCTTGTAATAAATCGGGATTGTCATTATCCCCACAAATAATGACCTTGCGCTCACGTTCAGGATTTAGCCAATATTCCTGAGCGATAATCTGGCGACCATCATCCAGAGTAATATTTTCTCCCTGCTGAATTTTTCCCCACAGTGGACCACGGGGAATATTGTGCTCTGCCAACCTATCCGCATTCAAGCCTGCGGATCGTTTCTGCTCTGTAAATACATAGCCAAAACAGGGAACGCGATGGGAAAGCTCAACGGTTTCGACCGTAAAATCATTTAGTTCTAATCCACCCTGAAAATCTTCGACTGCGATAAAGCGAATTTCAAAACCTTGGTGGGCATCGGTGAATTTCTGGGTTGCCAAAATCCAATCTTCGATGGCTTTAGGCGCAAGAATCGTTAAAGGTTTCTTGCGTCCCATCATCGCCATACTGGAAAGCAATCCTGGCAAGCCGTAACAATGATCACCATGAACATGGGTGATAAAAATCGCCGACAGCTTGGTCGGCGATAGTTTTGTTTTTATTAACTGTTGCTGCGTTCCTTCACCGCAGTCGACTAGGCACCAGTGCTTGGAATCAGCGAGTTTTATTGCCGCAGCGGTGACGTTGCGATGTCGGCTGGGGATGCCGGCGGAGGTGCCTAGGAAGGTTAGGTGCATTTTATGTATTTGGCTTTATACGGATAGGCTAAAATCATACTTATCCGCATAAACAATATTCTATAATTAATTCCAGCCAGATTTTCTATTTTTTTTATTTTTCTCAACTGATTCCTCAAGACTTTTAACTATTAATCCTTTTGCTACTAATTCAGATGAAATTTTTGATGCTAAAGACCCAAACATTATGTCCATATTGGCTGTAGTATCGCCCTTAGTTTGTGCTGAACCTATCCATGCAATATTTTTTGACTTGCCATCTGCTAGTTTCACCTCGTAATTATGAATAGGTTTATTTAGTGAATATCCTCCATATGTTTGAGTAGTACTGTTTAGATAAGCTGTATTTCCATATGCACTTACATTACCAGTACTTGTTGTAGTTTTTGGTACATATACTTTTTGACTGCTATCACTTTTAAATAAAATTGCAATTACAGAGTCTCTTCCATAATGCTGAAATACTTCATCCTCTTCTTTTGTAGAATACGTTCTTGTTGGTGGGTATAAATCCGAATGAGCTATGGCATCTACTCTTTTACCTCTTAGTTTTTTAACCATTTTGTATTCCATCTTCTTTTTCAAAGCAATGTCTGAAAAATGAGCATAGACCAATGGGCTGGTAAATTTTGTACTCGTATATGCAGGATCAATAAAACCTGTGACCGATGTTATCGCGCAACCAGAAATTGAGAGCATTACGAAAATGCTCAATATTAAGTGTTTTTTCATAATTTTATTTCCTTTTTAAGATTTTGTTTTTCCTCAAACTCCGCCACCACAGGCGCATGATCCGAAGGCCGTTCCAACTTCCTCGGCTCCGTATCTACCACACAACTGGTACACCGCTTAGTCATCGCATCCGTGGTTAAAATCATATCAATCCGCAAGCCTAAATTTTTCTCAAAGCCTCCCGAACGATAATCCCACCAGCTAAAGCTATTTTCGGGTTGATCGAATTCACGAAATAATTCAGTTAACCCTAAGTCGACTATTTTTTGTAGCGCTGCACGCTCGGGTTTAGAGCAGAGGATTTTATCGGTCCAACTGACGGGGTTATGCACATCGCGATCTTCGGGAGCGATGTTGAAGTCACCGACAAGGACGAAGTTTTCGTGCTGCTGAATTTGGTCTTCGATATACTGAGTGACTTTCTCTAACCAGTTCAGCTTGTAGTGATATTTATCCGTGCCAACTTCCTTGCCGTTGACCACATATAAATCTAAGACACGAACATCACCCACGGTTGCGCACATGATTCGGCGCTGGGGGTCGTCCAAGCCGGGCACGTCGGTGACGACATTGCTGATCGGTTGCTTGGCAATAATTGCCACACCGTTGTAGGTTTTTTGACCGGAGTAGGCGACATGCAAGCCTGCTTCTTTAATTCTATCCGCAGGGAAGTTATCGTCGGTAAGCTTAGTTTCTTGCAAACATAAAATATCGCAGTCGCTCGTGGCCAACCAGTCCATAACCTGGTCGATGCGAATTTTTAGGGAGTTGACGTTCCAGGTGGCTATTTTCATATTTGATTTCTTGATTATGTCATCCTGAGCGAAACATAGTGGAGTCGAAGGATCTGGTTCGCCGATAATTCAGTTACCCAGATCCTTCGGCTTCGTTATCACTACACTCAGGATGACAATATTTTTAGTTATGCGGATAGTCTGAAAAGAGGTGTGTTTAAGGTAAACTCACCAGACTTTAACCCCATTAAATCGCGATTTAACCTTCGCTTCTGTCGCACGTTTGCCAACAATAAAGCCGCAAGCTAATGCGACCAGGGCAATCGTTAATAAACGCAGCACTGTTTCAAAGTGGCCTTTTGCTGCTTGCGGCTGCGCATGGGCTTGTAAATCAATAAACTGCTGTTTTTGTTGGCTGTATTCTTGAAGCAGTTTTTTATTATCGGCCTCTGCACTCTCTAACTGCGCAGCCAGTTCTGCGTTTGCATTATTATTGCTAAGCATCTGAATTTTATCATTCAACTTAGTTATTTTTCGCTGGGCCGCTTTTAACTTGATATCGTTGGTGGGTTGGCTCACCAAATAGGTAGTTTTGATCCAGCCCGTTTCACCGGTACTCGTTTGTACTTGCGTATAACCGCCCTGTTCTGAAATTACTTCCAGTTTGGTGCCGCTTGAAATCAAACCAATAGACTGACTACTACTATCAGCGTCGGTGTATAAGCCGACGTTCCAGATATCTTTAATATATCGTGTTTCTGCACTCGCGCTCCCAACAGTAGCAATCAATACCACTGTGCTTAATGCTATTTTTATTTTTTTCACGCTGCTAATCCGCAATGTCTCAATAATGGGTCAATTGATGGTTTTCGACCTCTAAATTCTACAAACAGCTCCATAGCCTCTTGAGAACCACCCTGTTCAAGCACGGCTTGAAGAAATGCCTCTCCCGTGGAGCGGTCAAATATGCCATTTTCTTCAAATTTTGAAAATGCATCTGCAGATAGTACCTCAGCCCACTTATAACTGTAATACCCTGCAGCATAGCCACCTGCAAAGATATGTGAAAAACCGTTTTGAAAGCGGTTAAATGCAGGGGGAATGATCACAGAGACCTGTTTTCGTACCTGATCTAGGAAGTTTTGTGTGCGGTTGCCCTGCTGTGCGTCCCAGTTTTCATCAAATTCCAAGTGTAGACGGAAGTCGAATAAAGAAAATTCGATCTGACGCACCATCTGCATCGCCGATTGGAAGTTTTTCGCCGCTATCATTTTTTGGAACAATTCTTCTGGTAATGGCTCATCTGTCTCGTAATGACGAGCAAACAGATCTAAAGCTTCGCGCTCCCAACACCAGTTTTCCATAAACTGGCTAGGCAGCTCCACTGCATCCCACTCCACACCGCTAATGCCTGACACGGAGGGGAAATCAACCTGAGTCAACATGTGGTGTAAGCCATGACCAAATTCGTGGAATAAGGTAATGACTTCATCGTGGGTGAACAAAGCAGGCTTATCCCCAATCGGCGGTGTGGAGTTACAGGTTAAATAGGCAATTGGGGTTTGCAGTTCATCCGTCTTAGCAAAGCGGCTTGCACATACATCCATCCACGCACCACCGCGCTTATCTTTGCGCACATACAAGTCGAGATAAAATTCACCGCGCTTTTTGCCTTGGCTATCGTGAATTTCAAAAAACTGAATATCTTCATGCCAAACATCAACACCCTGCACTTCTTCAATGCGGATACCGTATAAACGGCTAACAATATCGAACAAACCTTGAATGACCTTAGGTGCTGGAAAATACGGCTTGAGTGTTTCTTGGCTAATTTGATAGCGCTCTTGCTGCAGTTTTTCACCGTAGTAAGGTACATCCCAAGCTTGCAGATCATCACAACCATTTTGCTTGGCAAAGGCTTTCAGCTCAGAAAACTCTTTTTCGCCAGCGGGTTTGGCCTTGCTACCTAGCTCATTTAAAAAGTCGACTACTTCAGTAGGATCATTCGCCATTTTCGTTGCCAATGATTTGTGTGCATAACTATCAAAACCCAATAACTGGGCTACTTCATGGCGCAGGGCCAAGGTCTCTTCTATGATCGGCGTATTATCCCAGTCGGTATTACTACACAACTCGGACGCACGAGTGTTATACACACGATACATTTCTTCGCGCAACGCGCGGTTATCCCCGTGCATCATCACTGCTAGGTAGCAGGGAATTTGTAGGTTCAGCAAAAATTCAGTTTCTACCGACTTATCCGCATCTGCCGCCTGCTTAGCCATGTTAAGCGCTGATTCAGGTAAACCTGCCAGTTCTTCTTTATTGCTAATAGGCTTCTTCCAAGCGTTGGTATTGTCGAGCATGTTTTGCTCAAATTTTGAACCCAGCTCAGAAAGACGCTGTTGGATTTCGCCATAACGCTTTTGTTTATCTTCAGGCAAATCGATTCCACTGAGCTGAAAACCGCGCATACTATTTTCTAAAGTTTTTTTCTGCGCTTGGCTCAAAGTGGAAAATTCTGGGGATTCAATCAACGCCTTGGTTAAATCACACAAATCTTTATTTTGGCCCATCTCCGTGCCGAACTCTGATAACTTGGGCAGGCAAGCATCGTAAGCATTGCGCAGAGCTTTAGTATTCATTACCGAATTCAAATGGCTGACCGGCGACCAAGCACGCTCAAGCTCATCTTCCGTTAATTCCAACGTTTTAATGAAGCTATCCCAAGTGGGTGTTTTATCAGAATGGGCAGCTACTACATTTTTTACCGACTCACGACACAAAGTAATCAACTGATCAATGGCAGGCTCAATATGCTCTGGCTGAATATCAGAAAACTTAGGTAAACGGCCTATATTTAATAGTGGGTTACTGCTCATGGTTTTTTCCTGTTGTATTGTAGGAGCCCTTTGTAAGGGCGATTTTATTCAGATATTTCGCCGTTACAAACGGCTCCTACTCTTAATGTCTAAAATCGAATGTTAATCATCCACACTGCTACTGCACCCAGCACTATGGAAGTAATTAGTAACCAACGGCTACTATTGCGGTATTTTTTCACCAGTTCTTCATCATTTAATGAAGATAAGATGTATATATTCTGCTTTTTGGGTGGGTTATGCATAAAGTGTACAGCCGGTAGTGCCGAGCCCTGCATGCGCTGTTTTTCTACTTCACGAGTAGCCGCCTTTTGCACATCATCCCATTCTTCTTGGTCAATTTTACCATCACCATTTTTATCAAAACTGCGTAAATAGATATCTGGGTGCTGTTTCCATTTATTCAACAGAGCGCGCATTTCATCTTTCAGGCTATACAGCTCTTCCCCTGTTCCTGCCGTTTCAAATTGACCGATAGCATAAAGCATTTCTGCAGGCTCTATCCACGATTCTGTATAGCGGTAATCTGTATTGATAGAGTCCAACAAGCCTGACTTAGCCGGCGCAAAACCTGGAGAGCGAGTATTCCCATGCCACCTCTGTTTTTCATAAGTCGTAACTTCTGCATCATCCGGGTCTATTACACAGCGACCCGTATCATCTTCTAAAACAAATAAATGCTCTGAAGTCACCTTTTCAATGGTCTTCCATTGCTCCCGTTTACCACTAGAATCTCGTTCGCGTCTTTCAACCTTATATTGATACCAAACACAGCTGCGACCGCTGAGGGGGGAAACTATATTTCCCTCCGGTAAAAATTCCGCATTACCAATCAATTCTACATAGCCCTGAGCCGCTGAACGAATACTGGAAGTGGGCACATCTTCAATTAAGCGCGCACGCTTGGTTTTTTTAAACCAGTGCACCCAAGCGACAATACAACCAATGATAATAAAACCACAAATAAAGCCAAAGGGAATGGCGTCCATGGATTGTAGGGTTTCGCGGAGTTGTTGGATGTAGGTCATTAAACAATGTCATCCTGAGTGTAGCGCAGCGGAATCGAAGGATCTGGGTAATGAGTAATTCGGTGAACCAGATCCTTCGACTTCATTTCATTTCGCTCAGGATGACAAATATCACTTCACCTGCGGAAAGATTGCTACGTTTTTCTTGTAATGCGCATAAGGCATAATCAAAAACACACCACCGACGGTATCAGTACGAATAGTGACTAACTCACCCTTAGTATTAATAAATAAAACGATTTTCTTACGATCACAACCCAACACACCTTTTTCTGCTGTACAGTGGCTATTTGAAGATAATTCCAACACTCCATTTTTATTCAGCTTTAAGCCATCACCTAAGGGTATCGTCTTAGTTTGCTTGGCATCAGCAAAATGAATCACCAAACCCGTACTGCTATTAAAGCTGACCTGCGCCGATGCGGATTGGCTGGCAGGAATCAGTAACAAGTTCGCCAAGTTATCAATCACCGGGCCATCCGCATTGCTTTTATAATTGGCCTGATTAGCAAAAGTCGCTGAGAAGTTTGCTGTGGCGGCACGGTCAATGGTTTCTTCATCGCCGCGTTTGTCGATAGAGACGCAGCCACTGAAGAGGAAGGCTAGAATTGTTGGGATTAGGAGTTTTTTAGGCATGGTTATTATTTATATTAGCTCTCAAAAGCTCCTTGCATATCCACATCCGCCAACTCTGCCTCAGAAAACTGCAACAACTGTCGTTCCTTAAAACCAAACAACTTAGCAATAATTACATCGGGGATCATTTCTATACGGGTGTTATTCACCGTCACGCTTTCGTTATAAAACTCGCGGCGGTCGGCTATTTGATTTTCTAAGGCAGTAATACGATTTTGCAGATGTTTGAACTGATCATTAGCTTTCAATTCAGGATAGTCTTCTACGGCAACATATAACTGGCCTAGGCCTTGGCGCATCATGGTCTCTGATTGGCCGACTTTTTTTACATCTTCGTTTTGCAAAGCATCAGCAGCCATGGAACGTGCTTTCATTACGGCTTCAAAAGTTTCCCGTTCGTGCTTCATATAGCCTTTACAGACTTCTATCAGCTTTGGAAGCTCGTCATGGCGTTGTTTGAGTAATACATCGATATTAGCCCAGGATTTAGACACATAGTGTTTTATACGTACTAAGCCGTTATAGATGATCACGGCGTAAACTAATACGATGGCGACAGCGGTAGCGATGAAATATGTTGTTAAGTCCATTTCCTGCCTCCCGTTAATTGATGATGGTTTTAGCCAGTAATGTAGCTTTTTCTACAACGTCGTAAGGCGCTTTTTCAATAAGCTGAACTTGCCTATCCGTATAGTCCAGTGATTTTATTTGGTATACCAGTACAGCGCCTTGGGTTTGTAGTTCTTGTGGCAAAACCACTTCTATTTTTGTACCACGAAGCGTGCTGGTAATTGGAGCAACAATAGCAAAGCCGGTGTGCTCGTTAAATGCTTTTCTAGAGATAACCAAGGCAGGACGAAATTTCATTATTTCTCTCCCAGCACTGGGATCAAAATTTAGTTTAACGATATCTCCCTTATCTGGAATGTACATTAAAGCTCTTTGCCCACAGGTTTATCATCTAACCATTCGCGGTCTTCTTCTGTCACTGCAAAGGATTGCTTGGGGCTTGAGGCTAATAACTCTTCCAAACTGAGCTCTTCTTTAACCGGAGATAATATGATTTTGTTATCTTCTAAGCTTAAATCCAGTTTTGAACCCACCGTTAAACCCAGTGTTTTCAAAATGGCTTTAGGGATGCTGATAATGCTTGCGCCCCCTGATTGGCGTACGGCTATCGCTGACATGTTTATGACCTCATAGTGTTATACAAAAATATAACACGAAGTTTTACTTATGTATAACTTCAAGAAAATCTTTTAGCATATCCACATTCATATGCGGATATGCTGTAAATAAACATCTTTATACGTCTAGGTTAGATACCGACAGTGCATTACCTTCAATAAAGTCACGACGGGGTTCCACGTGATCGCCCATTAAGGTAGTAAATACTTCATCGGCAGCAATAGCATCTTCAATACGTACTTGTAACAAGCGACGCGAACCAGGATCTAATGTTGTTTCGGCCAACTGTTCAGGATTCATTTCACCCAAACCCTTATAGCGCTGAATGCTTTGACCTTTACGAGCTTCCGCCATGATCCACTCTAGGACTTCACCAAAAGTATTCACCGCTTCAACTTTTTCACCACGCTTGACGTAGGCACCTTCGCTGAGCAAACCATCTAGGCGTTCACCAAGATCACCGAGATACTTGTACTCGCCTCCATTAAAGAACTCAGGCTCGTAGATTTGCTCAATCGGTACACCATGTACGATGCGCTCAAGCTTTACACCATAAACATTGTCTTCGCGCTTAATGGCATTAGCGGAGTAAGAGGTTGCTGGGCCCGCGTTTACGTTCACCGCTTTGGATACCTGGTCAGCCCACTCTTGTACCTTAGCCTGATCAAGTAAGTCATCCCCCTTTAAGCTATTGAAATTCAACATGGCTTCTAGCACAGATTGATCGTAACGCTTAGATAAACGGTTCACCATACTCTTGGCTGAAAGATAGCGTTGAGATAGATCTTCCAAAGCTTCACCACTGAGTGCAGGGGCATTGCTATTGACGTGGAGTGAGCAGTCACTCAAGGCTAATGAAAGTAGATAATCTGTTAACGCCTTATCATCTTTCACATAACGCTCTTGCTTACCCTTCTTGACCTTATACAAAGGTGGCTGTGCAATGTAGATATAACCATTTTCAATCAATTCAGGCATTTGACGATAGAAAAAGGTCAGTAATAGTGTTCGGATGTGGGAGCCGTCAACATCGGCATCGGTCATGATAATGATGCGGTGGTAGCGCAGCTTTTCAATATTGTATTCTTCGTTACCAATACCGCAGCCAAGGGCGGTAATCAGCGTGCCCACTTCTTGTGAGCTGATCATTTTGTCGAAGCGTGCACGCTCTACGTTAAGGATTTTACCTTTCAGTGGCAGTACCGCTTGAGTACGACGGTCACGACCTTGTTTGGCAGAGCCTCCCGCAGAGTCACCCTCCACTATGAAGAGTTCTGATTGTGCAGGATCTTTTTCCTGGCAATCTGCTAGTTTACCTGGCAAGCCGGCAATATCTAACACACCTTTACGGCGAGTCATTTCACGGGCGCGCTTGGCCGCTTCTCTAGCACTAGCCGCATCAACAATCTTGTTAGCGATGATCTTAGCTTCTGTTGGGTTTTCCAACAGGAACTCTTGTAACTTCTCAGCCATGGCTGATTCAACAATACCCTTCACTTCTGAAGACACCAACTTGTCTTTAGTCTGTGAAGAGAACTTGGGATCAGGCACTTTGACCGAAACAACTGCGGTTAAACCTTCACGAGCGTCATCACCGCTCACATTAACCTTGGCTTTCTTAGCCACACCTTCCGCTTCGATGTAGTTGTTCATGGTACGGGTTAGCGCACCACGGAAGCCCGCAAGGTGTGAACCACCATCGCGCTGGGGAATATTGTTGGTGTAGCAGAATACATTTTCTTGATAGGAATCATTCCACTGCAATGACACTTCAACACCCACCTCATCCTTGATGGTTTCGATATGCACAACCTTTTCGTGCAATGGTGTTTTGTTGCGGTTGAGATGTTCTACGAATGCGGATATGCCGCCTTCGTATTCAAAAATATCTTCTTTGCCGCTGCGCTCGTCTTTGAGAACAATACGTACGCCAGAGTTTAGAAATGACAACTCACGTAGACGTTTAGATAAAATATCGTAGTGGTATTCAACCTGAGTGAATATTTCTTCAGACGCTAGGAAACTAACACTAGTACCAGTGCGATCGGTTTCACCGGTAACTGCTAGTGGTGCGTCAGGCACAGAGTCGGTGTAGTTTTGAGTGTGAATCTTACCGTGACGGTGAATTTCTAAGGTCAGCTTGTGTGACAGCGCGTTAACTACGGAGATACCTACCCCGTGTAAACCACCGGAAACCTTGTAGGAGTTATCGTCAAACTTACCACCCGCGTGCAATACGGTCATGATGACCTCTGCCGCTGAGCGCCCTTCCTCTGGGTGCATGTCAGTAGGAATACCACGGCCGTTATCCGAAACCGTAATGGTCTCGTCAGTCTGGATGGTGACTTTAATCTCTGAACAGTGTCCCGCTAGGGCTTCATCGATTGAGTTATCGACCACCTCAAACACCATATGGTGCAAGCCAGTGCCGTCGTCTGTATCACCGATGTACATGCCTGGGCGCTTGCGCACTGCATCCAGCCCTTTAAGGACTTTAATACTCGATGAACCGTATTCTTCACTCATAATTCTTACCTTAGTCTTCCCGATTGTAGCTTTGCTAATGTCATGATTAGCGCGGTCTTCTGGGGAAGCCTGTAATGTGTTTATTTATATTTGTTTAGCTTTAACCAAGCGCAGCAGTATAGCACCAGAAAAGCCTAAAAACCTACTGCTATACAGCATCACTCTATCTCTGAAAGCATACCGTGTTCCACGTGGAACATGCGTTTATCATCCCATGCGGATAAGTCAATTTGGTCCTGTTCAACACAGCTAACAAATATCTGTGCATTCATATTACGCAGTAGCTCCATCAATGAATGACGGTGTTGTACATCCAACTCTGCGGGTAAATCATCAACCAAAATAACACAGGGAAGTTGTGTAAGCTCACTGTACAATTCTGACTGAGCTAAACGTAATGCAGACACCAACATCTTCTGCTGCCCCCGGGATATCTCACCCTGAGCCTTATAACCATTGACCTTAAAAACCAGCTCAGCTCGATGAGGACCTTGAGTCGTATAACCACGCTGCCAGTCCCGCACCCTATTCCCTTTCAGAGCTGTAGCCAATGTTTCTTCCGCATCCCAACCAGGCTGGTAAATCATTTCAATCTTTTGATCACCCATAATGGCTTGGGTGTACTTCGGCAAGATCTTTCTTAAGGCATCCAAATAACTCATCCGCATACCATGCAAACGACTGGCTGCTTGGCTTAATTCCCCATCCCATGCCCCTTCCATATCTTTCATGCGCTGGCGAAGTGCAGAGTTTCTTTGTTTCAAAGCCCGTTGATAGCGTGCCCATGTAACATAGAAGTCATGTTCCACGTGGAACACTCCCCAATCCAAAAACTGCCTTCTGAACTTAGGACCGCCAATAACCAACTGATGACTCTCTGGATGGATGATCTGCACAGGCAGAAACTTAGCTAACTCAGAGACTCTCTCAACCACCTCTCCATTCGCCTTCATCAAGCTTTTCTGTTTAGAGCGCTTGATGCCTAAAGGGATAACATTGCCGCTAGCCTGTTTAACCTGGGCACTGATAATCATGGATTCTGTATTGTGCTTAAGTACTTCCCCTATCTGTCGAGTTCGAAAAGAACGTGCGGTGCTTAAGAAATAAATAGCTTCAAGTAAGGAGGTTTTACCAGAGGCATTTTTGCCGACGATAAGGTTTAACTTAGGGGATGTTTCTATATCAACCTGTTCTAGGATACGCAGGTTTTGGATGAAGAGTTTGGTGATGCTCACGGACTACTACTTCCGCTGATGGAGGATGATAGTGTCCACCTTGTCCTGCGACCTTACTGTGTAAGTATTCGTGCCCCAGCCTCCTGTGTAAAGGTAGTCTTGAACTGTGACACTGAAAGAGATCTGTTCTCCGTCATAATTGTCATCACTTTTTACTCCAACCAAAGGAACAATTTCAATCTCTCCAAAGTTATCTTCAAAATTTTGAGGCTCTGCTATCCAGCGTTCACTTACATGTACTGATTTCACATAAGGCTTCCATGACCCTTTATAAGAGAAACTCCCCTTAACTGTATATTCAACTAATGCTTTAGAGTTAGTAAGCGTTAAATGCGGATATAAGACTTCAGCTTTTATAGACTCAATAATGAACTCTTCTCCGTTGTTTCCCCAGCCAATCTTATATGTGATCGGAACATCTGATTTAGGACTAGGTATATCAGGGCTTATATATGAGGATAATATTAAAAGCCCAACAATAGCTAATAGTGCTAAAGAACATATTATTCCCAATATGATTTTCACTTTTTTAGACATATACCAAACCCGTATAAATACTGTTTACGGTTAGCGAGAGCGTTAAGGACAAGGCAAAAATAAACTCAGAAGCGCAGTGTACTTGTGTACATGAGCATTCTGAGTTTATTTTTAACGCCGTCATTGACGTTCGCAGCAATCGTAAACTACAAACGCATCGGCATAATAACGTACTTAGCCGTCTGCGCCCCAGCCTCTTG
>CAZBWS010000003.1:24082-37440 GCA_964495705.1 uncultured Gammaproteobacteria bacterium
ACGCATCGGCATAATAACGTACTTAGCCGTCTGCGCCCCAGCCTCTTGCACTAAGCAAGAGCTATTCGAATCCTTAAGCTCAATCGTTACCGTATCTTCTTCGATCGAATTCAATACATCCAACATGTAGTTTACGTTGAAACCAATTTCGATCTGATCGCTATCGTATTGTACTTCCAGCTCTTCTTCAGCCTCTTCCTGTTCAGGGTTATTAGTCTGAATCTTCAATATATTGGCTTCTGCACTGAGGCGTACGCCTTTGTATTTCTCGTTAGAAAGAATGGATGTACGGGTGAGTGCTAAACGAAGGTCTTGCTTATCCGTTGTTACAATTTTATCGCCATCTACAGGCATTACACGCTGGTAGTCTGGGAAGCGTCCATCGATGAGTTTAGAAGTGAAACGTAGTGCTCCCATATCAACACGAATATGATTACTGCTTAAACTCACATTAGCGTCGGCATCAGCCGTATCTAACATACGCATTAATTCTAAAACACCTTTGCGAGGAATGATGACTTGGCGGCTTTCTGGTACGTTAATACCTGCATCGGTTTCGCACAGTGCTAAACGGTGACCATCAGTTGCTACTGCTCTCACCATGCTACCTGAGAGTTCTAGCATTAGGCCGTTTAAGTAATAGCGCACATCTTGTTGTGCCATAGCAAAGGCAGTTTTCTCTATCACTTTTCGCAATGTTGCTTGAGGAATAGTGAAACTGGAATTTACTTGTATATCTTCTAGGGCAGGAAAATCTGCTGCGGGGAGTGTAGATAGCTTAAAGCGACTACGCCCTGAAGAGATCGTTGCTTTATCGCCATCGACTAACAATGCAATGTCTGCACCATCAGGTAGGTTTTTACAGATATCTAAAAGCTTTCGTGCAGGCAATGTGATATCGCCATCCTGATCAACAGGCATAACACTATTAGCAACCAGTTCTATTTCTAAATCTGTTGCAGTGATAGTTACATCACCTGCGTTTGCCTTGATTAACACATTGGAGAGTGCTGGCATGGTCTGTTTACGTTCTACAGCACCGATGACTTTTTGTAGTGGTGTTAACAATGCTTCACGTGAAAGGTTTAGTTTCATGTTCCTTACCTAAAGTTTGAATATCAGGGTTAATAATATATTTATCTTTTTTTATAAATTATTATTATTATTAAGCAGCGAGTTTTTTGTTAATAACTCTTAAAAACTTAATAAAAACAATAAGTTAAAATTTTTTTTAGGCTTGGTAAGTAGGCAGTTTAGACCCTTACCAAGCTGTGTATAACGTGTTTACAAATTGACTGCTTTTTTCTTACACAGGCTTACAGACAAGTTATCCACAGGGCTGTTAGCTTGTTTATCCACAGATATTTTGTGGATAATATTCATCTTTAACTACTTAATGTGCGCGATAAATTTCGATAATCTTCATCGATACGGTTATCTTCTTCACGTAATTCTTTTACTTTTTTGGTCGCGTGCATCACGGTGGTGTGGTCGCGCCCACCAAAGGCATCGCCTATTTCCGGTAAACTATGGTTGGTATGTTCTTTGGCTAATGCCATGGCTATTTGTCGTGGTCGCGTTATTGAGCGGCTACGACGACTTGAGTGTAGATCACTGACTCGTATTTTGAAGTACTCTGCCACGGTTTTTTGAATATTATCAATAGTTACCAGTTTGTCTTGTAACGCAATTAGGTCACGTAGGGCTTCTTTGGCAAAGTCTAGTGTGATTGGTCGCCCTGTAAAGTGGCTGTTGGCAATAACCCGGCGCATAGCGCCCTCTAGCTCTCGCACGTTAGAACTAACCCGTTGGGCAATAAAGAAGGAGACTTCATTGGGTAATATCACCTTGGCCTGTTCAGCTTTGCTTTGCAGAATGGCGACCCGCTCTTCAAGCTCTGGAGGTTCTACGGCAATGGTGAGCCCCCAGCCAAAGCGAGATTTTAGTCGCTCTTCCAAACCTTGTACTTCTTTAGGATAACGGTCACAGGTTAAAATAATCTGCTGTTTGCGTTCCATTAAGGTATTAAAAGTGTGAAAAAATTCTTCTTGGGAGCGCTCTTTACCAGCAAAAAATTGAATATCATCAATGAGTAATGCATCGACCGAGCGGTATAAGCGTTTAAATTCATCTATAGAATTATGCTGTAGTGCTTTTACCATATCCCCCACAAAGCGTTCAGAATGCAAATAAACAACACGTGCTTTGGGGTTGTTAGCCATGATTTCATGGCCAACGGCGTGCATAAGATGTGTTTTACCTAGCCCTACTCCACCGTATAAAAATAAGGGGTTATAACCACCACCTGGGTTTTCTGCTACTTGTGTAGCAGCAGCCCTAGCTAACTGGTTTGATTTACCTTCTACAAAGGCATCAAAGGTATAGCTCGGGTCTAAATTATGCTGAATAGGAGGTGGTAAATTATTGACAGCTTCTACTTTTGGCGCAGAGCTGACCTGTGCTGCACCACTGCTGGCTCTTGGGCCAGTCGGTGTATGCGCTTGGCTGTGGCCAATGTTGATATCAACGTGGGAAACTTCAGGGTCACCTAAGTTGGTGACTAATTCTCTAACGCGGGGAATATATTTGTCTTTAACCCAGTTTGATACAAAGTGATTGGGCGCCATAAGGCAAAGAGTGCCATCAACCACATGGGCTTGCAAAGGACGCACCCATGTATTGAGTTCCTGGTCGGATAATTCATTTTCAAGCTGTGCGAGACAGCGTTGCCATACTACAGGAATCACTTATTCACTCTTTATTGCTGATATTGCGATAGTTTTAGAATATGCAGTTTAATCCTAGGAGCGAAAGTTATCCACACCCATATCTTGTGTTTTTTAACCTTTCTAAACACAATCAATTCCTGAGGACAAAATACTTGCGACAATAAGCCCTCAAAAGCCTTATATGTATTGACAATAAGAGGGGTTTCGCCTATCTTGCGCCGTTCTCTGAGGGCGGTGTCGTTTCGGCTATTATTAGTCGTTAAAAAAGCGCCGCTTTAGCAATATTTTAGATTTAAAGGTTCGTTCCGATGAAAAGAACATATCAACCCAGTAATATCCGTCGCAAGCGTACTCACGGTTTCCGTTCACGTATGGCTACTCGAGGCGGTCGCGCAGTTATCGCTCGCCGTCGTTCAAAAGGCCGTCACAGCTTAGCCGTATAATTTAGCAAGCTGTTGGGAGTACTACTTATAGTGCTCCCAATCTTATAGATAAAGCTGAATGAGTCTAAGTCGACAAGCCACTCTTAGAGTGTCAAAGGATTTCAGCTTTGTTTTTGACAAAGCCAAGAAAGCGTACGGTGAACATTTAACGGTACTCTTTCGACCCAATGATCTTGGCTATTCCCGCTTGGGGTTGGCTATATCAAAAAAGCATACCCGCACTGCCATCACACGTAACTTAGTTAGACGTATCGTCAAAGAGAGTTTTCGTTTGCAAGGTGATAGATTAGGCAGTTTAGATATTGTCGTTTTATCTAAGCGTGGTATTGCAGAAGTGGATCGCGCAAGCTTGCGTAAATCCATAGATCAACAGTGGAAGGTTATGATAAAAAAATGCGCTACTTCCTCATCCAAGTAATTCGCTTTTATCGTTTACTGATTAGCCCACTCAGTGTGCCTACTTGTCGCTACACCCCTACTTGTTCTGCATACGCAATAGAAGCCCTGGAAACACATGGCCCTATTAAAGGAACACTACTTTCTATTCAACGTATTGCCCGTTGCCACCCTTGGGGCGGCAGTGGATATGATCCTGTGCCTGATGAATTACATCGCACAGAAAATACATCATCGTGCCATTGCACAAAAAAAGGTTAAGTCGTGGATAACTTACGCATTATTTTATTTGTAGCCCTTGCCCTCGTCGGCGTTCAAATTTATACCGCTTGGCAGGAAGATCACAAACCTGAAGAACAATCTGTAATCAGCCATAATGTGGATGTGCCAACAGCACCTATTGCTGCAGATGTGCCGGAAGCGAATCAACAAATTGAAGGTTCTAATGATCTTCCTGAGACAACGTCAGCGCCAACTATTTCTACAGCGACTGTGCGCGTTGTTACCGATGTATTAGATATTATTATTGATACTAAGGGCGGCAATATTGTGCAAACTAACTTGCTGGATTATCCGCAAGAGATAGGCAGTGAAAATACCATTCGTTTACAAAATAGCTCGAATAGCGGGTTTTATACTGTGCAGTCTGGCCTATTAGCCAAAGCAGGCGCACCTAACCACTATGCACAATTTAATGCGCAACAGTCAGAATATATATTAGCTGATGGCCAGGATGTGTTGACAGTTCCACTGAGCTGGAATGAAAACGGTATTAAGGTGACGAAGCTGTATACCTTTAAGCGCAGTGATTACCTAATTAATGAAACTTTTAAGGTCACCAATAACACGCAACAAGAGTGGGCTGGAAATCAATATCGTCAAATACAGCGTTCAGAAGTCGATGATTCGCAACCATTTCTTTATACCTACACCGGTGGTGTTTATTACAATGAAGAAGATAAGTACGAAAAAGTCGAATACGACGACATGGAAGATGAAAACTTAAATAAGAGCTTTGATAATGGCTGGGCTGCAATGATACAGCACTATTTCATGACAGCACTTATACCCACTGCAAATGAGACCAATAAATACTACAGCAAAGTCGTTGATAATGAATATGGCAAGCGCTATGTGATGGGTTTAACCTCTACAAAGAAAAAAGTCGCCCCTGCTGAAACGATAGAATTTAAAACTGGCATTTACATAGGCCCCAAAATTTTAGACCGCTTAGATGAGATAGCACCAGGACTAGGTCTAGCTGTCGATTTTGGCATATTAACGATTATTTCCAAGCCAATGTACATCGCGCTAAATTGGATCAATACCATTGTAGGTAACTGGGGTTGGGCGATTGTTATATTGACCATTGGTTTAAAAATACTGTTCTTCCCCTTGGCTAACGCTAGCTATAAATCCATGGCTAAAATGAAAAAAGTCATGCCGGAAGTGCAAAAGCTAAAGGAAAAATACGGCGACGACCGCCAGCGTATTGCGAAAGAGCAAATGGCTTTATTCCAGAAACATAAGGTTAATCCTGCAGCAGGTTGTTTCCCAATGCTAATTCAAATGCCTGTATTTATGGGCTTGTATTGGGCGCTACTAGAATCGGTACAATTGCGCCAAGCGCCTTTCATTCTTTGGATTAACGATTTATCAATTGCAGATCCTTACTTTATTTTGCCAGTGATTATGGGGGCTTCCATGTTTATACAACAGAAGCTGAACCCACCACCGGCCGACCCTATGCAGGCGAAGATGATGCAAATGATGCCAATTATGTTCTCTGTATTTTTCTTCTTCCTACCGGTTGGCTTAGTACTTTACTCGGTAACGAACAACACCCTGTCTATTATTCAGCAGTATGTGATTACTAAGCGTATAGAAAACGAATAAGTCATTAGATAGATCATAATGAAAGGCGCGACTTGATCTAATCAGTTCGCGCCTTTTTTATTAGAAGAAGGTAATGCGGATAGCTTATAAATAAGGTATTTTTGGATTATCCGCATAAAGTAAAAAAATCATGCAAAACTCATCAGACACCATCGCCGCAATTGCTACCGCTCCGGGAAAAGGTGGCGTGGGTATCGTCCGTTTATCTGGCCCATTAGCGGCAGCTATTGGTGAAAAAATTTCGGGTGTACTGCCCTCCCCTCGCTATGCGGATTACCGGCCTTTAGGCAACCAAGCGGGTGAAGTGCTAGACCATGGTATCGTCATTTATTTCAAAGCACCCCATTCTTACACGGGCGAAGATGTATTTGAAATTCAAGGCCATGGTGGACCTGTTGTACTTAATCTGATTTTGAAAACAGCGGTTGAACTGGGTGCTCGTATCGCAGCCCCTGGTGAGTTTACCGAACGCGCTTTTATTAATGAAAAAATGGATTTAGCCCAGGCGGAAGCTGTAGCCGATTTAATTGAATCAACGACTGAGCAAGCGGCGCGTGCTGCAACGCGATCCTTACAGGGTGATTTTTCCAAACGTATACAAGTCTTGCTCGATTCTTTGATTCATATACGTTTATATATAGAAGCGGCGTTAGATTTCCCTGAAGAGGAAATTGATTTTCTATCCGATCAGCAGTTACATAAACGCATGCATACTTTGCAAGGGGATATGGCCTCGGTGACAAAATCTGTGCGGCAAGGTCAGTTATTACGTGAAGGCATGACCGTGGTTATTTTGGGTCAGCCGAATGCGGGTAAGTCGAGTTTGTTAAATGCCCTTTCAGGTTCTGATGCAGCGATTGTTACCGAAATAGCCGGTACCACTCGCGATGTATTACAGCAACAAATTCATATTGATGGCTTGCCGCTTAATATTGTTGATACGGCAGGCTTGCGCGAAACCGAAGATATAGTGGAAGCGGAAGGGGTTAAGCGCGCCTGGCGTGCGGTGCAGGATGCGGATCGGGTGCTATTACTTGTTGATGCCAGTAAAGGCATTACCGTTGCAGATCAAAAAATTATTGCTGAGTTACCCAAGGACTGTGACTACGATGTGATCTATAACAAAATAGATCTATTGCCAGCCTATCCGCATACAGAGTCGCCGCGTATAGAACCGGATGAACATCATACTGCGATTTATTTATCGGCTGGGAAAAATGACGGGGTTAAATTATTGGCTCAACACTTAGAGCAAAGTATTGGCTATGAGCAAAATAATGAAGGCATATTCACCGCCCGACAGCGTCACTTAGATGCCTTAACCATTGCCAATGAACATATAGAGCTATCGGCAGATCAGTTAAATGTCTCTGCTGGGGAATTAGCTGCCGAGGAACTACGTTTGGCTCAAGAACAGTTATCTAAAATTACCGGCGTATTTACGAATGATGATTTATTAGGTGAGATTTTCTCTAGTTTTTGTATTGGTAAGTAAAATTTAGAAAACGGTTTTAATCTGCCAAAAAATTAATAATAAGCGGCTGTTAAACGATAGTCACTTTCATCTTCTTACTGTCCGCAGTATGGTGTTTGCCTAATTCAATTAAAGGTATTCTCCATGAGTAAAGATAGCTATATTGGCTTTGCAAATAGCGGACTGGGTCAATCTGTAGTTAATTCACTGGGCTTACCCAATCCTACCGTTTTAGAACGTTATTCATCAGATCATGATTTCATCGGTGGCGACTTATTAATTGGCGCTGCAGCGGGTGCTGAATTAAGCACTGCTATTGCAGAAACTCTAGCGCAAAGCTCATCAACGATTAAAGTGGCCGATGCGGCAGTACAAAAATCCCTGCAGGGTGTAGATCTAAAAACCTCTGTATATAGCGCTGCAGATGAAGATGGGCAAAAATTTAAAGCTTTAGTTTTTGATGCATCAGGGATTAAAAACAGTGTTGAGTTAAAAGCCTTATATGACTTCTTTCATCCTGTTGTACGTAAGATGAAAAAGAACAATCGCGTTATCGTAGTTGGTCGAACTCCTGAGTTATGTGCAGACCCCAAAGAGCAAACAGCTCAGCGTGCATTGGAAGGCTTTACTCGTTGTATGGGTAAAGAAATTCGTAAGGGCGGCACAGTACAATTAATGTATGTGGCTGCTGGTGCCGAGAAAAATATGGAATCGTCACTGCGCTTTTTCCTTTCTGCACGCTCTGCCTACGTGTCGGCGCAAGTGGTACGTATTAGTAAATCTAAAAAATTGGCGGTTATTGATTGGGCTAAACCATTGGCTGGAAAAGTGGCTTTGGTAACCGGTGCGTCACGGGGCATTGGTGAAGCGATTGCAAATACTTTAGCCCGAGATGGTGCACACGTTGTTTGCCTAGATATACCGCCTGCTCAAGAACAGCTTGAAAAAGTGGCCAATCGTATAGGTGGTTCAGTACTGGCTATGGATATTACTGATGCGGCAACGCCTGTTAAATTATCGGAATACTTTAAAAGCTCGCAAAAGGGTGTGGATATTGTGGTGCATAACGCGGGTGTTACTCGCGATAAAACATTAGGCCGTATGAAGGAGCACTTGTGGGATATGGTGATCGACATCAACCTATCTAGTGAAGAGCGAATTAATGATGCGCTGCTCGATGCGGATGTGATTAATAAAGGTGGTCGCGTGATTGGTGTTGCCTCTATTTCGGGTATTGCTGGAAATATGGGTCAAAGCAACTACGGTACATCTAAAGCAGGTGTAATCGGTATGGTTCAGTCAATGGCACCGATATTAGCCAAGAAAGATATTACGATTAATGCGGTCGCTCCAGGATTTATTGAAACACAAATGACAGCGGCGATCCCCTTTGTTATTCGCCAGGCAGGGCGTCGAATGAATTCTATGAGTCAAGGTGGTTTACCTATCGATGTGGCAGAAACTATTGCATGGTATGCCAGCTCTGCATCACAAGGTGTGACGGGAAATGTTGTACGCGTTTGTGGTCAGAATTTGCTAGGTGCTTAATTGTTTCGCACGCGTGATATGGCCTAAAAAAGCGGATAAGCAAGCGACGTCTTTGCCTGATATAGGTTTTGAGTTAACAGCTATGAGCGCTAAACAACGGTATGTTCAGGCTTATGAAAAATTATGTGGCTTTGATGTCAGTGATAATTTCAGTGCCACTTACATACATACCTTATTATTTCCCTTGATGATGAAAGTGATGCTGGATAAGTCCTTTCCCTATCGTATTAAAGTAGACTTTAAATTGCCGATATTTCTGCCGAGTACAGTTGCTTACTACCAAGAGCAACAAGGTGATCAGACGGTTTTTGAAGTGCGTTCAGCCAATGGTAGAAAGCCACATTTGCGTGGTGAGTTAACCGAACTTTAGTGTGTCATGGGAATAGACTAAAAATGATCCATTGCCAGCCTATCCGCATTACAGTAAATATTTCCCGCCACATGTGTTCCACGCAAAGTAAAATCACTACATATAGTATAAAAACTATTTAGCTATCAGTTACTTATAAAAATTGCGGTTTCACCTGTTCCACAAAGCCCGTACAATTCGCCTCTTGGCTTTTTTGTTTGATGTATAGCGGTGAGTTTGTGAATTATCCTGACCATTTTGATGTAATTGTTATTGGTGGCGGTCATGCGGGCACCGAGGCAGCGTTGGCGGCTGCGCGCAGCGGCAGTAAAACTTTGTTGCTGACACATAACATGGAAACGCTGGGTCAAATGAGCTGTAATCCCGCTATTGGCGGCATCGGCAAAGGTCACCTAGTTAAGGAAATTGACGCCCTGGGCGGCGGCATGGGCTGGGCGGCGGATCGTGCCGGTATTCAATTTCGTATACTCAATTCTCGCAAGGGCCCTGCGGTGCGCGCAACCCGTGCCCAAGCGGACCGTGTTCTTTATCGCAATGCGGTTCGTGGCTTATTAGAGAACACGCCTAATTTAAATATTTTCCAACAGTCTGCTGATGACTTGATTGTTGAAGGTGAGAAAGTCACCGGTGTCGTTACACAAACGGGTATTCGCTTTATGGCGCATAGTGTTGTGTTAACGGTAGGTACTTTCTTAGGGGGCCAAATTCATATTGGCTTAAAGCAATCTTCTGGTGGTCGTGCGGGGGATCCGCCATCTATTGCCCTGGCTAATCGACTGCGTGAACTGCCCTTTCGAGTGGATCGTTTAAAAACGGGAACACCGCCACGTATTGATGCCCGTTCGGTTAATTTTAGCTCTTTAGCGGAACAACCCGGTGACAACCCTACCCCGGTGTTTTCTTATTTAGGTTCTACGGCAGATCACCCTAAACAGGTCTCTTGTCATATTACCTATACCAATGAGCGCACTCACGAGATTATTCGCGAAGGCTTGGCAGAATCACCCATGTATACCGGCGTGATAGAAGGCGTTGGCCCACGCTATTGCCCTTCGGTTGAAGATAAAATTATGCGTTTTGCGGATAAAGATCGTCATCAGATTTTTATTGAGCCGGAGGGTCTAACTACCCACGAGCTATACCCGAATGGTATTTCAACAAGCTTGTCTTTTGAGACACAGTTAAAGCTGGTGCGCTCGATTGAGGGTTTTGAAAATGCGCATATTACGCGCCCGGGTTACGCCATTGAGTACGACTATTTTGACCCCCGTGATTTAAAGGGAACCCTAGAAACAAAGTTTATTACTAACCTTTATTTTGCAGGGCAAATCAATGGCACTACTGGCTATGAAGAAGCAGGTGCTCAAGGTTTATTAGCGGGTATCAATGCCAGCTTACGTGCCCAAGAAAAAGATCCTTTCACCTTGGGTCGTGATCAAGCTTATATCGGCGTATTGGTCGATGACTTAAATACTCGCGGCACCAAAGAGCCCTATCGTATGTTTACTAGCCGAGCTGAACATCGCTTACTGCTACGTGAAGACAATGCCGATTTACGCCTGACAGAGCTGGGTCGTCAAGTGGGCTTAGTGGATGATGCACGCTGGGATGCCTTTAGCCGTAAGCGCGATGCTGTAGAAGCAGAAAAAGCACGTTTGCATTCACACTATATACAGCCGAATTCTGTAGCGGGTCAGCAAATAGCTGAATTTGAAGGCAAGCCCATGCCCCGTGAGTTTTCCGCTGAAGATATTTTGAAGCGCCCTGAAATGGATTATCAGAAATTATCCGCATTGGATGGGGTTGGCGGTGTTGATGATGCGCAAGTGGCGGAGCAAGTACAAGTACAGATTAAATACTCTGGCTATTTAGCCAGGGCTGAAGAAGATATTAAACGCAATAAGGCGCAAGAAAGCCTATCGATGCCAACGAATATTGATTACACCGTCATCAGTGGAATTTCTAAAGAAATCGGTTTGAAGCTAAATGAGCACAAGCCAGAAACGCTGGGTCAAGCGGGGCGTATACCAGGTATTACCCCGGCGGCTATTTCTTTATTACGCGTGCATTTAAAACGCCGCTCGTTGCCAAAAACGGCATAGTTCAAATAATGAAAGACACCTTAGTTAAAGGCTTAGCTGAATTAAAGCTAACATTGGAAGACCAGCAAATTGAAAAGTTGTTGGCTTATCTGGCTTTGTTAGTGAAATGGAACAAAGCCTATAATTTGACGGCGATTCGTGAGCCTGAAAAAATGCTCACGCATCATTTATTAGACAGTATGGCGATTGCACCTTATATAAAGGGCGATAGTATTTTAGATGTGGGCACCGGTGCGGGTTTGCCTGGTATTCCCATGGCAATCACCTACCCTGAAAAACAGTTTACGTTGTTGGACAGTAACGGTAAAAAAACCCGCTTTTGTCAGCAGGTTAAAATGGAATTAGGGCTGGATAATTTACAGGTGGCAAAAACCCGTGTTGAAGAATTAGAAGCTAATGACGGCTTTGACTTGATCACCAGCCGTGCCTTTGCCGATTTAACATTGATGGTGAAATTAACGCGGCACTTACTTTCGCCTATGGGAAGAATGGCCGCAATGAAGGGGCCGAAAGCTGAGGAAGAACTGGCTCCGATTAAGGACCAAGTCAGCGACTTGATAACACACAAACTAAAAGTACCGATGTTAGATGGCGAACGACATCTATTGGTATTTGGGCTTAATAAATAGGACTAAGACGTGACCGAACCGACGATAGATTTTTTCAAAGTAATCGTAACCGCTAATCAGAAAGGTGGCGTAGGTAAAACGACAACAGCCGTTAACTTGGCAGCCTCCTTGGCGGCAACCAAGCGAAAAGTATTGCTAGTGGATTTAGACCCGCAAGGTAATGCGACGATGGCATCAAGTGTTAATAAACATGAGTTAGAAAACTCCGCTTGTGAAGTATTGTTGAATGAGTGCGAAATTAACGAAGCCATTGTTAAAACGGAAGTTGGGTATGATGTTATCGGTGCCAATGACGAGTTGACTGCAGCTGAAGTGGCTCTAATGAATGAGTTGGCCCGCGAGCAGCGCATGAAGATGCAATTGGAAAAAGTGCGCGGCCAATATGAATACGTCATCATCGACTGCCCGCCTTCTTTGAATATGCTGACCTTAAATGCACTAGTGGCGGCGACCAGTATTTTGATTCCTATGCAGTGCGAGTACTTTGCTCTGGAAGGACTATCCGCATTGATGCAAACCATCGAAAATGTAAAGAAGTCAGTTAACCCCGCACTAGAAATAGAAGGGGTTTTACGCACTATGTACGACCCGCGCAATAATTTGGCGGTAGATGTATCTAGCCAGTTATCCGAATATTTTGACGATAAGCTTTATCGCACAATTATTCCGCGCAATGTACGTTTGGCCGAAGCGCCGTCTCACGGATTACCCGCACTGCAATACGATAAAACCTCTCGTGGTGCATTAGCTTATTTGGCATTGGCGGGTGAGATATTGCGTAAAGATGCGCAGGCTAGACAGCAGGCGACTGCGGCTGCATAAAATATTAAATATTACGGATAGGCTGAAAACAATTTCTATTGCCAGCCTATTCGCATACAAGCAAAAATTAAAAGAGAAGTAACATGGCATCAGCAAAACGCCCAGGGCTAGGTCGAGGACTCGACGCATTATTGGCAGGATCAAAAGCGGTAGAAAGTAGCAATGAACCCGTTGTTGATAATGCTGCAGGGGATCAGCTTAAAACGATTCCTGTTGACCGCATCATGCGCGGTACTTATCAGCCACGTCGCCACTTTGAGCAAGAAGCGCTAGAAGAGTTGGCGGACTCTATTCGTGAGCAGGGCGTATTGCAGCCTATCGTTGTTCGCCAAATTGGTGACAAATACGAAATTATTGCCGGTGAGCGCCGCTGGCGTGCTACGCAAATTGCAGGCATCGACGATATACCTGCAGTTATTAAAAAATTAGATGATCAAGCTGCTGCCGCTGCTGCGTTGATTGAGAATATTCAGCGTGAAAACCTAAACCCGCTGGAAGAATCACAAGCCCTACAGCGCTTGATCGACGAATTCGATTTAACCCATCAAGAAGTTGCACAAGCGGTCGGTCGTTCGCGCACGGGTGTAACTAATTTATTACGTTTATTAGAGCTACCCGAAGATGTTAAAAAGCTAGTTGACGAAGGCAAGCTCAGTATGGGCCATGCTCGTGCGATATTGGGATTACCGTCAGATCAACAGTCCAGCGCTGCTCGTGAAGTAGTGGCTAAGGGTTTGTCTGTTCGCGAATGTGAAAAGTTGGTTAAAGCACTACAGGGCAAAAGCGCGGATGGTGCGAAAATGGCCGCGAAGAAAACGGATCCAAATATCGTTGCCTTGGAAAAAGATCTAGCGGATAAATTAATGGCTAGCGTTTCCGTTCAGCACGGAAGTGGCGGTAAAGGGAAGCTAGTGATTAGCTATAGTAGCTTGGATGAGTTGGATGGGAT
>CAZBWS010000003.1:37540-49067 GCA_964495705.1 uncultured Gammaproteobacteria bacterium
CATTTGACAAAAGTATAACCCGAGTTATACTTTTAACATGAAAACAGCAATATCCATCCCCGACTCCATCTTCCAAATGGCCGAAGCCATGGCTGGCGAGCTTAAGCTTTCCCGCAGCGAGCTATTCACCCGCGCAGTAGAAGAATACATTGAGAAGTATAAATACAGCGGCGTCACTGAATCTTTAAATGCGGTTTATAAAATAGAAGGCGAAGGCTTAGACTCTGCACTATCTGATATGCAGACGAGTTCTATAGACCAAGAAGAATGGTAAAACGCGGCGAAATTTGGTGGGCTTGTTTAGAGTCGCCCCGTGGTTCGGGGCCAGGCTATCGCCGCCCTGTTGTGGTCGCATCGGCAAATGAGTTTAATCAGAGTTTAATTCAAACAGTTACCGTTGTTGTCATCACATCTAATTTACGTTTAGTGGATGCGCCGGGAAACTTTAAGCTCAGTAAAAAAGCCAGCAGCTTAGCAAAAGATTCTGTGGTGAATGTGTCGCAGCTGCTTACCTTGGATAAGCAGTTTTTGACAGAAAAAGCGGGGTGTCTAAATGCAAAACTGCAGCGAGACTTGGATGCTGGGCTGAAATTGGCACTCAATCTGTAGGAGCCGTTTGCAACGGCGAATATTGATAAAACCGCCGTTGCAAACGGCTCCTACAATGCGGATAGGCTACCAGTAGCCTATCCGTATATAAAAGTTAAATACCCTGCTCTATTATATAGTTAGCAACTTCCATTATTTCTGTAGATGACCTAGTCGCTTTATTTTGAATCTGATATTTGCCGTTCACAATTACCGTAGGTGTACTGCGGATCTCACCTTGCTTCATTAGCTTCTCTGCTAGCTCTAGCTGGCCTTCTACTTGGAAAGACTTTAGTTGCTTCTCAAAAGTTTCATTGTTCATGCCGTGTCTAGCAAATACAGCGGCGAATGCAGCTTGTTGCTTAAGCATATCTTTTTCAGCACGCAGAGCCGTAACTACTTTAAATAACTCGGCATGTACGGCGGCAGCTTTGATATTCATCGTTTCAGCAATGAAGTACAGTTTTGCATGCAGCTTCATGGGCTCGTTCCAAATGGCGGGTGACTTTTTCAAAATGGTATTGAAAGGCTTGTTGGACTGCCATTTTTTTAATACAGGTTCAAAGTTTTCACAGTGGGGGCAGCCGTACCAGAAAAATTCAGTGACAACGTTTTGTGTGCCTTTAGGCTCAAAGGGATCGGATAATTTAGTAAAGTGCGTTCCTATACGATAACTGATGCCAGTTTTACTAGATTGCGGGCTCTTCGAGTTGCTTGTACTTGTTGAACTGCTTTCACTGCAAGCGCTAGTGACTAGGGCAAATGTAGAGATTAAGAGAAGTGATAAAAGCGTTTTCATGGTTGACCTCATTTTTGTATGGACAGACGATAATGCGCCCTAGACTGAAAGTCGAGTTTTGAGGCAGAATTTGCATAGAAATTTTACTTTTAGGGGTATAGCCAAATAAAAAACCAATACTTAGCATTAATAATTCCTTTAAGGTGGCGTGCTTTTATATCTATATATATAAGTGTATGGAATCAAATATAAGCTACAATACTAATTGTAGTACCTGTAGAGATGCTGGAACACAACTTGTGGTATAAAAAGCCACTTTATACAAAATACCTTAGAGTGGCCTATCAGCATTGCTTTACGTCATAAGAATCATTATAATTCGCGCCGCTTAGATTGTGTGTATTACACAAGCTTTAGGAAGTTTATGACGCTTATCAGCCGAGAATTGCTGGCAGTTTTGTTAGCAAAAGTAGCAATTACGATTATTGCTATATTTATTTCGGGCTGGATTGTTGGTGCCAATGGTGCATTAGCGGCAGCGGTCGGTGGACTTATTTCTATCGCGAATGTTTTATATTACACCTTTCGAGTTTTGCGAACGACTACGCAGGATACAGACACAGTCTATATCCGCGGACTGATGAGAACTCAGCTGTCCAAATATGCGTTTAGTACAGTGTTTTTATTTATTGCACTGGGTCTGTTCAAGCTAGCAGTAGTGCCCTTAATTGGCACGTTTGTGGTAACACAGATTGCTTATTTTTTTGTATTAGCAACTAGAGATTAAAAATGGCAGCAGGCGGCGAATTAACTCCCACTGGTTATATCTCTCACCACCTTACTAATATGGGTGCGTGTTACGATACTAACGGTCACATGCACGTTGGTGACTGTACTGATGCAGGCTTTTGGAGCTTGAATCTAGATACAATGGGCTGGTCTATTGCTCTAGGTATACTATTTTGTTTTGTTTTACGTCGCGCTGCGGTTAAGGCCACATCGGGCGTCCCCAACGGCATTATGATGAATATTGCCGAAATGCTGGTTGAGTTTGTAAATAACCAAGTCGGCGAAATCTATCACGGTAACAGCAAAATCATTCGCCCCTTGGCGCTAACGATCTTTGTATGGGTTCTATTGTGGAACACCATGGATTTGGTTCCTGTTGACCTAATCCCTGCCCTATCGGCTTGGTTCTTTGAAGATGCGACTGGCTTATTTGCTGCGGGTCACTCTTATATGAAGGTTGTGCCTTCTACTGACTTAAGCGCACCAATGGCACTGGGTGTTACGGTGATGTTGCTGGTCTTTTTCTTCAATATTAAAAGTAAGGGCTTTGGCGGCTTCGCTAAGGAATTGCTTACTGCTCCATTTGGTCCTTGGTTCGCGCCAGCCAACGTAGCTTTACGTATTGTTGAAGAGATTGCTCGCCCGGTTTCATTGGGGCTGCGACTATTCGGTAACATGTATGCAGGTGAGTTAGTATTCCTATTGATTGCTCTAGTTCCTTGGGGCTTTCAGTGGACGATGAGTGTGCCGTGGGCCATTCTTCACATTTTAGTTATTACGCTTCAGGCTTTCTTATTCATGGTATTAACGATCATGTATTTAAGCTTGGCTGAAGATAGCCACTAGTAAGGCTGAGTATGGTGGCATTGCCGCCAACTCAAATTACTAAAAGTTTACCGGTGGTTAACCCCGCCATTTTTGAAGTTTTTTAATCTGTAAAATTATTTGCTTTTGGAGGCAATCATGGTTGAACAAATCGCTCAAATTCAATCTTTCGCGATCGTTGGTGTTGGTATCGCTTTGGCATTCGCTGCTATCGGTGCTTGTCTAGGAATAGGTATCCTAGCGGGTAAGTTCATGGAAGGCGCGGCGCGTCAGCCAGAAGTTATGAACGACCTACAAACTAAGTTCTTGATCGCTGCTGGTCTTATCGATGCCGTATTCTTCGTAGTTGTTGGTATGTTTGCATTGATCGTATTTGCTAACCCTCTTCTATCTGCCGTTCAAGGTTAATAGAGTCGAGTCGCAAATTTTAACCCTCGCAACTAGGAGGTCCACGTGAGCATAACGCTAACACTTATTGGGCAGATGATTGCTTTTGCAATTTTTGTACTGTTCACTTACAAGTTTGTATGGCCGCCAATCATTGAAGCAATTGATGAGCGCAAGCAAACAATTGCAAATGGTTTGGCAGCAGCTGAACAGGGCGAAAAAGCCCAGGAAGAAGCTAAAGCAGAAGCTGAAAAGCTGATTGCTGAAGCACGTGCTCAAGCGGCTGAAATTGTTTCTCAAGCGCAGAAGCGCAGCAATGATATTGTTGATGAAGCCAAGACAACTGCGGTTGCCGAAGGTGATCGTCTTAAAGAAGCAGCTAATTCTGAAATCCTTGCTGAAAAGAACAAGGCCAAAGAAGAGTTGCGTGGACAGGTTGTTTCTATCGCGATTGCAGGTGCCGAGCAGGTACTGCAACGTGAAATTAACGCCGATACACACAAAGACGTGCTTGATAAATTTGTAGCGCAATTATAGCCGACGAACATAGGTCTGAGTTAAATGTCTGAAATCACCACAGCTAGGCCCTACGCCAAAGCAGTTTTTGAGCTGGCGGATGCGGATAAAAGTTATGGCCAGTGGGCTGACAGCTTGCAGTTTTTAGCTGCTGTTGCCAGTGACCCACAGGTTACGGCTTTATTTTCAACGCCCTCTTTGCGTAGCGAAGAGCGTGGCGAAGCTTTTTTAAAGCTTTGCGAAGGTAATGTTGATGACAAGGCTGCGAACTTTGTTCGTATTCTGGCGGAAAATAACCGTCTACCTTTGCTGCCCTCGATTGCTGAGCTTTATAAAGAACTTAGTGATGAAGCGCAAAACATCGTTGACGCGACGGTCAGTAGTGCTTTTGAAATCACTGCCGATCAGCAAGAAGCTATTCAGAAGGCACTGAGTGCTAAACTGAATAAAACTATTAAAGTCACCGGCATTGTCGATGAGTCTTTGATGGGCGGTATTGTAATTCGCGCTGGCGATATGGTGATTGACGGTTCTATTCAAAACCGCATTGCTCAGCTGGCTGGCGAACTAGTCAAATAGTTTAAAAAATTAGTTAATCGCCACCCTTTGGTGAGCACGAGATAGACCCAGGCCGAGTAGGCCATAGGAGAAGAGATGCAACTGAATCCATCAGAAATCAGTGACTTGATTAAACAGCGTATCGAGAATTTCGACGGTGATAGTCAAGCACGTAGCGAAGGTACTATCGTTAGTGTTAACGACGGTATTGTTCGTATACACGGCTTAGCTGATGTTATGCAAGGTGAGATGATTGAGCTCCCTGGTAATACATTTGGCCTAGCACTTAACTTAGAGCAAGACTCTGTAGGTGCGGTAGTACTTGGTAAAGCAGACGACCTTGCTGAAGGTGATATTGCTCGTTGTACGGGTCGTATTCTAGAAGTTCCTACTGGACCTGAGTTATTGGGTCGCGTAGTGAATGCACTAGGTGAACCAATTGACGGCAAAGGCCCAATCGAAACGAAGACTACCTCTCCACTAGAGCGTTTGGCTCCTGGTGTGATTGAGCGTCAATCAGTTGATGAGCCAGTTCAGACTGGTATCAAGGCGATTGATGCAATGGTGCCAATCGGCCGCGGTCAGCGTGAGCTAATTATTGGTGACCGTCAGACAGGTAAAACTGCTGTAGCGATTGACGCGATTATCAACCAAAAAGACACAGGCGTTAAGTGTGTGTATGTTGCGATCGGTCAAAAGCAGTCATCTATCTCTAACGTTGTTCGCAAGTTAGAAGAGCATGGCGCACTAGAAAATACAATCGTTGTTGCGGCCGGCGCGTCTGACCCAGCAATCATGTTGTTCTTGGCAGCCTATACTGGCTGTGCAATGGGCGAATACTACCGTGACCGCGGTGAAGATGCTTTGATCGTTTATGATGATCTTTCTAAGCAAGCGGTTGCTTATCGTCAGGTTTCTCTGCTTCTACGTCGTCCTCCAGGTCGTGAAGCATTCCCTGGTGATGTTTTCTACATCCACTCTCGTTTGCTAGAGCGTGCTTCTCGCATTAATGCTGAAGAAGTTGAACGCCTAACGAATGGTGAAGTGAAAGGTAAGACGGGTTCTTTAACTGCGCTACCGATCATTGAAACACAGGGCGGCGACGTTTCTGCGTTCGTACCGACTAACGTAATTTCGATTACGGATGGCCAGATCTTCCTTGAGACTGACCTATTTAACTCAGGTATACGCCCTGCGATCAACGCGGGTCTTTCAGTATCACGTGTTGGTGGTTCTGCGCAGACTAAGATCATTAAGAAGTTGGGTTCTGGTATTCGTATCGCCCTAGCTCAGTATCGTGAATTAGCAGCGTTTGCTCAGTTTGCTTCTGATCTAGATGCGGCGACACGTGCTCAGCTAGAGCGTGGTCAGCGCGTAACAGAATTGATGAAGCAGCTTCAGTATTCACCTATGGCCGTTGCCGATATGGGTATTTCCTTGTTCGCCATTGAAAAAGGCTTTATGGATGATGTTGAGTTGAATAAAGTACTGGCTTTCGAAGCAGGTCTATTGGAGCACTTCTCAGGTACTAATGCTGAGTTGCGCAACAAGATCAACGAGACAGGCGGCTACGACAAAGATATCGAAGCTGGCCTGACTAAAGTTGTTGAAGACTTTAAAGCCAACGGCGTCTATTAATCTAAGTTTATTGGAAAAGGTAGGCACCTATGGCCGGCTCTAAAGAAATTAAAGCACAGATCGGAAGCGTTAAAAATACGCAGAAAATCACCAAAGCTATGGAAATGGTTGCGGCGAGTAAGATGCGTAGAGCTCAAGATCGTATGAAGGCATCTCGTCCCTATGCGGATAGGATGCGTCAAGTCATCGGCCATTTAAGTGAAGCAACACCCGAGTATAAGCACCCTTATGTGCAGCCTCGCGAAGAAGTAAAAAGCGTAGGTTTCATCATCGTTTCTACAGACCGTGGTCTGTGTGGCGGCTTAAACACTAACTTGTTTAAGAAGACTGTCACTGCAATGCAGGAATGGCAGGCAAAGGGTGCTGATATTCAGCTAACTACCATTGGCAAAAAGTCAGGTACGTTTTTCAAACGTCTTGGCAACATTGTTAGCCATGTAGATAGCTTGGGTGATACGCCTCACCTAGATGAGATTTTGGGCACTGTAGGCGTGATGTTGACTGACTTTGAGTCGGGCAAAATAGATCGCCTGTTCATTGTTAAAAACGATTTCGTTAATACGATGACCCAAACACCGCAGGTACAGCAGTTATTACCTGTGGATACTTCGTTGACTGACGAAGAACGCAAGGCAACCCATCGCTGGGACTATATGTATGAGCCATCAGCCACTGAGCTGTTGGATGGTATTTTGAAGCGCTATGTTGAATCACAAGCCTACCAGGCTGTGGTTGAGAATGTTGCTTGTGAAATGTCTTCACGCATGATTGCAATGAAAGCTGCAACCGATAATGCGAGTGATATGATCAAGGAGCTAAATCTTCAGTACAACAAAGCCCGTCAAGCTGCTATTACTCAGGAGCTGTCAGAAATTGTTGGCGGCGCTGCAGCGGTTTAAAGTTTAAAAAGTAACTAAGTTTAGTAGAACACTAAAGTAGAGGATCAAGCAATGAGCACTGGAAATATTGTCCAAGTGATCGGTGCGGTGGTAGACGTTGAGTTTCCCCGCGGCTCCGTACCTAAGATATACGACGCACTAAAGACTGACGCAGGTTTGACTTTGGAAGTCCAAGGCCAGCTAGGCGATGGCGTTGTGCGTACTATTGCGATGGGAGCCTCCGAAGGCTTACGTCGCGGTACGAGTGTGAGCAACACAGGCAACCCGATTTCTGTTCCAGTGGGTCAAGGCACACTGGGTCGTATTATGAACGTATTAGGCGAGTCTATCGACAACGCCGGT
Source organism: uncultured Gammaproteobacteria bacterium (assembly GCA_964495705.1). Taxonomy (GTDB): domain Bacteria; phylum Pseudomonadota; class Gammaproteobacteria; order HTCC5015; family HTCC5015; genus CAZBWS01. The sequence goes on from CAZBWS010000003.1 coordinate 44,822, forward strand.
GACGTTGAAGCGACTGAAGTTCGTCCAATTCACGCTGACGCGCCGTCTTATGACGAGCAGTCTGCGAGTAACGAATTGCTAGAGACTGGTATCAAGGTAATCGACCTACTATGCCCCTTTGCAAAGGGTGGTAAAGTTGGTTTGTTCGGTGGTGCTGGTGTTGGTAAGACCGTTAACATGATGGAATTGATCAACAACATCGCTAAGGCACACAGTGGTTACTCTGTATTTGCCGGTGTTGGTGAGCGTACTCGTGAAGGTAACGACTTCTTCCACGAAATGACTGAAGGTAATGTAATCGACAAGGTTGCATTGGTTTACGGTCAGATGAATGAGCCACCTGGAAACCGTTTGCGTGTAGCGCTAACTGGTTTGACTATGGCTGAATTCTTCCGTGACGAAGGTCGTGACGTTCTATTATTCGTAGATAACATCTACCGTTACACACTTGCGGGTACTGAAGTATCTGCATTGCTAGGCCGTATGCCTTCTGCGGTAGGTTACCAGCCTACGCTTGCTGAAGAAATGGGTGTTCTACAGGAGCGTATTACTTCGACTAAGCAGGGTTCTATTACTTCTGTTCAGGCGGTTTACGTACCTGCGGATGACTTGACGGATCCATCACCAGCAACAACCTTTGCGCACTTGGATGCGACGGTTGTACTTTCTCGTCAAATTGCAGAGCTAGGTATCTACCCTGCGATTGATCCTCTTGATTCTTCTTCACGTCAGTTGGATCCACTGGTTATCGGCGACGAGCACTACGGTGTTGCCCGTGCGGTACAGGGTATCTTGCAGCGTTATAAAGAGTTGAAAGACATCATTGCTATCTTGGGTATGGATGAGCTATCTGAAGAAGACAAGCAACTTGTTGCTCGTGCTCGTAAGATCCAGCGCTTCTTATCTCAGCCTTTCCACGTTGCAGAAGTCTTTACTGGCGCACCTGGTAAGTATGTATCTCTGGCTGACACAATCAGTGCTTTCCAAGGCATCATCGCTGGTGAATACGACCATATGCCTGAGCAGGCATTCTACATGGTTGGCTCTATCGAAGAAGCTGTAGAAAAAGCAAAAAATATGTAATTTGATGGGCGGGTAAGGCTTAACTTACTCGCCTTTTTCAAATTATTCACAATAGGTTGAGACTATGTCGACTATTAAAGTAAACATTGTTAGTGCAGAAAAAGAGCTATACAGCGGCGAAGCTATGTTGGTGTCGGCTCCTGGTGAGATGGGAGAGCTAGGTATTAAGCCTCAGCACACCCCATTGCTAACTCGCTTGAAGCCTGGCGAAATTCGCATTCAGAAAGATGGCGAAGCAGAAGATGCAATATTTGTCTCTGGCGGCTTTCTTGAAGTTCAGCCTGACATGGTAACCGTGTTGGCAGATACGGCGATCCGTGCTTCTGATATAGATGAAGCTGCGGCTATTGAAGCTAAGCAGCGCGCTGAAGAAGCCGTAGCCAATAATAAGGGTAAAGTTGACCTTGCACAGGTTCAGGCTGAATTGGCAGTTGCCGCTGCTCAGCTAGCCTTCTTGAAGAAAATTCGTCGTAGCTAATAAAGTTACAACGTAAGTATTCAGCTAAAAAGCCGTGTCATCTTAGGATGGCACGGCTTTTTGCTTTATAATTCTGTAATAAATAATACTCGGGATCATATTATGCAACTCAGCGTTGTTATTCTCGCCGCGGGCAAGGGCACTCGCATGCGTTCAGATAAGCCTAAGGTACTGCATGAAATTGCTAATACCCCTATTCTTGAGCACATTGTTCGCGCGGCTCATGCACTGGATCCTTTTGAGACCGTAGTCACTTATGGCCACGGTGGTGAGCAGGTGAAGCAGCGCTTGGCGCATATCGATGGCTTAAAGTGGGCGGAGCAAAAAGAGCAATTAGGTACTGGGCATGCGGTACAACAAGCCCTGCCCCAGTTAGCCAAGAGCGATATATGCTTAGTCGTTGTGGGTGATATTCCACTGATTCAAACGGAAACTCTCGATAAGCTGGTTAAGGCCAGCGGTGGTGATAAATTAGCCGTTTTGAGTGTAGTGCTAGATAACCCCACCGGTTATGGCCGCATTGTCAAAAATGACGGGGCTGAAGTCATTGCGATAGTGGAAGAGAAGGATACTAACGCAGAGCAGAAGTTAATCACCGAGATTAATACTGGTGTGATGGCAATTCCTGGCAAGCACCTAGAAGATTGGTTAGCTCAGCTGGATAATAATAATGCTCAGGATGAATACTACCTAACCGACCTAATCGAGATAGCACATAAAGCGGGCTTTAAAATTACCGCTGCACAAGCGAGTTGTGAAGCAGAAGTCTCAGGCATTAATAACAAGCTACAGCTCGCAACTCTTGAGCGCGAATTTCAGCTTAAGCAGGCCGAAGCTTTAATGCTAGAAGGTGCTACCTTAGCCGACCCTAGCCGCATCGATATACGTGGCTCTTTAAGTATTGGTCGCGATGTAGAGATCGATGTAAATTGTGTGTTTATTGGGGACGTTACTCTAGGTGACGGTGTTAAAATTTCTTCAAATTGCGTGATCGAAAATTCATCCATTGGATCAAATACTGTTATTAAAGCCAACAGTGTTTTAGAAAATAGTAGTACGGGTGAGTCCTGTGACATTGGCCCCTTTGCGCGTTTGCGCCCGGGTACCCAATTAGCTAACAGAGCTAAAATTGGTAATTTTGTAGAAACCAAAAAAGCCATTATTGGTGAAGGCAGTAAGGTTAATCATTTGTCTTACATTGGAGATGCAGAAATTGGCCAGGCTGTGAATATCGGTGCAGGTACAATTACTTGTAACTATGACGGAGTAAATAAGTTTAAAACTACGATTGGCGACGGTGCTTTTATTGGTACAAATAGTAGCTTAGTCGCGCCGATAGAAATTGGTGAAAATGCGACGATTGGTGCGGGCTCTACGGTGAGTAAATCGGCACCAGGTGCACAGCTTACGATTAGTCGTGCAAAACAGAAATCAATAGAAGGCTGGCAGCGACCAGTTAAGAAAAAATAAATAGGACAAAACTATGTGTGGAATTGTGGGCGGCATCGCTGGGCGTGATATTACCCCGATATTAATCGAAGGTTTAAAGCGCCTTGAATATCGTGGATATGACTCAGCGGGTATGGCGATTGTTAAGGATGGCGAAATTCAACGTTTGCGCGCCCTAGGTAAAATAGTTAATTTAGAAGCAGAGCAGCAGAAAACACCGATATGCGGATATGTTGGAATAGCACATACACGTTGGGCAACTCATGGTGTACCCGCACTGAACAATGCGCACCCTCACCTCTCGGGTGATGTTGCTGTAGTACACAATGGCATTATTGAAAACTTCGCTGAGCTAAAGAAGGAGTTAGAAGCACAAGGTTATGTGTTTAGTTCTGAAACGGATACTGAAGTTGTTGCGCATCTTTTAGCTAGAGAGCTGAAAACAGAAAATGATTTTGTGCAAGCTTGCCGCAATATCATTCAGCTGCTGGAAGGCGCCTATGCACTTGGTTTAGTCCACAGTGATATGCCAGACGTACTAGTTACGGCACGTAAAGGCAGTCCCTTGTGTATTGGTTTGGGTGTTAAAGAAAACTTTATTGCCTCTGATGTAATGGCCCTACTTCCTGTTACCTCCCGCTTTATGTTTTTAGAAGATGATGATTTTGCGGTGATAACACGCGAGTCTATCAAGATCGAAGACATTAACGGTAAGTTGGTAACTCGAGAAGAGAAAGTCTCAGAACTCTCGGCGGATGCTGTAAGTATGGGTGACTACAAGCATTACATGGAAAAGGAAATTCATGAACAAGCACAGGTGGTTAAAGACACCATCTCTGGAAAAATCTCTAAGGGCCGATTTATTATTAATAGCTTAGGGCCCAAGTCGGTAGAGCTTTTAGATAAAGTCAAAGCGGTACACATTATTGCTTGTGGTACTAGTTATCACTCGGCGAGTGTTGCGCGTTATTGGGTAGAGCGTTATGCGGAATTGCCTTGTCATGTTGAAGTGGCTAGTGAGTATCGCTACAGAAATTTTGTTGTCCCTGAAGGCACACTGTTTATTACTATTTCGCAGTCGGGTGAAACGGCAGACACACTTGCAGCTTTAAGCCATGCTAAGACCAAGGGTTATTGTGGATACCTAGGCATTTGTAATGTGCCTGAGTCTAGTTTGACTCGTGAATCTGATTTAGTATTCTTGACCGAAGCTGGGCCGGAAAAATCGGTTGCTTC
>CAZBWS010000003.1:49167-99751 GCA_964495705.1 uncultured Gammaproteobacteria bacterium
CAGCCGCGGAATTTGGCTAAGTCGGTTACTGTTGAATAGTTAGCAACGACTAGATTTACACTTTGTGACGAAAATCCACTTGTATCTAGCCTATTAGCTGACTAGAGTAATGTGCATTGTTAAATACGGATGTACTTATGAGCAGTCAGATTTTTATTGGTCAAGCCAATGGTGAAAACCTTTACCTCAACCCTAAATATGCCAACCGTCATGGGTTGATTGCCGGTGCAACGGGCACGGGTAAGACGGTCACCTTGCAGGGTTTGGCAGAAAGTTTTTCTGATATTGGTGTGCCCGTATTTTTAGCCGATGTAAAAGGGGATTTGTCGGGGTTGGGTGGTATTGGCGATAAGCTACACCCGAAGGTCGAAGAGCGCATTAAAACACTGGGCATGGAGCCTTATGAAAAGCGAGGTTATCCGGTTGAATTTTGGGATATGTTCGGTGCTTCGGGTAAGCCTGTACGCACGACGATTGCGGAGATGGGACCGCAGTTATTGAGCCGCTTAATTGACCTCAATGATACTCAAGAAGGTATTTTGACGCTGTGTTTTGAGTATACAGAAGATGAAAAATTACCGCTGTTAGATCTCAAAGATCTGAATAGCACCTTGGAGTATTTACGTGATGAGGGCAAGCAAATAGGTGGGCCCTATGCACGTCTATCAAAAGCTTCAATTGCCGCTATTCAGCGTCGCTTGTTGACACTAGAGCGTGATGGTGGAGATGTTTTTTTTGGTGAAACAGCACTAGATTATAAAGACCTCATTCAATGTTCTGAAGATGGCCGTGGACAGATTAATATCCTCGCAGCCAATAAGTTAATTCAGAGCCCCAGAATATACTCAACATTTTTACTTTGGCTATTGGCCGAATTATTTGATGAGTTGCCTGAGGTGGGTGACCAGGACAAGCCGAAATTTGTATTCTTCTTTGATGAAGCTCATTTGTTGTTTAAGGATACTCCGAAGGTCTTTATCGAAAAAGTAGAACAGGTCGTGCGCTTGATCCGCTCCAAGGGTGTAGGGATTTTCTTTATTAGTCAAAGCCCCGGAGACATCCCAGATAGGATATTAAGTCAGTTGGGTAGTCGAGTTCAGCATGCTTTGCGGGCATATACTCCCAAAGAAAGGAAAGTAGTCAGAGCTGCATCTCAAAGCTTTCGTAGTAATCCTGATTTGGATACAGAAACGATGATTACGGAAATGGGTGTTGGTGAGGCATTGGTTTCCGTATTGCAGGATAAGGGCATTCCCAGTGTGGTTGAGCATACCCTGATTCGCCCACCCTATTCTCGTATTGGCCCATTAACTGAGCCAGAACGTGATGTGATAATACAGCAGAGTCCATACAAAGAAAGTTATGGTGAGAGCATTGATCGTGAGTCAGCGCATGAGATATTAACGACTCGATTGGCTGATAAGGAACGTCAAGAGCAGGAGGAATTAGAGCAGGAGAAAGAACAGAAAAAAGAGCAGGCAGAGTCAAAAGCGAAGTATAAGCGCGCTAGCCTAAAGAAAAAAACAGGTAGACGTAGTAACCGTCAGGGTATCTTTGAATCTTTTTTTAAAAGTTTAGTTCGCCAGTTAGGCAGTGGTTTGGGGCGCAAATTATTGCGTACTATTGTTAATGTATTATTGCGTAAATAATACAATTGGCTTGAGCCTATGCGGATAGGCTGCCACAGCCTATCCGCATAATAATTTACTTAGATCCAAACAAGTTATCTAAAGCATCTTCATAGTTCTGATAGCCTAAGAAATCATACAGCTCCATACGCGTTTGCATGGTATCTACCACGGCTTCCTGCGTACCATCCTTCTTCAACGTTTGATAAACATTCAATGCTGCTGCATTCATCGCGCGGAAAGCACTCAATGGATATAGCACCATATCGACGTCGTTCTCCGCTAGCTGTTCGGTTGTGTAAAGCGGTGACTGGCCAAACTCCGTCATATTGGCTAACACGGGCACATTACAGGCCTGCTTAAATTGCTTGTACATACTCATATCAGTCAGTGCTTCGGCAAAGATCATATCGGCACCGGCCTCTACACAGGCGGCGGCGCGCTCTAGGGCAGAGTCTAAACCTTCTACGGCGAGTGCGTCAGTACGTGCCATAATGACAAAGTCAGAGTCTGTTTTAGCATCGACGGCTGCCTTGATACGATCAACCATTTCGTCCTTGGTGACGATGGCTTTATTTGGGCGATGGCCACAGCGCTTTTGCATGACTTGATCTTCGATGTGAACAGCGGCAACACCTGCCTTGATCATCTCTTTAACGGTGCGGTTGATGTTAAATGCGCCACCCCAGCCTGTGTCGATATCGACTAGTAGGGGAACGTCTGTGGCCGAAGTTATACGGCTAGCGTCAATCAATACATCATTTAAAGAGGTCATGGCTAAATCGGGCAAGCCGAAAGAAGCGTTAGCCACGCCAGCACCAGAAAGATAAATGGCTTTAAAACCAGAGCGTTCTGCCATCAGTGCAGTGTAAGCGTTGATCGTGCCAGCAATTTGTAAAGGCTGCTCGTCGGCGATGGCTCTTTTAAAGCGTAGGCCTGGGGAGTTGATGTTACTCATGTACTTTCCTCTAAGTCTAAGTAAATTAATTCAACGGCTTGTTTAGCTAAGTCGTTATCCTGTAAATGGGCGCGAAACATAATGCCCGCGAGCACGCCGACTAGTTCATCTTTTTCAGATAATGTCTGTCCGCGTAGGGGAAGCAGTAATGCCTCTAAAGTTGAAACGATGGTTTTGGCTAAGCGTTCCACAGGTTCTTCTAAATGGAAGGCGCCCTGCTCGGCTCCTGTCTGTAGGACCTGTTCGAGTACACCAATGATTTTATGGTTGAAGCTATGGTGTGCCTGAGTGACTTCTTGTGGCGTAATGCTGCCGGCTTCTAACCAATAGCCCGCAATGCCTTGCTGGATACGTGAATCGCGGAGTAATTTTAACAAGCCATGAAAGAGTAAAATCATGGCGCCGCGAGGTTCTTCTGCACGAGTCATTGGTTCAAAAATATGGCCGTAGTAAATCTGCTGTAGTTCTTGTAAGCAGTCGAGAAATAAAGCCTGTTTGTTTTTGAAGTGCCAGTACAATGCGCTTTTACTGGTACCTGCAGATTTGGCGATAGCTTCGATAGAAACACCGTCATAACCATAGCGTCCAAATAGTTGAAAGGCCGCACTACGGACTTCTTTCAAGCCATCAAATTCTGCAGAGCGACGAGCCATAGGATTGATTATCAATGTCGAGGGGGGGGTTATTGTACGGTATTCTCGATAGCAGGGGTATTCGGCTGCGATGATTGTCGTGCCAGTTTATTGTTGTTTTCTACATGGGCCATTTGCACTCGTACGAGCTGTGAAGCGGGTACTAAAGTAATGCCCTCGCGCTCCAACTCCGGTAGTGCCATCTCAAGTACATTGAGTGTTTCGCGATAAGGATGGCCGATAGCCACAGCGCGCCCGTGACGTTTGGCCGTTTTAATAAACAAATCTAGCTGGTGGGTGACAAATTCTTCACTGCGTTCATGATCTAAAAATATATCGCGAACAGCGTAGGGCACTTGATAAAATTCTGCGGCATTTGAGGCGACAGAGCTACCCGTTGTGCGGCTGTCGACAAAGTAAAAATCATCGATCAAACTTAGCTCTTCCATCAGCCAATGCATAGGGTAACCAGCCTCGGTCAAGACACTGCCTTGATGGTTATTTAAGCCCGCAATCGAAGGCAAAATATCTAAGTGGCGACGCACTTCCTGTTTAAACTCAAATTCATCCATGTCGACTGTAAGGATATTGCGTTCTTGGGCTTGGTCTCCGCGGCCCTGCATGGGCAAATGTAGCATAAGCTCTTTGCCAGAATCGGCTAGAATTTTTGCCGCCTTTGAACTCGATGGAGCTTCGGGTAGAACAGCACAGGTAATAGGAAACGGCATTGCGGCAATGCGTTTGGCAGAAATGGTGTTGTAGCCGAGGTCATCGATAATAATAGCGCCAATAATTGGCTGAGTATCTGAACTTTCGGCATAAACAAACTGAGCCGCAAAAAGCAGCCCAGTGAGTGTGAATAAGTGAAAATAAATTTTCATTTACTTCCTCATAGACTGTACCACCTGCAAGCCTTTGAGCAGGTTGAGTGCCTCATAAAGTTGGTAGTCACGCCTAACTAATTCCTCTGGGCTAAGCTGCTTATCTTTGTCATCTTTCTTCTCAGTAGTTTTGTCTTTATCATTTTCTAGATGGCCTTCCAGCTGAGACTCTTTAACGGGTTCAAAGCCTAGGTCATCAAGTACTTCCACCTTCACGCGGCTTAGCTTGATATCGGGTTCAATACCTTTGGCTTGAATGGTGCGGCCGCTAGGTGTGTAGTAGCGGGCAGTCGTGAGTTTAACAGCGCTGCCTTGGCGCAGCTCATTAATGGTTTGCACAGAGCCTTTGCCGAAAGATGGAGTGCCAATAATCACAGCTCGAGCATGGTCTTGTAGGGCGCCAGCAACAATTTCTGAAGCAGAGGCTGAGCCACCGTTGATGAGTACGACGACAGGAATATCTTCCAGCATATCACCTGGGATGACAGTTTCAGCGTTATACACAACCTTGTCTTCCTCATTCCGGCCCCTGATAGAAACAATACTGCCCTCGGTTAGAAATGCATCCGATACGCCAACAGCAGCGGTCAATAGCCCGCCTGGATTATTGCGCAGGTCAAGAACAAGGCCCTTAAAGCCTACATCTTTGGCCTTTTTCTTCAGCTCACCGATAGATTTTTGCAAATCTTCAGTGGTGCGAGCTTGGAATTGGGTGATACGAATATAGCCAAATCCAGGCTCAAGCATGCGGTTTTTCACGCTTTGTACTTTAATAATGTCTCTTGTAATGGTGATCGTCAGGGGTTTTGTTTCACCTTGGCGAACCACTGTTAAGGTAATGTCGTCACCAGGTTCACCACGCATAATGTCTACCGCATCACTGAGCGTCATACCTTTCACGGGCTTATCGTCTAGACGCACGACGAGATCTCCCGCTTGGATACCCGCGCGTTGAGCGGGAGTGTCGTCAATGGGGGAAACAACTTTAACAAAGCCGTCTTCCATGGTGACTTCGATGCCTAAACCGCCAAATTTCCCAGTCGTGCCAATACGTAGATCTTTGTATTCTTCGGTATCTAGGAAGCTGGAATGGGGGTCTAGACCGGTGATCATGCCGCGAATAGCATTCTCAATCAGCACTTTGCCAGCAACATCATCCACATAGTGTAATTTGATGCGCTGATAAATCTCAGTAAATGTTTGTAGCTCATTTTGTGGAAGATCTAACTCAACAGCTTCGGATTTTTTGGCCTCGGCTGCATCGTGCATCGTAAGGCCTGCGCCGATGACAATGCCGAGGCATAGAGTCAGAAAAAATGATTGCTTACCGTTCATGTGTTTAGTCTCTTTATAAGTGCGCTTAGTCTAGCACCAGAGACTGGCTCGGAACTAGGCTTTGATAGATGTTTTTAAGGTTAAATGTCTAATCTAGGTGGATTCGAGTGAGCTTTTGTGAATTGGCTCAGCTTTAGCTTTTTACACACCAAGATCTTGGGTTTATCGGCTTACCTTTGTGGCGCAGTTCAAAGTATAAAGCGCTTTGATCTAAGCCTCCGGAGTCACCAACTTGGGAAATTGCCTCGTTGGCGGCAACCCAGTCTCCTGCCTCTTTGAATAAAATTTGATTGTGGCCATATAAACTTAGATAACCGTTATCGTGGTCGATGATAATGAGTAAGCCAAAGCCTTGTAACCAATCCGCAAAGGCGACACGGCCACTGGCCACGGCTTTTACTTCACGCCCAGCTGGAGCGGAGAGCATAATGCCGTGCCACTTAAGGTCACCGACATTTCGCGATTCACCAAATTGATTGTTGGCCTTGCCTAGTGTGGGCCATTTCAGCTTGCCTTTGAGCTTGGAGAAGTCGATATGTGCCGTTGGGCCATCGGGAATATCATCCAGCAATTGGCTGAGTGAGGCAATTAATGCTTGTATGTCTTTTTCGTTGCGGCGCAGTTGGCTCAGCTTTTTACCCTCTTGTTTTAGCTGCGTACGAATTTTATCCAGCACTTTTTTACGCGTACTAAGATTGCTGGTTAAGGTTTTGCGCTGTACTTCGTGTTGCTGTTCTAGTGACAATAGAGCTTTGTTTTTATTCTCAATTGCGAGCCCGACTTCAACGATTTCGGCCATAGTTACCTGGGTTGCGGCAATTTGATCGCTGCGGGCTTGGTTGATGTAGTCAAAATAGTTACTTAGGCGGCTTAGCGCAGCGGGGTCTTCTTGGTTTAATATCAATTTAATCTGCTCTCGATTGCCACTGATATAGGCAGAATGTAGTTGCTTAGCTAATAGCTGGCGTTGCTCTTGCAGTTGGCGTTGTAATTTAGCGCGTTGCTTTTTTAATGCGGATAGCTTGTCGGTATTGGCCTTTATCTGTTTTTTTAGTTTTCCCATCGCGCGGCGCAATTTGCCGAGTTTGGTCTCTACACTGCGTAGTTTTTGCTCAATTTCCGTCTTTTCGCTCTGTTCGGATTTGATCTTCTTCAATAGCTCAGCAATTTGTTGGCGTACACCCTCAAGCTCTTGTTGTTTACTCTGTGATTCATCCGCATAGCTAATGCTAGACAGAAATAGGCACACTATAAGAAGGCAAAGGCGTAGCTGAAGACAAAAATGCCGCACTCGAGCTTATCTCTCGTTGGAATTGGGAAGGCTATCATATAAGATTCAGACCATTCCCAGAAGAAAGATTTAGATTTTATTAAAATGCAAGAATACATCGATTTCGCTATTAAGCACCCGTTCCTAATTGGCTTGTTTACATTTATCTTAGTTTTGATTGTTACTGGAGAGTTGCGTCGCAAAGCTACGGGGGCAAAATCTCTGCAGCCCATGCATGCAACTCAGCTAATTAACCAGGATAAATGTTCGATAGTTGATGTGCGCCCTACTGCAGAGTTTAACCAGGGGCACATTATTGGAGCGACTAATTGGGTGTTAAGTGAAGTTGCTGAAAAGGCTGAGCGCATTAGCAAGGATAAGTCTGCACCGGTGTTGGTTTACTGCAAAAACGGCACACAGGCGCCAAGTGCAGCGAAGCAATTACAGCAAGCAGGCTTTGCACAGGTTTATTTATTGTCGGGTGGCTTAATGTCTTGGCAGGCAGAATCTATGCCGCTAGAGAAATAAATCGCTCTATTGTATTGTTAATCTATCGCCCCTATAACATGTACTTTGCAGGTCAGCTAAATATGGCTGGCGGCTATAAATTTTAATGAGATAAATATGCCAGAACAAGCAGCGCCGCAAGGCCCACAAATTAGCTTACAGAAAATTTACTTAAAAGACGCCTCCTTTGAGTCGCCTAAAGCACCATTAATATTCCAGAATAATGATTGGCAGCCTGAGGTGAATCTTCAAGTAAACACTGAGACAGCGCCAATTGATGATAATACCTTTGAAGTGAACCTAACGTTAACCGCTTCAGCGCTGCAAGGTGAAGAGACGGTGTACTTGGTAGAAATCAAGCAGGCAGGTGTTTTCACACTACAAGGTTTTGAGGATAAGCAGCAACTGCAACAAGTGTTGGCAACCTTTTGCCCATCTAATCTTTTCCCCTATGCCCGTGAGGCTATTTCAGGCTTGGTAGAAAAAGGTGGCTTCCCGCAATTATTGTTACAGCCTATTAATTTTGATGCACTGTATCAGCAGCATTTACAAAAGCTGCAGGCGACGCAACAAGCCGATACAGAAGTGGCGCATTAAACAAACGGGGCTTCGGCCCCGTTTTGTATTGAAGAGATAATATGAAAGATTCTCCAGTTTTTGCGGTACTCGGTGCAGGTTCTTGGGGCACAGCCATGGCGACGGTGACGGCACGCAACGGTTATCGTACTATTTTGTGGGGGAGAAACCCTGAGCAGATGCAGGCGATGGCGGCTAGCCAGAAAAATGAACGCTATCTACCCGGATTAGATCTACCCGAGAATTTAGAGTTCACCTCAGACCTTGATTACGCATTAAGCCAAGCAACAATCTTAGAGGTGGTGACACCTTCAGGCGCATTTCGCGAGACTATTGAGCAGTGCAAAGAGTTTTTGTTAAAGCATCGCCGTCTATGTTGGGCGACGAAGGGGCTAGAGTACGGCAGTAATAAATTTTTGCATGAAGTCGTCAAAGAAGTACTGGGTGAAGACATAGATATGGCCGTTATTTCTGGGCCTAGCTTTGCTAAAGAAGTGGTCCAGTGCATGCCAACAGCGGTGACGATTGCAGGTAGTAGTTCGGATTATACCGTTGAAATTGCCAACTATTTTCATAACCACAATTGGTTTCGAGCGTATACCTCAGAAGATATAGTCGGTGTGCAAGTTGGCGGGGCTGTGAAGAATGTTCTGGCCATTGCAGCGGGTATTGCGGATGGCCTAGGCTATCGTATGAACACGCGTGCTGGATTGATTACTCGTGGACTGAATACCATTATGCAACTAGGAGTGGAGCTCGGTGGCCATCCTGAGACCTTCATGGGTTTAGCGGGCATGGGAGATTTGATTCTAACCTGTTCGGATGACCAGTCGCGCAATCGCCGCTTCGGTTTAGCCTTGGCGCGAGGCGAAGGCGTTGATGCAGCAAAGGCGAGTATAGGTCAGGCTGTGGAAGGGATAAAGTCCGCTAAAGCCTCTTATGAGCTGTCTCAGCAACATGGCATTGATATGCCAATTGTGGACCAAGTTTACGATATCATATACAAGGATAAGAGCCCCAAGCTAGCAGTGCAGGAGTTATTGCAGAGAGAGCAAAAGGAAGAAGTTGAATAGCGCTTTTATTGCTTCTGCTCATTCGCCAGAGTAAAGCAAACCATCCCTTCTTGGTTGGTTTCTAGTACCAATTCATAGCCCTGGTGTTTGGCGAGGGCAAAAGACTGGTAAAGCCCAACACCTAAGCCTTGATCAGAGCGTACGGGTTCACTCAATAGGAACTGTGCCTTATCTGCGGGCACGGCATAACCGCTGTCGATAACACTGAAAACAATACCATCTGGGTTAGAGGTCAGCTGTGCCTTGATTTCAATATTGCGGTTATTAAGACGTTTGGCGCGAGCATTTTCCAATAGGTTTTCTGAAACGGTATTAAACATTTCATCGGGAATGGCGCGGTCCAACTCAATCTCAGCATGTAACTCGATATCGCGTCCCTGGTAGCGTTGTTGCAGGTCTAGCCACCACTCGCTGAGCATGACATCTCGGTCGCGCTTGTTTTGGCTGGGTTCGGTGAGCTTACGCAAGGTGGTTTCAAGGCGCTCATTAATGGTGGGGATCTGTTTAATAAATAAAGCGTGGAAGGCCGCAGGGTTAGAGGTATTTTCACCTGCGGCCGATAATGTTTTCATACCTTGTAGTAAATTTTTAATATCGTGGGTGAGGCGTGCACCCGTCTCATACAGCGCTTGTACATGAGCCCTGTGGGCGAGTGAACGCTCGCGCTTAATGGAGTGATAAAAGTGGGTCACCATATGCACCAATAGGCGAGCATGTACCGCAAGTGCTCCGTGCAGTGGTTGTTTAGCGAATAAACTAATATTCATATCGGCAATTTCTATATCCAGTTGATGTTTGCTTTCAACACCTATCTCGCCACGTCCAGAGGCTGCTCGCCATTGTAGCCCGTCTAGCCAATCTAGTTTAATGAACTCGGCAAAGCATGCTTCCAGGTATTGTGCTGGCGACTGCGTAGTTTTGGCGAGCGCAGAGAACTTCATCAACAAGTTTTCAAAGGGTGAGCCGAGAATGAGTAAGTAGCGATTCCATAGAAATGACAGTGCGGTGGTGCCAGAGAACCAGTGCCAGATGAAATTCACCAGGAATATAGTCACTGCTGCACTGAGTGCGACAAATAATAGTGCGCTTAAATAGTGGCTTTGCTTGGCGAGCACAAACAGTACGGTACCCATAGCGGTAATGATGACGACTAAGGAAAATATCAGTGAGAGCAGAATATCCGCTTGGCGGAGATTTAGGTGTTTGTGCTGCTGTTTGAATACGCTGATTATCATTAATAGTGCAGTGAAAAAAATCATTAGATAGTACTTAATGGAAGGCTCTACCATTAGATCGAAACTATACGGCAAGCTGCAAACAAATAAGCCACCTAGTAGATAGAGTATGGCAAGTGCTTGTATTGCAATATCACGACCCTTTTGAAATGGCTCACCCGCTAATAGGCTGGTAATAAAAATGATCCAGGCTGATAGTGCTAGCCAGCTGTGGCTTAGGACTATGAGTAGTCCTAGCCCCACAAAAATAGCGCTGGAATGCTTTCTTAAATGACTCTCTCCCAGTCCAAAAGGGTGCCATAAGATAAATAAGGCTATGTGCAGTGTTATTAGCCCTGCTTGTAGCAATGGGGTTAATGGTAGCCATAGAGAGCAGTGTAAGGGTAATAGCGCCAGGCCAAGAAAGTGGTTGCGCGCACTGGATGAGTAAAACCGTTGAGATAAAGCTTGAACATTCATGTTTTTCTATTTTTAGAGTCTTTGCTGCAGCTTAGCATAGGCGTTGGCGTTAATGGCTTGTCAGGAATTCAACAGAGTTGAAATATGGTGTTGAATTTTCAACAGCCCATAAAGGCTAGAGCGCTTTCAACTATTCAGAAAACACATAAGGAAAGGCCTATAGCTACTGTTTATTTGATTTTAAAAACTTGGCACGTCTTGTGCAAATTACTATTTGCAAGCCAGAAAGCATGGGGAGCTGGGCCAATTTAGCATTGGCGTGCTACATAAAAATCAAATAATAATTAAAATTTCGGCCCGCTTCGGTGGGCTTTTCTATGTCTAGCTGCCTTGGAAATCAAATTGTCTCCAGGCTTCATACACGGCGATAGCCGCTGAATTAGATAAGTTTAAGCTGCGACTATCAGTAAACATGGGGATGCGCAGCTTTTGCTGCTTGGGTAGACTAGTTAAAACATCATCAGGTAGGCCTCGTGTTTCAGGGCCAAATAAAAATACATCACCTGCTTGGTACGCGATATCGCAGTGCCTCGCGTGCGCTTTGGTTGTGAAGGCAAAAATACGTTGGCCATCATTTAAACTGTTCTTGAAGGCAGCATAGTCGTCGTGTTCTTTGATATGGGCAAATTCATGGTAGTCCAAACCTGCACGGCGTAATCGCTTATCATCTAATTCAAAAGCATAAGGTTTGATAAGATGCAGCTGGCAGCCAGTATTGGCGCATAGACGTATGATATTACCCGTATTAGGTGGAATTTCAGGTTGAAATAAGGCAATGTTAAACATCTTGTGCTCACTGGGTATGGGAAATGGAGCTATTTTAAAAGAATAAACCAGCCTAGGGCAGATAAATTTACATCCCATGTATCTTGAGCATTTTCAATTAAAGGCTGCACCCTTTGCCATTAGCCCTGATCCACGCTTTTTTTATACGGGAGGCAAATGCAAAAAATTGCTTGCGGTCTTACATGACCGTTTAAGTCAAGGCTGTATATGCGCATTTACTGGTGTAAAAGGCGTTGGGAAATCTGTTGTCATCATACAGCTCTGTCGTAAGTTTGGCCGCGAATATAAAATTGTTCGTTTAAGTCGCCCTGATATGACGGCTGAGAACCTATTAAATTATTTAGTGTTGGAGCTTAAACTTGCTGACGAGCTATTAGAAGTAGCTGCTGCAGAACAGCATTTACAAAACTGGCTAGCTCAAGAAGGCGCTAAGAATCGCCTTATCATTATGGTCGAAAATGCAGATAAAATGCCGCTGGCTAGTCGTCAAGCATTGTCTAAGTTATGCGACTTTCCATGTTCAACGGGCAATATGTTGAGCGTATTACTCAGTGGCTCAATTGCACTGCAGGGGTCTTTAGCTGAGTCTGAGGGAGTGAGCCTAGCGGCCAGTTATACATTGCCCCGGTTGAGTAGCAAAGAAGTTCACGAATATTTAAATTACCGTGCAACAGAAGTCGGTCACTATCCTGTGGGCGAGCTATTTAATAAAGCAGTCAGTAAACACATTGCTAAATTGAGTGATGGCATTCCTCGAAATATTCACCTGCTTGCAGATAAGGTGCTGTGTGCGGCTTTTCTTGCTAAAGCACCAGCGCCTACGGTGGAGATGCTGAGTGACACTCCGAGCTTAGAAGAAACTACGGTTGATGACCTACCTGCAGAGCAGCATGGTCACGAATGGATGCTAGGGCTGGGCTGTGTATTTTTTGCGGTGCTGATTTATTACTGGGATTTTAGTTCTAGCCCAGATGAGGTTACTGTACCTGTAGTTGAGCAGACTGTTAGTCAAGACGTACCCATAGTAGACGCTTTTATTGATGAGGACTTGGAGCTTGAAACGAATTACGCGACAGCGGTTGAGGATGTGCCGATTATAGGGGCTGAAAACAGTGCCTTTGAACCCGTTGCGGATAAGTTGGAAGAACCAGTTATTACGCAAGCCAAGGCCAAACCTCCGGTACTTATTCTGCATAAGCCACCTGCATCAGCTTTGGCTAAAAGTCAGCAGCGCCTCTTAGCGTGGTTGGCTGTGGCACCCCATACAGCGGGAACTATTCAGCTGCTATTAGTAAAAGGTGGAGAGGGCTCGCGAATTAACGAGTATCTAATGCAATTAGAAAATAACTTGGATACTACGCAATTGATGACTTATTCAACGGTATTGAATGGGCAAGCGTATTATGGCGTTCTGTATCAGCGCTATGCTAGCCGTGCTTTGGCTTCTGAAAATATACAAAAATTGCCAGCTGCGGTGCAGAAATTAGGACCCTTTATCGTGCGGAGTGCTAAAGGCGTAAAAGATGAACAGGGTCAGATATAGATTAACCGCTCGATTGGCTAGGGCTTTTATTCACAGTGTTTGACAAAGCTAGCTAAGTATAGAAATATCATTAAACATATAGAAATATAAAAGGTAAAAAGTCACGTGGCTAAACCAAAGTTGCTGTTAGTAGATGATGATCCGGTAATCAGTGATACTCTCAGCTTTGTACTAAGTGAAGACTTTGAAGTCTCTGTCGCGCAAAGTCGCGATGAAGCCAAGGAAATTGTTGCCTGTACACCGACCGCATTTCATGTGGCGCTTGTTGATCTCGGTCTGCCTCCTGTTCCACATACTCCAGAAGAAGGGTTTTTATTGGTTAGAGAGTTACTAGCCAATGATGCAAATTTGCGTGTATTGGTATTGTCAGGTCAGAATGATAAGAGCAATATTCAACATGCAATGACATTAGGCGCGGTGGATTTTATACCTAAACCCTGTGATCCCGCCTTACTAAAAACTCGTCTTGAGCATCAGGTTATGTTACTTGATGCGGATACCTTTGAAGCCCCCAGCGGCAATGCATTGGAGATTGTGGGCTCTAGTCAGGTTATGCTCGATTTGGCTTTACATATTGGTCAATATGCAGACTCCCCTTTTCCTGTGCTCATTGAAGGTGAGTCGGGCAGTGGTAAGGAGCTTGTAGCACAACAGCTACACGAGAAAGGTCAGCGCCTATCACAGCCTTATTATGTTATTAACTGCGCAGCTTTTACTAAGGAGCTCCTCGAGTCACAGCTATTCGGTCATGCTAAAGGCTCTTTCACCGGAGCGAATAAAGATCACTCTGGGTTTTTTGAGGCAGTGGGTGAAGGTACTTTATTCATGGACGAGGTCGGTGAACTCCCCTTAGAGCTGCAAGCTAAATTATTGCGAGTACTTGAGAGTGGTGAGTTTTATCGTTTGGGTGAAACCAGGCCCCGTATCTCTAAAGCGCGTATTGTTGCGGCGACCAATAAAGATATGAGAGCTGAAGTTAAAAGCGGAAGCTTTCGTCAAGATCTATACCACCGCCTAGGTATTTTGAGTATAAAAGTGCCTCCATTACGTGCGCGTGAAAATGACAGGGCAGAACTATTGTCACATATACAAAACCAATTGAAAGGTACGGTGCCTAGTTTCAGCTTGGCAGATTCAACAAAAGCGATATGGGATAATTACCGTTTTCCTGGCAATGTAAGAGAGCTGCGTAATTTAGTCATTCGCTTGGGTACCAAATACCCGGGGGCAGAAATACAAGTCTCTCAGTTAACGGCAGAAATTGAACCATTGGATACTGAAGAACAGCAGCAAAGCATTGATCCTGAAGAAATATTAAAAAATGGTAGTTATGACTTGGATGCTCATCTTAGAAATATCGAAAAAGAATTTATTCAGGCAGCGGTCGATCAATGTGATGGAAACCTTTCCAAAGTATCAAAGTTGTTAGAAATGAATAGAACAACGCTGTATAGCCGAATGGAAAGGCTAGGTTTGAAGCATTAAGGCCTAGCCTGTGAGTCTAGCGCCCTTCTGTTCTGGGAGGAGCGTTGTAAACCTCCGTTTACAAAAAATTCAATTGATAAACGTGCAAAATTATTTTTAGCTGCTAAAAGTAAGTGAGGCGCATGTTACTTTTGCCTCAAACATATCTAGGAAGAATGGTTAACAGGGTTTACTGAGCCTTGTAAAGGGATTAAAAATGAGATCAGTTATACAGCAGGCCATGCAAGGTTTGTTTATATTGAGCATCGCGGGTTCAATGGGAGCCTGCCAAACAGCTAAAGAGTATCCATCTTCAGCGGGGCATATTGGTGTTGAGGCTCAGCCTGTTCAGCATAATATGGTTATAGCAAAAGATAGTGATAAACCCCCTCCCATTCCTATATCTACTGATTTTCAGAGTAATCAAGATACATACACGGTTATGGTCAGCGAAGTCCCTGTGCAGGAATTGTTATTTGCATTGGCTCGTGATGCGGAATTAAATCTAGATATATTGGGGCGTATAGAAGGCCTTGTCACAATTAATGCTATTGATCAAACACTGCCAAAAATATTAGAGCGCCTAGGTAAGCAAAGTAATATTCGTTATCAAATTGTTGGACAGGTATTAGAGGTTTCTACAGATACTCCTTATTTAAAGACTTATTCCGTACCTTATTTAAATATGTCTAGGAGCAGTCGTGGATCGGTATCTTTATCAGTGGAATTAGCTGCTACAGGTACTGCTGGTGATAAAGAAGGCGTTGCTCGTACTAATAATTCTTCAGCTAGTATCGCTAATACTTCTAAGAATGAATTCTGGAATATGTTGGGCGATGACCTGCAGAGATTGCTAAGTCAAGATTTTATACAAAGCAGTTCTACGCAGCAGAGTAGCAATGTGGTTGTTAATAGTATTGCGGGTTTAGTCACTATAAGTGCTACACAACGCCAGCATCG
Organism: uncultured Gammaproteobacteria bacterium; assembly: GCA_964495705.1. Taxonomy (GTDB): domain Bacteria; phylum Pseudomonadota; class Gammaproteobacteria; order HTCC5015; family HTCC5015; genus CAZBWS01. The sequence continues at coordinate 64,475 of CAZBWS010000003.1, forward strand.
CTATATTACTAAATATCTTAATAAGGTGATCAATAGTGCTAGGCGTCAGGTATTAATAGAGGCGACTATTATTGAGGTAAATCTAAGTAGCAGTTTTAATTCTGGTATTGATTGGTCTCGCGTTAGTAGTCGTAGTGGTTTAAGAGTAGATCAAGACTTTACACGTTCAAATTTAGATGCTGCTCCTGAGAGTTTTAATATTAGTTATATAGATCGAAACTCAGCTAAGACGATGACGTCAACATTAAAATTATTAGAGCAATTTGGCAATGTAAAAGTGTTGTCAAGCCCCAAAATTATGGCGTTGAACAATCAACCTTCTATTTTGAAAGTCGTTGATAATAGGGTGTATTTTCGATTAGAAGTTGATACCTCTGAAACTTCTGGGGGGACTACAAATACCACTATAGAGACAGAAATAAATTCTGTTCCTGTGGGCTTCATGATGAGTATGACCCCCTATATAGGTGAAGATGGGGAAATCATATTAAATATTCGCCCTACTATTTCTCGCATATTACGTTTCGTAAATGACCCTAACCCTATATTGGCAGCTAATAATATCTCTAGCCCTGTGCCTGAAATACAAGTTCGAGAGATGGAAACGGTGTTAAGGCTGAATAGTGGTCAGGTTGCTGTTTTGGGTGGGTTGATGCAAGACACTGCAAATAATAGTACGGATCAGCTACCTGGCTTAGCCACTTTACCCATTATAGGTAGGCTATTCAAAGGCACGCAAAAAGAGTTTTCTAAATCTGAACTGGTAGTATTTTTACGGCCATTGCGTATTCGAGATCCCAGCCTTGAAGGCGACTTGAAAGAATTTAAGCAATATCTACCAAGTACTAATGCCCCTATTGCACGTTTAGGCAATCAACCATTATCGAAGGCTAAGTTTGATGGCCTGCAAGTGATAAATTGAGATGGTTAAAAAAATAGGCAGCCAGCTTGTTGAAAAAGGCATTATAAGTAGAGATCAATTAAAAATTGCCTTAATTGAGCAATCTAATAATGACCACCAAGAACTCGGTAAAGTTTTAATTAGCCTAGGTTTTACAAGTGAGTCAGTCATACGAGATGCTTTGAGTGAAAATTTAGGTTATGCCAGCATTGATTTAACAATGACGGTTCCTGAAGGAGGGGCCATTGAATTGGTACCAGTGGATTTAGCCCGAAAATTCAGTTTGATTCCTATTGCTATTCAAGACGCTCCGTTAACGCTTGTCTTAGCTATGACAGATATATATAACTTGCCAGCCATTGATCGTATACAAGCGCATATTGGCAGAAATTTTCATATACAACCGATGCTTTCTGGCGAGGCAGAAATTAATAATGCTTTAGATAAGTTTTATGGATATGAGTTATCGGTTGATGCAATTCTGCACGAAGTTGAAACAGGAGAAATCGACTATGAAGATACACAAACAGAAAAAGGAGAGTACAGACAGCCACTAGTGCGTTTAGTTGATGCCATTTTAGTCGATGCAGTAAAGCGTGGAGCCTCTGATATTCATTTTGAGCCTGAAGCGGGTTTTTTGCGTTTGAGATATCGTATTGATGGTGTGTTGCGTCAGGTACGCGCCTTGCATAAGAAGTTTTGGTCGGCCATCAGTGTGCGGTTGAAAGTCATGTCGAAAATGGATATTGCAGAAACTCGTGCACCACAAGATGGACGAATATCACGTTTTATAGCAGGAAGGTCGATCGATTTTCGTGTTGCGTCGCAACCAACTACGCATGGTGAAAATATTGTTCTCAGAATACTTGATAAAGAGCGCGGCATCGTTCCTTTAGAGAAACTAGGTATCGCTGCAGATAATTTAGCAAAGCTTAAATTAATGGTGGCAAAACCTGAGGGTGTTATTTTGATCACAGGGCCAACAGGTAGTGGTAAGACGACTACGCTGTATTCGATACTTGGCAGTATATCTTCCGAGAAGGTCAATATTATGACGTTAGAAGACCCCGTTGAATATCCTATGGGAATGGTGAGGCAAACGAGTATTAATGATGCTGTAAAGCTGGATTTTTCAACAGGTATTCGATCGATAATGCGTCAGGACCCAGACATTATTTTAGTGGGAGAAATTAGAGACGAAGATACTGCAAAAATGACTATGCGCGCGGCCATGACAGGGCATCAAGTATTTGCCACATTGCATACCAAATCAGCTTTAGGCGTCATTCCTCGGTTATCAGATATGGGTTTGTTACCCGATATTTTAGTGGGAAATATCATTGGTATTGTTGCACAGCGCTTAGTTAGAAAGCTATGTGAGTACTGTAAGGAATCATATACACCTGAAGGCTTAGAGAGAAAAATATTAGGTTTATCTGATAGTGATTCAATTATTTTGCAACGGGTCAAACCTCAAACTATTTGCTCTGCCTGCGAAGGCCAAGGTTACAAGGGAAGAATGAGCATTATAGAAGTGTTGTGTATGACCCCTGAAATAAACGAGTTAATAGCTAATAAAGCTACGCAAAGTGAATTGGAGAGAGTTGCGTATAAACAGGGATTTTTGACCTTGGCTAAAGATGGAATAAGGCTCGTCAATCAAGGAATTACTTCCTTAGAAGAAGTTTCTAGAGTGATAGACATGAGGAATTTAATGGTTATGCCAACAGCAAAAAAATGTGAAAAAAAGGTACCTAATGCCTATTTATCAATATAAAGCATTAAGTCCTACTGGTCGAAAAATTAACGGTGAAATTGATGCTGCTAATGAAAATGAGCTTGAATTTCGTGTCGAAAAAATGGGCTTAAGTTTAATTTTGGCAAGGGTTTGTAAAAAAGAAAAATCTTTATCTTCAAAGAAATCTATACATAGGCGAGATTTAATCAATTTCACGTTTCAATTAGAACAATTAATACAAGCAGGCGTGCCCATCATAGATGCATTGCGTGATACACGTGATGCAGAGGTAAACTATAAATTTAAAAATATTATAAGCACTATAGTAGACGATATAGAAGGTGGTAAAACATTTGCTGAATCACTAGAAGTACAGGAACCACTATTTGGAAAAATTTACATTAACATGTCTAGAGTTGGTGAACAAAGTGGAAACTTAGTTGCAATATTATATGAGTTGGCCAATACACTTAAATGGCAAGATGAATTAATAGCAAAAGCCAAGTCTATAACTGTCTATCCTGCTGTTGTATTTGGTGTTGTTTTTTCAGTTGCCATATTTTTGTTCGTATATTTAGTGCCCCAGTTAGTACCTTTTCTAAAAGAAAATAATTTCAATATACCTCTGCATACTGAAATACTAATAATTTTTTCTGAATTAATAAAAAAATACGGATTGTATATATTATGTTCTTTAACTGGAATAATTTTATTGGCTAGTTTTTTATATAATAAAAATAAAAACTTCAATTATTTTGTCGATAATTTAAAAATAAAAATATGGATATTTGGAGCGATTAATTTGAAAATAAAATTATCTCGCTTCGCTAAAAATTTTGCGTTGATGTATGGCGCAGGAATGACGGTCTTGGATTCCATAAGTCTCAGCATTCCTGTTATGAATAATGCTGTTTTAGAAGAAAATTTAGGCCGTGCATATTTGTTAATCCAGGAAGGTCTTAGCATTAGCGATAGCTTCAATAATGCAGGAACATTTCCGCCGCTGGTTATACGAATGTTGAAAATAGGTGAGTCCAGTGGGAATCTTGATAAAGCATTAATCAATATAAGTTATTTCTATGAACGAGATTCTAAAGAGTCTATAGAGCGTATAGAGCCAGTAATCATGCCTGTACTAACAGTGGCTTTAGGCGGGGTTTTACTTTGGATTATGGCGGCAGTCTTATTTCCTCTATATGAGTCTTTGGGAGGATTTATCTAATGCAACACATTCTATTATTAGAAGATTTCCGATTAAAACTTTTTGGCATGATTCATGGAAAGATAAAGTTTTGCACAGTATTTGAAACAGATGAACAAGGCCTTATTAAGTTTTCAGATTATATTGGTGAAAATTTTATTAAATCGGTACGCTTACTAATTGATATTATTGATGAAGAATTTCATTTGGATACGATTCCTCATGTCTTTGGCAAAGACCGAAAAGCACTTCAGCAGAGACGCTTAGATAAATATTTTCACGGCTCTGTACACCGCTACATTAAGGTGCAGAGTCGACAAGAAAATACTCGAAAAGATGATCAAATTCTCATTTCAGGAATTAATGATATTCATCAACTTAAGCTTTGCTTAGATATTCTCGATAATAAAAATGTAGCTTTAAATGGAATATATAGCCTACCTTTATTAGTTGAAAAAATGTTAGAAATCTGGTCAATAGAAAAAGGTACTCATTTATTGATTAGTCAGCAATCGATAAGTAATACAAGGCATAGTTTATATGTCGATGGGCAACTTAAAATAAGTCGATTAATACAATTTTTAGATAATGATTGTACAGCTAGTAGTGAAATAACCGGCCAAGAAGTTTCTAAAACTATTCAGTTTTTAAAAAGTAAACGCTTATTAATGCCAAATGAAATTATTAAATTGCATTATTTAGGTCAAAAGCAACAAGGAAGAGATTTAAATTTATGGTTAGCTAGAAATAATAAAACAAATTTTGAAAATATTTTTATCCATTTTTTATCTGATGACCAAGAGTATGCAGATGTTATTTTTGTAGAACATTTAGCTCAACAACGTTGGCCAAAAAATCATTATGCTAATAATTTAAATCTTTCTCTATATCGTCATCAAATAGCACTTTCTTGCCTTAATTATTTTGCTCTAGCTATTTTGTTGATTACGTTTTTCATTGGATTGTATTTTTCTTATCTAGAGCGTATTCAATCTAGAAAAACTCTAGAGTTGATTTCTGAGGCTGATAAGTATTGGCAGCGATATGAAAATCGTAAATTTGATATTGCTACACTTCAGGTCAAGGTGGCCAATATGCAGTACAGTGTAGAGGCACTTGATCAGTTACAGCTGAAATATCAACAACTCCCTCAGCATTTCATGCTGGCTTTAGCACGCTCATCTAATAATTTTAAAAATATCTACTATAGTGATATTGATTGGTCAGTAAAGGAAGTGATGGGTAATCAAGAGGCACCTTTTTTTGCAACAATATCTGGTGGTTTTTTAGTTGATAATAAGCCGAGAAAGGCTTTACAGGAGGTGGATAAATTAATAGTTAAATTACGTCAGCAGCCTGGCTTTAATATTGTTAAAGCCTTAAAAATGCCATTTGACCTTGATTCAAACAGTGAATTTAAAATGAATGGCAAAGAAAGAAAAAATAAAGCTAGTTTTATTATTCGTATTGAAGGTGCTCTGCTTTGAATATAGATGGAGCTTTACTTAAAAAGCCAATTGTATATATCTTTGCAATATTAATGATTGGGGGTAGCATTAATTTTTCTTTATGGTTGCGCGTTGATGTGGCAAATAAAAAATATTTAAAAGCCAATAATGAATACCACGATGCCTACATGCGCTATCAAAGACTGATTTCAGATTTAACTTTATTTGAGGAGTATAAAAACAAGTATTTCAATTATAAGAGGCAAGGTGTAATTGGTCTAGAAAATCGTTTGTCGTGGGCAGAAGTGTTACAGGCACAAAATATAGCCTTGAGCCTGCCGGATTTCAGGGTTGAAATAAGTCCTCGTCATGTGTTTCATAAAAAAGACTCTCCTGCGGATATACAATGGTTTAAATCTACACAACGTATAAACGCCAGTCTTCTTCACGAAGTTGATTTATTTCAGATACTACAATCTTTGTCCGACCATGCGGAAGGAATTTTTCGCGTGTCTTCTTGTAAGCTTAAGCGTGCACAAGATATAAGCTTAATAGCACAAGCTAAAAATATCGATGCAGCTTGCGTATTGCATTGGTATAGCCTGCAAATCATGGAACAGTAGGTGAAAAAACTTGATTAAAAATATATCAATATGTTTCTTTTTACTATTTTTTGCGCCGGTTAAGGCAGAGCAATTAGGTTTTTTATTTACTACTCCATTACAAAGGGAAGTATTAAATGCCCTACGTGAAAAACATAAAAATGGCCTATATATCGAAAACAATGAGAATGTAAAAGCACCGATATATAAATTTCATGGCTTTGTTAGTAAGAATAAAAAAATGAAAAAATTATGGGTAAATGACCAAGCCATAAATACAACGGGATCAGTTTTAAATGTAAAAAAAGAGCAAAATATAGATCTTCCTGTAGGGCGAGTGTCAATTAAGCCGGGACAAATATATCAGTCTTCCCATGCCCGTATTATAGAAGGCTTTCACGTAAACACTGTTAATAAGGATGAGTAATCAACAGCGAGGGGCCGCTTTATTGCTTATGTTTTTAGTTTTGATACTGTCGGCTTTGTCCGTAGTACTTGTAAATTACCGATTTAATACGAGTAGTTTAGAACGTGATGCGCAGGGGCTACGTGACTTATATGAAGCTAAGCAAATTTTATTGTCTTATGCAGCAAGAGCTCATGGCCGTGAAAGCGATAATGCCTTGGAACGTCGTGAATTACAGTTAGCTAGACCGGGCGAACTTCCCTGCCCTGATGCAGACAATAGTGGGCAGTCAACATTTCCAAATTTCGATTATTTGGGTGCTAACTGTCGTTATCAAGCTGCTTGGTTTGCCTGGGAAACATTTGATGCACCTGGCATTTCAAACAATACGTCTAGTGATATATGGTTTGCTGTCGCTGAGGGTTTCGCCAATAAAAGTGGCCTTGGAGGCTATAATGAGCCTGTGCTCAATTACCTGAGCCCTGTAACTATGACCCTAGATGGAAACCCTGTTGTTGCTGTCTTGATATATTCTGGTGAAGCTTTTCCTTATCAATTACAGCGTCATGTGAATGACGCGGCTATTGCACAAGATAGCTTCTTTGAGGCTGAGAATGCAGACTCGAATAATAATGAGTTTGTTAGTCAATCCATAGTTACTGATTTTAATGATATTGCTATAGGTATTACGCTAGACGAACTTTTGATTACTGTTGAAAAGCAGGCAGTTATTGCAATCGCGAAGCGACTAAATCAATATTTTTTAGATAATGGCCAATATCCAGCACCTTCTACTACAGGCGACTTATGTGATATGCCATTACTACCAGGACAAGGAAATATCCCTAAAAATTGTATAGGTATTGTTAGTACGGCTCCTAGTCTGCCATTCCCTCTAGCCTCAGCAGAAGATGCAGCTGATGTGTGGGTTGTGCGTAATGAGTGGCTGCCCTTATTTAATTATACACGCATAGCTAATAATCATATGCGTCTTAGCTCACGTACGTCTAGTAGCAGTATGCGTCCGATAGATTTTGAAGATGCTGTCCAGAAAAGGTGATAGAGAGAATGATTATGGTTAAGCAATATGGATTTAGTCTGATTGAGTTGGCCGTAGTAATGATGATTTTAGGGCTTTTACTGGGTGGCTTATTAGGGCCCTTAAGCAACCGTACTCAACTGCAACGCTTGCAAGAGACCGAATCTGATTTGGCACTGATTAAGCAAGCGTTGATTAGTTATGCTATTCGTCATGGTCGCCTGCCCTGCCCCGATACTAATGCTGAAACACCTATTGATTTACGCGATGGGCTAGAAAACAACCCCTTGCCTGGGCTACGCTGTGGGCAAGCTAATGGCATTGTAGCGTCGCCTAATTTAGTGGAACAGCGTAAAGTAGTTACAGGCTTTTTGCCTTATAAGGACTTAGGTATAGGTCAGTACGATAGCTATGGAAATGCCTATATATACACTGTCTCCTTAAGCTATGCGGATATGCCCTCGAGCTTAGATCCTACACCTTTCCCTGAGCTCACTAGCACTTCTAATCCGCCTCCATCAGGCGCGTGTGAACTCCCTCGTGCTGACCTGGCTCCTCGTCCTAGTTTTAGTATTTGCAGTAAAGGAGGTATTAGAGTTTTATCTGCAGCGGGAGCTCCTACACCTATTTATGATGATCTACCCTTTATGGTACTAAGCCGCGGCGCGAGTGGTATAGCTGCCATTAGTGGCTTAGCTGATCAGCAAGAGAATACTGACGGGGATCGCAGCTTTGTACAGCGCTATATTAATACCAGTCCAGGAAATGAGTTTGATGATGTATTGATGTGGGTGCCAGCGCCTGTATTGGGTTTGCACTTAATTCAGGCAGGGGTCTTGCCGTAATTGGCAGGAGATTAATTGTGCAGATATAGGTTGAGAATTCAAAAATGACGGTTTTATCATCATAGCTCAATACTGATTGTTTGCGTTCCGGGCTAGAGATAAGCCATGGACATATTAAATTGATGCCTCTCAAGCTTACTTAAAAGGCAGGTGTATTGAGCGGGGCTTTATCTATAGTACGCCCCTTAAGGCAAGAACCACTAGAGCTAAAACACTGAAAAATATCAGTATCTACGACCGGATCGATAACCTCGACCATAGTGAGATCTTTTATATTTAGAATGATTTCGCTTCTTATAGTAACGAGAGTAATGGTGTTTTTTGTAGTGATAGTGTTGCTGGGCATAGTGATGGTATTGGTTGTAATGATGATTGTAATGGTTGTAATGATGGCTATAGCTGCGCGCGCTGGCAGGAATACTCATTAGTACGGCACACATCGTGATAATGACAATAAACATGCGCTTCATAACTACTTCTCCTATATCAAATTTATCTATATGCGAGCACTAAAAAAGTGTTTGCACATATAAGAGAACCATTCATTTCAGCTTAGTTCCGCAATGAATTACCACCAATTCAAAGCCTCTATGGTCTTTATTAAGGTAAACAATCATTAGACTGGGTGATTGGCTTGCTTTAGGTATAAAAAAGGACGCTAAAAAGCGTCCTGATTCAAGTAGATGGTGGGCCCTCGCGGACTTGAACCGCGGACCTGTCGATTATGAGTCGAATGCTCTAACCAGCTGAGCTAAGGGCCCTGAAAAACAACTGGATTAGTTGTTCTTAAGGTCAGGGATTTTAGGGCTTCCCGACACATATTCCAAGTCTTTATATTCTTTTATTTACTTTATTTTCCTACCATTATTTTTTAATACTTAGATTAATTTTTTCTGAAAATTAATAAAAAGCCTTTTAAAAATATCTTTTTGTACTAGCAAGAAATGACAAGAGATAGTCAGTTTGTACAAAATTGGCGCTATAAGCACAATATTGCTCATGTTTTTGTCGTGTTTAAGCGATTAAGTCGCCTTTTCCTATCCGCTTGTCGTTGTTAGGGTAGCCCTTGTCTTGATGAGCCATATTGGCGCGTCACGTTTTCAGGCTTCGGTGTTAATGCCGAAAAAGGTTGCTGGGGAGCTGCCTTCCTGAGTTTTTATTTCACTAATATCACAATCCCTGGGGGGAGAAAAATGAGTACTAATAAAAATATTATCAGTAATAAGAAGCTAGCGAAAAAACTACTATTAGCTTGTTCTATGTTGTTCGCAGCTGACCAAGCTTTTGCAGTGGGGTGCTCAGCATATAGAGGGTCTTCTGGCGGTTATACAGATACTAAAAACCCTTTTCTACTGGTGCATGGTGTAAGTGGCTTTGACCAAGTGGGCGGCTTGATAGGCTACTTTCATACTATCCCACAAAATTTATGTCGTTCAGGTGCGGATGTTGAAGTCGCGAATGTTGCTGCATTTAATTCCAGTGAACAGCGCGGTAAAACATTAGCGGAAGATATTAATAGGAACCGTTATGGCTCTTCTAAATTTAATATTATCGCCCATAGCCAAGGCGCGCCTACAGCACGAGTGGCAGTAACTTACGATGCTTCCATGAATTCACGTGGCAATGGAAGGATTAAATCAGTCACCTCTGTTGGTGGTGTTAATAAAGGCTCTAAAGTTGCTGACGTGGTTCGAGGTGTAGTGCCTTCTAGTGGTTATATTCCAGGTGGAGTTAATGGATTAGCAAGAGCATTAGGTGGATTAATTAGTGCCATTTCAGGCAGCAGGAATTCACAGGATGGTATTAATGCACTGAATACGTTGACGACTGAAGGCACAAACGACTTGAATAAGCGCCACGGCTACGGTGTTGCAAAAAGTTATTGCAGTAATGATCGACAGACTTCGGCGACGGTGAACGGCAATAAGGTATATCTTTATTCTTGGGCGGGAAAATCGCCACTAACTAATGTACTAGATATTACTGATGCCTTTGTTGGTATCACTTCTTTGGTTTTTGGAAAGGAAGATAATGATGGCTTGGTTTCTGTTTGCTCACAAAAATTAGGTAGCTATTTGGGTGCACAGAGAGCAAATCACGTAGATGAAATAAATCACTTGTTTGGTCTACGAAGCTTGTTCCATAACCCTGTTACCATGTACCGTAAGCACGCTAACCGCCTTCGTAACAAAGGTCTATAAATCGTTGGCCCGTGTATTTACACGGGCTTTTTTGATTGAAGGGGGATACATGAAAATCAAAGTTTTATATGGTCTAGGTCTACTAGGCTTTTTTGTTATTTTGCTTAAGTTTATGCCAGAAAAAACGCCAACAAATACAGTTAATATGGTTTATGACGTGCCTCAGAATGATGTCTCTATCGCTCATGAAGTACAAGTTGATATTCAGCATAGCGTTTCTGAAAAATGGATTGAAGCTGAAAAAATCCCATCCTTAGCAGGTACTCATATTGATGGTGATTTACGCGAAGATGAGCGTGGAAATCTAATTGTTAATCTATCCGTAAAAGATTTTTTTGACTATTTTCTTGGCGCTATTGGTGAGCGTAGTAAGGATCAGGTTTTATCTGAGCTGGAATTACAAATTAAAGCTCGCTTAGGCGTGAAGTCGGCAGGCCAAGCGATAGCGTTATTGCACAACTATATTCAATATCAAGTGCATATGACTAGCATGATGCAGGCGCCACTATCACCTTATGAGGAACAGGATTATCGTTATTACGCGGATGTTATGTCTTCGGCTTTTGCGGAGCTAAAAAATGTACGTCGTGAATATTTTGACCCTGCAACAGTCGATGCTTTTTTCTCTTTTGAAGAGACATATGGTGATTTCAGTGTAGGTATGTTGTTGGTTGAGGCAGATATTAATTTAACTGAAGAAGAGAAGGCTTATCAGATTGAACAATTAAAATCCCAGTTGCCGGAAGAAATGCAACAAGCAGAAACGAGAGCAGCAGAGAGCTCAAAGAGAGTTCAAGAAATTAGGGATATTTATGCGGAAGGTGTTAGAGATAGTGCCTATGCCTCCGAGCGGGTCAGTGGTTATTTTAGCGAGCAAGAAGTAGAGGAGTTATTTGCTTTCTATACAAGGGAAGGTCAGTGGGAAGAAAAAATGCAGCAATACTTTGAGAAAAAAGCAGATATCCAACGCAGTGGATTAGCGGAAGCCGATGCGGAACTTGCCATTGTGAGCTTGCGTGATTCGTTGTTCGAGGAGTCTGAAGTTAATCGTTTATTGTCTGAAGAAGCAATAATGCGTGATACACAAAGTGCAGAGCTTTAAAGATACTTTAATTAAGTAATAAAGAAGTAATAGGTATAAAAATGCAAGGAAAATGTAGTCTAGCGGCACAAATATTGAGGCAATATAATGTCTCGATGTTAGCGGTGAATAATAAAGCAAGTCAGTTAACTGCGGGAGTAAGTATGGATGCGGATGATATGGGGCTGGTGCAATTTTACCAAGCCATGCGCTCTATAGAGAGTGTCGGATATTCCGTGAAAGTGAAGAAGTTAAAAATATCAGGTTCGTTGATTAGTATAATCAAAGCATTACACTAAGTTCATAAAAAAGCCCCATACTTGATGGGGCTTTTTTGCTATTCGTCCAAGAAGCTTTTCAGTGACTCTGAGCGGCTTGGATGTCGTAGTTTACGCAACGCCTTTGCTTCAATTTGGCGAATACGCTCACGGGTAACATCAAACTGTTTACCTACTTCTTCAAGTGTGTGGTCAGTATTCATATCAATGCCGAAACGCATGCGTAGCACTTTAGCTTCACGTGGAGTTAAGCCTGCTAAGATTTCACGGGTTGCTTCAGATAGTCCTTCGTCTACTGCGGACTCGATTGGAGAAACGGCGTTACCGTCTTCAATAAAGTCGCCCAAGCTTGAGTCTTCATCATCACCAATCGGCGTTTCCATAGAGATCGGCTCTTTAGCAATTTTCAGAACTTTACGCACTTTATCTTCGGGCATTTCCATGCGCTCAGACAGCTCTTCCGGTGTTGCCTCACGCCCCATTTCTTGCAACATTTGACGCGAGATACGGTTTAGCTTGTTGATCGTCTCAATCATGTGTACCGGAATACGAATAGTACGTGCCTGGTCTGCAATAGAGCGAGTAATGGCCTGGCGGATCCACCATGTGGCATAAGTTGAGAATTTGTAGCCACGACGATATTCAAATTTATCTACCGCCTTCATCAAACCGATATTACCTTCCTGGATTAGATCCAAAAACTGTAGGCCACGGTTGGTGTATTTTTTGGCTATTGAGATAACCAGTCGGAGGTTGGCTTCAACCATTTCTTTCTTGGCACGACGAGCTTTGGCTTCACCAATTGACATACGACGGTTGATGTCTTTTAGCTCGGCGATAGTAATGCCAGTTTTCTTTTGTAGGCGAATAAGCTTTTTCTGAAGCGCCTCAATGTCTTGTGTGTTTTCGGCTAGTTTTCCACCGTATTTCTTGTCCTGTACATGATCACTTAGCCAATTAGGGTTGGTCTCATTTTCAGGGAAAGTTTTGATAAAGGTAGCACGAGGCATCTTGCAGACTTGCACGCTGATACGCATGATTTCGCGTTCAAATTTACGAATTTGATCTACAATTGTACGCAGCTGGCGAATTTCATAATCGATAAAGGCGTTGCCCAGCTTTAAATCCATGAACAGCAGTGCAACTTCCTCACGATTTTTGGATTTGCGGGCATACAAGCCGCCGTCATCTTTTTTCGTCGCTTTCTTATAGGCTTTGCGCAGCTTTTCCATATGCGCGGCAACTTCTTCTAAGTCAGGGCCCGTATCGACAACTTCTTCCTCTTCCTCGTCGTCGCTAGTCGCGTCGGATTTGACGGCGCCGGGCTTGGGGATATGATCTGGGTCTTCATCGTGGTCAACAAAGGCTTGTACTAGGTCGGCAACCTTGCCTTCTTTTGCAATGATATTGTCATAGGTGGATATGAGTGCGCCAGGGGCATTGGGGAAGGTCGACAGTGCTGTGACTACCTGCTTAATGCCTTCTTCAATACGTTTGGCGATAACAATTTCGCCCTCGCGGGTTAATAGCTCAACGGTACCCATTTCGCGCATATACATGCGCACGGGGTCTGTTGTTCGGCCAAATTCGCTATCGCTAACACCAATTCGTGCGACGGCTTCTTCAGCGTCTTCGTCATTAGAGGTATCGCCTTCCATCATCAATAACTCTTCTGCATCTGGCGCTGTTTCTAGCACCTTGATGTTCATGTCATTGATCATTTGAATGATGTCTTCAACCTGCTCGGGGTCAACGATTTCATTCGGCAAATGGTCATTTACCTCGGCAAAGGTCAAATAACCCTGCTCTTTACCCTTGGCAATGAGGATTTTGATTTGAGACTGTTGAGTTGGGGCTTCTTCGCCGTTCTCTGTGTCTGTTGTTACTACTTCTTTGTTTTCAGTATCACTCATTACTTATTCTCAATTGACCGGAGCCGAAAAGGGTCGCGGATTTTACCACAAAATCATCAGCTTTGCTCAGATGCGTTGCTACTACCAATTAATAGGCGAGTAGCTAGAAAAAACAAGGTCTTAGGCCTTACTTTTAAGAGGAATTCTCCACAGCTTGAGCAAAAGGGTGTTATTTAGACCATGACAGAAATTTTGCAAGTAAATACCAGATAATTCTTCAAATAATGCTAAATTAAGCACTGTTTTTATAAATTCTTAGGATTTTAGCCATGGTTAGCCTTACTACGCCTGTGTGTGAATTTGATCGCCCCGCCGATGATTTCGAGCTATTGGGGGTGGACGGTAAAACGTATGGCCTATCCCAGTGCCGAGGTGACAAAGGCTTGTTGGTGATGTTTATCTGTAATCACTGCCCCTATGTGAAATCGATTAAAGAGCGGTTAGTGCGAGATGTGAATGCCTTGCGCGAGTTAGGTATTAATTCAGTGGCGATTATGTCGAATGACCCCGCGGAGTATGCAGAAGATTCTTTTGAAAATATGCAACGTATAGCGCGGGAATGGGGCTTTGAATTTCCTTATTTGATTGACACGACGCAACAGGTAGCGAAGACATATGGTGCGGTTTGTACCCCTGACTTCTTTGGTTTTAATGCGGATATGTTGCTGCAATATCGCGGTCGTCTGGACGCTAGTCGTAAGGAAGCGGCGCCTGCAGATGCGCGTAGAGATTTATTCGAAGGCATGAAACAGGTTGCGCAGGCGGGTAAAGGGCCAGCAGAGCAGATACCGAGCATGGGGTGCTCCATCAAATGGACTAAATAAAGTCGGAAGCTTTGCGCTGGGGCTTGGTTTTCCAGCCTATCCGCATAAATCTCAACTCCTGTCGGCTGTTCTCTACTGTGATAGCTAGTCTATCTATAGCATTCCCTGTGCTTTTTCGGGATAATTGCGCCCTCAATCAAATCCAATAGGAATAGTGCATGTCCACTCGTCGTGAACTCGCCAATGCCATTCGTGCTTTAAGTATGGATGCCGTTCAAAAAGCCAAGTCTGGTCACCCTGGTGCGCCGATGGGAATGGCGGATATCGCCGAAGTTCTATGGAATGATTATTTAAAGCATAACCCGGCTAATCCCAACTGGTGGGATCGCGACCGCTTTGTACTTTCAAACGGTCATGGCTCTATGTTGATTTACTCTCTATTGCACCTAAGCGGCTATGAGCTGCCGATTGAAGAGTTGAAAAACTTCCGCCAGATGAATTCTAAGACACCGGGTCACCCTGAATATGGTTATGCGCCGGGCGTTGAGACAACAACGGGTCCATTGGGGCAAGGCATTACTAATGCCGTAGGTATGGCGATGGCCGAGAAGACCTTGGCAGCACAGTTTAATCGTGATGGCCACGAAGTAGTCGATCACTACACTTACACCTTCATGGGTGACGGCTGTTTGATGGAAGGTATCTCCCATGAAGCTTGCTCTTTGGCGGGTACTTTGGGTCTAGGTAAGTTGATTGCCTTTTATGACGACAACAATATTTCTATCGACGGTGAAGTCGATGGTTGGTTTACCGATGATACCCCGAAGCGTTTCGAGTCTTACGGCTGGCATGTAATTCCCGCAGTCGATGGACATGACTCTGAAGCTTTGGTTGCAGCGGTAGAAGCAGCACGTGCTGAGACGGGCAAGCCGACGATTATTTGCTGCAAGACTATTATTGGTTTTGGTTCACCTAACAAGCAGGGCACAGCAGGTAGTCATGGCGCGCCACTAGGCGATGATGAAATTGTATTGGCACGCGAACAGCTAGGCTGGAAGCACGGGCCATTCGAGATCCCCGCGGACATTCAGTCTGCATGGGACGCTAAAGAAAAAGGCGCAGTAGCAGAGTCTGCTTGGCAGACTAGGTTTGACGCTTATAAGGTAGCCTTCCCTGAATTGGCAGCGGAACTAGAGCGCCGCATGCAAGGTGAGCTGCCCAGCGACTGGGCAGCGCAAGCCAATGCTTATATTAAGCAAACGGTAGAAGCAGGTGACACGATCGCCTCCCGTAAAGCGTCACAAAATACATTGAATGCCTACGGTCCATTGCTACCTGAATTGCTGGGCGGCTCTGCCGATTTGGCGGGTTCTAATCTGACCATTTGGGATGGTTGCAAGGGCGTAAGTGCCGCAGATGCCAGTGGCAACTATATCTATTACGGTGTGCGTGAATTTGGTATGGCTGCAATTATGAATGGCGCAGCCTTACACGGCGGCTTTATTCCCTACGGCGCGACTTTCTTAATGTTCTCTGAGTATGCGCGTAATGCCTTACGTATGGCGGCATTGATGAAGCAGCGCAGTTTGTTTGTATTTACTCATGACTCTATCGGCTTGGGCGAAGACGGTCCTACACATCAGCCTGTAGAGCAGATTGCTACGCTGCGTATGATTCCGAATATGGATAATTGGCGTCCTTGTGACGCGGTGGAGTCGGCCATTGCCTGGAAGCAGTCTATCGAGCGTAAAGATGGCCCAAGTACTTTAATCTTCTCGCGCCAGAACTTGCCACACCAACAGCGTGACGCGGAAGCTATCGCCAACATTACCCGTGGTGGCTATATCTTAGAAGATTGTGCGGGCACCCCCGAAGCTATCATTATTGCCACGGGTTCTGAAGTGGGCATTGCACGGGAAGCACTCAAGGAGTTAAAGGCTGAGGGTAAAGCCGTACGTCTAGTTTCTATGCCCTGTACAGATGTATTCGACGCGCAAGACGCGGCTTATCGCGAATCTATTTTACCTGGGGCGGTGACGGCGCGCGTGGCGATAGAAGCGGGTGTAACCAGCTTCTGGTACAAGTATGTTGGCTTTGGCGGCAAAATTGTCGGTATTGATACCTTTGGTGAGTCTGCGCCTATTAATGACTTATATCAGCACTTCGGTATTACTAAAGAAGCCGTTGTTGCAGCGGTGAAGGCTGTTTCGTAAATGACCATACGTGTTGCTATCAATGGCTATGGTCGTATCGGGCGCTGTGTCTTGCGCGCCTTATACGAAGCGGGTCGTGATGACATTAGAGTGGTTGCTATCAATGATTTGGCACCGCTGGACTCTTGCTTGCACCTGACTCGCTATGACACCACTCATGGGCGCTTTAATGCGGATGTCCTGCAAACGGCTAATGGCATGAGCGTGAATGGGGATGAGATTCGCTTTATCCATGAACGTGAGCCATCCGCATTGCCTTGGGCAGAGCTAGCGATAGATGTGGTCGTCGAATGCACGGGCTTGTTTACTTCCAGTGAGCAAGCGGCGCAACATATTCAAGCGGGTGCTAAGAAAGTACTGATTTCTGCTCCGGGCCAAGATGATGTGGCAAAAACGATCGTTTATGGTATTAACCATGATACATTGACGAAAGACGATGTAGTCGTCTCCAACGCTTCTTGCACAACTAATTGCATGGCGCCAATGCTGAAGCCATTGAATGATGTGATTGGTATTAAGCACGGCTTGCTAACCACCATTCATGCTTATACTAATGATCAAGTGCTGACAGACACCATGCACGAAGACCCACATCGCGCCCGTGCCGCGGGTGTGTCAATGATACCGACCACCACAGGGGCCGCTCGTGCAGTGGGTAAGGTGCTTCCAGGGTTGGCTGGTAAGTTAGACGGTTATGCCATGCGTGTACCGACACTGAATGTTTCCGTGGTTGATATGACCTTGGAAATGCAGCGCGAGACCAGTGTGGAAGAAATTGACCAGATCTTGCAAGCCGCGGCAGACGGTGAGCTGAAAAATATATTGCGAGTGAATCGTGAACAGTTGGTATCGATTGATTTTAATCACACCACTTATTCCAGTCACTACGATGCTACACAAACGATTGTGTCCGACGGTACCTTATTAAAGGTGCTTTGCTGGTACGACAATGAGTGGGGCTTTGCCAACCGCATGTTGGATACGTTATCCGCATTACATAACGCTATATAGAGATAGATAATGTCCGTACTAAAAATGACAGATTTAGATTTGGCGGGTAAGCGAGTATTGATTCGCCAAGATCTAAACGTTCCCGTTAAAGATGGCAAGGTGAGCTCTGATACTCGCATTAAAGCGAGTTTGCCAACGATTGAGCATGCGGTGAAAGCGGGAGCTAAAGTGATGGTTATGTCTCACCTTGGTCGCCCTACCGAAGGTGAATATGCCGAAAAATTTTCATTAAAGCCTGTTGCTGACTATATTGATAATGCCTTGCCAAATACCAAGGTTAGCTTTGCTAAGGACTGGCTAGGTGGTGTTGATATTGCTGCTGGTGAAGTCGTGATTGCCGAAAATGTGCGCTTTAACAAGGGTGAAAAGAAAGATGACGAAGCCTTGTCTAAGCAGATGGCATCACTCTGCGACATATATGTGATGGACGCCTTTGGTACGGCTCACCGTGCACAGGCCTCGACTCACGGGGTGGCAAAATTTGCCCCCACTGCTTGCGCTGGACCTCTATTGGCCGCAGAACTGGATGCTCTTGGTAAGGCGCTGGATAAGCCTGCTCGCCCAATGGTTGCCATTGTTGGAGGATCTAAAGTTTCTACTAAGCTCACGGTATTAGAATCGCTGTCTCAAGTAGTAGACCAGCTTATTGTGGGTGGCGGTATTGCGAATACCTTTATTGCCGCAGAAGGTCATAATGTCGGAAAGTCCTTGTTTGAAGCAGACTTGGTTGACGAGGCTAAGCGTTTAAGCACGGCAGCGGCAGCACGCGGCGCCGCTATCCCAGTGCCGACAGACATTGTTACGGCAACGGCTTTTGCAGAAGATGCCGAAGCTTCATTACGCCATGTGGCGGATGCGGGTTTGGATGATATGATTTTTGATATCGGTCCAGAAACTCAAGCGTCTTTAGCCCAAATACTGAAAAGCGCTGGCACCATTGTTTGGAATGGTCCTGTTGGCGTTTTTGAATTTGATCAATTTGGCGAAGGCACTAAAGCAATTGCGCAAGCGATTGCAGAATCGGATGCATTTACCATTGCTGGGGGTGGTGACACCCTGGCAGCCATCGATAAATACGCTGTAGGAGAGCAGATTTCTTATATCTCAACAGGCGGCGGTGCTTTTTTAGAGTTTCTAGAAGGCAAGCCATTACCTGCAGTGACTGTTTTACAAGCGCGAGCTAACAACTAAATTATACGGAGCATAACCATGCCTTTAATCTCAATGCGTCAAATGTTAGACCACGCTGCCGAAAATGGCTATGGCGTCCCCGCGTTTAATGTAAATAACTTGGAGCAGGTGCAAGCCATTATGATGGCGGCCGATAAAACGGACAGCCCAGTGATCTTGCAAGCTTCCGCTGGTGCACGTAAGTATGCGGGCACCGCTTTCCTTAAGCATCTAATAGAAGGTGCGATAGAGCAATATCCGCATATCCCTGTCGTAATGCACCAGGATCACGGTACCTCTCCTGCGGTTTGCCAACGCTCTATTCAGTTAAATTTTAGCTCGGTAATGATGGATGGGTCGCTCGGTGAAGACGGCAAAACGCCAATGGATTTTGAATACAATGTAGACGTGACTCGTCGCACGGTAGAAATGGCACATGCTTGCGGTGTCTCTGTTGAAGGTGAACTGGGTTGCTTAGGCTCATTAGAGACAGGTGAAGCGGGTGAAGAAGATGGTATTGGTGCAGATGTGATTTTAACTCATGACCAAATGTTGACTGACCCAGAAGAGGCAGCTGAATTTGTAAAGCTGACACAGGTTGATGCATTGGCAATTGCTATTGGCACTAGCCATGGTGCATATAAATTTACCAAGCCCCCCACGGGTGATGTGCTGTCTATCGATCAAATTAAGGCGATACATGCTCGTATACCGGGCACTCACTTAGTCATGCATGGCTCCTCTTCTGTGCCACAAGACTGGTTGAAGATCATCAATGAGCATGGCGGCGACTTGGGTGAAACCTATGGTGTACCGGTTTCTGAAATTCAGGAAGGTATTAAGCACGGCGTGCGTAAGGTGAACATCGATACCGATCTACGCATGGCTTCTACAGGCTCTATCCGCCAATTTATGGCCAATAACCCCAAAGAATTTGATCCACGTAAATACTTTGCCGTTGCCCGTGACGCGATGATGCAGATCTGCATAGACCGTTACGAAGCCTTTGGCACAGCGGGCCAGGGCAGTAAGATTGACGCGATTAATCTAGAAGGAATGGTGTCTCGTTATGAATCTGGTGAGTTAACTCCAAAGATTAGATAGCCTTACGATAGGCGTCAAATTGGAACTTAAATATATATAAAGCCTCAATATAGTTATTGAGGCTTTTTTGTTTATGGATAATTGCATACTGGTTATTAAACAATTAAGCTGAATTATATAAATTAAAAATCATAAAAGGTTTGGGCGAAGGGGTAATACATGGGTAGTACTAAGCAGTATAAAAAATTGATAGCTGTTTTCATAACATCTGCGATCTATGCTGGCACGGCACAATCTGCTCAGCGTTGTAAAGAGTATAAGCCGGCAACGGCTCCTACTGATAGCTTTGAGATCGATCTTGAGAAAAACGTTGTAATAAAAGATGGGTTGATGTGGAAGCGTTGTGCAGAAGGGCAAAGCCTTAGTTCTAGAAAAGGCTGTAAAGGCAAAGCTAATTTAATATATTTTGAAGATGCATTAACTAATAGCAAATATAAAAGATTTGCGGGCTATAGTGACTGGCGTGTGCCTACTATTGAAGAGCTTGCAAGTGTTGTAGAAAAGCGTTGTAAGCAACCAGCGTTTAACTTGCAGGTATTTCCTGAAGCGCCTAACCTTAAAATATGGAGCAGTAGTGTAGTAGAGAATAACGATGAAAAGGTATGGATTATGTTTTCTTCTACGGGTGTTAAGATTAAACATCGTGCCTCATTGCCAGCAATGCTGCGGATGGTAAGAGATGTTAAATAAGGTTTAATTATTTAGTTGAATAAAAAAGCCCCGCTGATGCGGGGCTTTTTTATTACTTGTGAAAGTGGCTTTAAGCTACTTTCTGCCCTGCTACGTGCTCAACTTGCTTGCCAACGATGTAGTCCTGAGAGAACTCGTCAGTTGCTAATGCGTCGTAACGCAGCTTATTGAACTCTACGATCTGATCAGCTTCTTCCTGAGTCAGAATCTTCTTTTCAACAGCCGAAGCGAGTTGATCTGTAAGATTTAGACCTTCGGCTTGACCCTTGGCAACAGCTTTTAGGAAGCGGTTGTATACGGGTTCAATCTTGATCAGCTCATTAAAGGCGCATTCCATACGGCCAGTAACATCATCTGCATCGGTTCCGAAATAAGCTTCGTTCGTTAGACGGTCACGCAATGCAGTAGGTTCCATCATCATAGCCGCAATTTGGTTGTGTAGCTTATCAGAAGGCTTGTTGTAGCTACGCCCTAGTGGCAGAACTACTAACTTCAACATACGCGCAATAAAGCGATTCGGGAAGTTGGCAAAGAATTCTTCAAATGCAGTTTGAATTTTGAAAAGTGAGTCTTCAACACACCATTGCGCATGAGGAAGGTCTTCTGCTGTTTCGCCGTTGTCGTAGTAGTACTTTAGTACCGCAGACGCCATATACAGTTCAGATAGTACGTCACCTAAGCGTGCAGATAGGTTCTCCATACGCTTCAGCTCGCCACCTAAAACGCCCATAGTGACGTCGGAAGTGAAAGCCAATGCAGAGCTCATGCGCGTTAGCTGCTTATAGTACTTAGCCATTGGGCCAGATACCGGTGATTCAGCGAACATTGAGCCCGTTAAGCCATAAGTCAGTGCACGTACAGCACGGTTAGTTGAAAAGCCAATATGGCTCCAGAACAACTTGTCGAACTCGTTTAGGTTGTCTTCGCGTGCGGCTTCCATTTCTGGGAACACGTAGGGATGACAGCGGATTGCGCCCTGGCCAAAGATCATGAGGTTACGCGTAAGAATGTTTGCGCCTTCTACTGTGATCGCAATGGGCACACCATTATGAGCGGTTGCCAAGTAGTTGCGAGGCCCTTGTTGAACCGCACGCCCGCCGTGTACATCAACCGCATCAATCGTCACATATCGCATCATTTGCGTCATGTGGTATTTAGCAATCGCTGTAACAACCGAAGGGGAGCAAACGTCTACAGCGGAAGCTGTTAGTGTACGCATTGCTTCTAACTTATAGGTATAACCTGCAATTCGACCATTGGCTTCTTGTACGCCTTCGAACATGCCGATGGGGGTTTTAAATTGGCGACGTAGGCGCGAGTATGCGCCTGTCATACGGTAAGCTACTTTAGAGGCTGCGGCGGATAGTGCGGGTAGTGAAATACCTCGACCAGCAGACAAACATTCAACTAACATACGCCAGCCACCGCCAGCTTTGTCTGGGCCACCGATAATCCAGTCGATAGGAATGAATACATCTTCACCACGAACGGTACCGTTCATGAAAGCGCCAGGATAATGGCGGTTACCAATTTCAACGCCAGGGTGATCTGCAGGTAATAAAGCACAGGTAATACCATAGTCAGATTTGCTCGAGTCGCCCAACAAACCTTCAGGGTCGTGCAGTTTAAATGCTAAGCCAACACAGGTTGCTACAGGTGCTAATGTGATCCAGCGCTTGCTGAAATTCATTTTAAGGCCAAGCGTCATTTTGCCCTCAAATTCTTGCTCGCAAACAACGCCCGTATCAGGAATTGCGCCAGCATCAGAGCCGGCTTCTGGGCCAGTCAATGCAAAGCAAGGAATGTGAGTGCCGTCAGAAAGGCCTGGCAACCAATGCTGTTTTTGCTCTTCTGTACCATAGTGCATTAATAGTTCGCCTGGCCCCAATGAGTTGGGCACCATTACCGTAACGGCGGCTGCGAGTGAGCGGGTAGAAATTTTGGTTACCACGGCAGACTGGGCGTAAGCAGAGAAACCTAAGCCCCCCCACTCTTTAGCAATCAACATAGCGAAGAACTTCTTCTCACGCATAAACTGCCACACTTCTGGAGAAAGATCCTTATCTTCGAAAGACAACTTCCAGTCATCCAACATGGCACAAAGCGTATTTACTTCATTATCCATGAAGGATTGCTCTTCAGCGGTGTACTCTGGCGCTTGATGCTCTTGTAGTAGCTTGTTCCACTGCGGGCGGCCACGGAACATTTCTGCGTCCCACCAAACGTCACCCGCTTCTAGGGCTTCACGCTCAGTCGATGTCATCGGCGGCAATACCGCCTTGAAGCCTTTGAAAATAGTGGCAGTAAGAATACTGCTGCGCAAAGATTTAATGTTCATGATTGCGGCAGGTGCCGCGAAGATTGCAAATGTTGCAATCCAGCTAACTTGGCCAGCGCCAGTAGCGTAAAGAATGGCTGCTAATAGAGCAGCAGTATAGACAGTCCAAAGGCGAGTTTCAGCTTCATAATAAGCTAAGGCCCATGCAACAATCACGGCAGCAGCAATAAAGGCTAATGCTTCCATGGTATATCTCCAGTATAAAATTGACTTAAATAGTTATAGTAGACCGTTGATGAAATAGATGTGAAGAACTGGCTATGCGATTAAATGTGACGTAGAGCCTCATTTACTGTCAGCAGGAATCACAAAATTCATTAACAATCACTCTGTAGACCAGGAGGGTGAAGGTCTGTTGTACTTTAGCGCTTTTGGCGGAGGCGGTATTCTACTTGAAGAGGCAGTCTAATTTAAGGTTTATTACTGTAAAGATCATGGCAGAGAGGATATTTAAGGCTTGAATGGTGGTGATGTATAAAAATGGCCCGCCCTAGAGGATTCGAACCTCTGACCTTCGCCTCCGGAGGGCGACGCTCTATCCAGCTGAGCTAAGGGCGGATTGTGCTATGCGGATAGCCTGTAAAGGCCTTGTTTTGCGGGCGCAAGTCTAGCCCGTTGGCACTTTGCTGTCTATTGCTCTGTTATCTGAAGTCGTCTGGGGCTATAATTGCGCCCGATTTGCCGCATAGTGGCTGACATTATAGCTTTTTAAAAGCAAAAGGCATTCGTTTTTACGAAAGCCCCTCTAAGTGACACAGGAGATTCGCGTGGACAATCACGAAAACATGTCTGACAGTAAAACATGGGCCTTAATGGCTGCATTTATATTTATATTAATCGTCATCGCGGTAGGTATTTCTGTTGCGGCTAACCTTGCCAGCGGCACGGTAGTTCCCGAGCGTAGTAATCAAGATGTGATGGAAACTTCAGCGCGTATTGCGCCAGTGGGCAACACTAACTTGGCGAGTAACCCCAATCCTGATTTGGGTAAGGTTGTTGTTGCTGAGGCGGCGACTGAAGTGTTCTCGGCAGAAGGGACATACAACACATCATGTGCAGCTTGCCATGGCTCTGGCGTACTTGGTGCTCCAAAGTTGGGTAGTGCGGGTGACTGGTCAGCACGTATAGCTGCGGGTTTAGAGTCAATTTATGCTAATGCAATTAACGGTAAGGGCGGCATGCCTGCACGTGGCGGCGCAGCCATTACTGATGATCAAGTGAAGGCCGTTGTCGATTACATGCTAGAAAATAGTAAGTAAGCGCTATTGCTAGCTAGGTCAAACGCCACCTTCGGGTGGCGTTTTTGTTTCTGTCTTAAGCTTATTCACGGTCCAGTTGGCGGTAGCCAATCGCCTCACTGAGATGAGTTAAGGCGATATTTTCCTGTTCAGATAAGTCCGCAATAGTCCTCGCCACTTTTAATATACGGTGATAGGCGCGCACGGATAAACACAGTTTCTGCATGGCTTGTTTGATCAGGGCTTGACCTTGCTCGCAAAGTGCACAGTATTGTTCTATTTCCTTAGAGCTGAGCTGTGCGTTAGCTTTGTTGGCACGCTGTAGTTGCTGATTGCGCGCTTGTATAACTCGGCTTTGTACTTGCTGACTGTTCTCAGCTGGTGAATGCTCTTGTAACAACTCATGCTCGCTTAAACGAGGGACAACGATATGCATGTCGATACGATCTAACAGTGGGCCAGAGATTTTGCTGCGATAGCGCTGGATTTGATCTGCATTGCAGGCGCAATGTCTTTGTGGGTCGCCTTGATAGCCGCAGGGGCAAGGGTTCATGGCGGCCACTAGTTGAAAGCGTGCGGGGAAATGCGCTTGGCGCGCGGCGCGTGAAATACACACACTGCCCGTTTCCAAGGGTTCACGTAATACTTCTAAGCTTTGGCGGCTGAATTCGGTGAGCTCATCCAGAAATAATACGCCGTTATGGGCGAGGGAAACTTCCCCCGGCATAGGGTTGGAGCCGCCGCCGATTAAGGCAACACCCGATGCGGTGTGGTGGGGCTGTCGATAGGGGCGCTGAGACCACTGTGACAGTTTAAAGCCGTGATTACTGATAGATTGTATCGAGGCGGATTCAATGGCTTCTTGCTCGCTCATAGCGGGACATATTCCTGCTAGGCGTGAAGCTAGCATTGTTTTTCCAGTGCCAGGAGGCCCTAGAAACAGCAGGTTGTGCTGGCCCGCCGCGGCTATTTCTAGGGCGCGTTTAGCGTGTTGTTGGCCTTTTATATCCGCAAGATCTGCGTATGCGGATAGGTTGTGAGGCGCTGTTTTGAGTCTATCCGCATGGCTGTCTTCTAGGCGCGTTTGCCCGCTAAGGTGGGCGCAGACTTCTAACAAGCTCTTGGCGCCGTAAACCTCTAATCCTGAAACTAACTGGGCTTCTGCCAAAGTATCTTCGGGCACAATTAAAATTCGCTGTGCGAGCTTGCAGGCTAATGCGATGGGTAGCACTCCCCTGCTTCCGCGCAGCTCGCCACTTAATGCGAGTTCGCCGACAAATTCATAGCGATGAATATCGCGGGCGTGTATTTGTTCAGACGCGGCAAGAATACCAATAGCAATAGATAGGTCGTAATAGCCGCCTATTTTTGGCAAGTCAGCGGGGGCAAGGTTCACAGTCACACGTTTCGCGGGGAATTCAAATTGGGAATTAAGCAGCGCAGCACGAACGCGGTCGCGACTTTCTTTGACAGCCGCTTCAGCCAGTCCAACGATATGACAGGCCGGTAGGCCATTGGCTAGATGGGCTTCTACTTGAACTTCCTGTGCCTCAATACCTTGATAAGAGCGTGTATAAACCGTAGCTAATGACATTCGCTATCCCTGTGTTTTCACTAAGCTATCTATTCAATAGCAGATAAGAGGGATTTAGCGAATGCGGATAATGTTTCGGACACAAAAAAGCCCCGCCAAGGGCGGGGCTTTTTGATAGAGCTTAAAGGTTTTAGCCTTTAGTAAACTCTGGGTAAGCTTCTTGTCCGCATTCGGCCAAGTCAGCACCTTCGTACTCTTCTTCTTCAGTAATACGGATGCCAAAGGTCGCTTTGATGATTGACCAAACAATCAAACTAGCAACGAATGTCCAACCGAATATGACTAAAGCACCAACCAACTGGCCACCGAAGCTAGCATCACCATCAGTGAATGGAACAACCATTACACCGAAGAAGCCAACAACACCGTGTACAGAGATAGCGCCGACTGGATCATCAATCTTTAACTTGTCTAGGCCGAGGATAGAAAGTACAACAATCAAACCACCGACAGCACCGATGATGGTCGCTGTTAGAGGCGTAGGATCAGCTGGCTCAGCAGTAATTGCCACTAGACCAGCAAGAGCACCGTTTAATAGCATCGTTAAGTCAGCCTTGCCGAATAGGATGCGAGCAAGAATTAATGCAGAGATTGCGCCACCAGCAGCGGCAGCATTAGTATTCAAGAACACGTTAGCCACTTCGTTGGCAACACCAGCGCCAGATAGCTGAAGTGTAGAGCCGCCGTTAAAGCCGAACCAACCCATCCAAAGGATGAATGTACCTAGCGTAGCAAGAGGTAGGTTAGCACCTGGGATGGCACGAATCTCACCATTTTTACCGTACTTGCCCTTACGAGCGCCTAGTAGTAATACGCCAGCTAGAGCCGCAGCAGCACCTGCCATGTGAACGATACCAGAACCAGCATAGTCACTGTAGTTTAGTGCAAACATACCAAATACTTCGTCGCCATTCCAAGTCCAACCACCTTGAATAGGATAGATAAAGCCTGTCATTGCCACGGCAAAAGCAAGGAAAGCCCAAAGCTTCATACGCTCAGCAACGGCACCAGATACGATAGACATACAAGTAGCAACGAATACCACCTGGAAGAAGAAGTCAGAAGCACCTGCATAAGGGAGAGAAGCGTCTTCAGCGCCAGCGCGGAAAGCCGCCTGATCAGTAGCAACAGCAGCAATTGCAGCATCGTCCATGCCAGCAACGGTAGTCACACCTGACAAGAAGTATCCGCCGTCATACATAAACTCGTAACCACATACCATATACATAGTAGAAGCGATTGCGAATAGGGCAACGTTTTTAGTTAAGATCTCAGTAGTGTTCTTAGAGCGAACTAGACCTGCTTCTAACATGGCGAAACCGGCCGCCATCCACATTACCAACGCACCACACACCAAGAAATAAAAGGTGTCGATAGCGAATTGGAGTTCAAAAAGTTGATTTTCCATTATTTAAGCCTCGTTACTTAATTACTAAAGTGCTTCAGAGCCAGACTCATTCGTACGAATACGAATCGCTTGCTCTAGAGCAGATACAAAAATTTTGCCGTCGCCAATTTTGCCGGTATGGGCAGCTTTGGTGATAGCTTCGATCACAGATTCAACAGCGCTGTCATCAACGCCTGCTTCTACTTTCACCTTTGGTAGAAAGTCGACAACATATTCGGCACCGCGGTATAGCTCGGTATGCCCTTTTTGACGGCCAAAGCCTTTTACTTCAGTGACAGTGACGCCCTGAATGCCCACTTCAGCCAAGGCTTCACGTACGTCATCCAGTTTGAATGGTTTGATTATTGCAGTTACTAATTTCATAGTTTTCTCCTGAAACAGAGCCCGCGACATGGGCCCTGCTATTTAAAGTTCGATCTTATAAGTCAAAGCCGTAAGTTAGGCCGATAGCAAGAACACTGTCATTCTCGTCTACTAGGTCATCATCAGGTGTAATGATAGAGGCACTGGCCTCTAAGCCGTCAGTCACTTCGCGTGCATAGCCTACTTCTACATAAGACCCATCAGAGTCTTGGCCAAATGAACCATACTTTAGGTATGCGCCCTTATGCTCTAGGGTAACAGCAACAAAATCGTAGTCAGAGTCGTCAACGTCTGGCTGGTCACCGATAGAGTATTCAATTGAAACAGGGCCAAATCCTGCATTTAGATTGATTTCTTCATAGCTGCTATCAAAGGAAGATTCCGTATAGTAGTAGCCAGTTGCGCCAGCGCTTAGCGATAAGCCATTTTCCAGTTCAACACCGTAGCCAAAATAGATGTCGTATTCTAGACCGTCGTCAACATCAGCAGCCCAAGTGCCAATATAGAAGCCAGAGTTCTCGTAATCAATGCCAGCAGAGCCCGATGCATCACCTGCTTGATCAATACCACGAAATACATAATCAGAGGTATAGCCGATATTTCCAGATAGGCCTTCGATATCAGCAAAAGAGGGAGTAGAGAAAGATACAGCTGCAACAGCAGAGGCGAGTAATAATTTTTTCATTTTAAAACCTTTTTTCAAGCATAAATTTTATTAGGACGAATGCTTAAAAGCTAAGACCGTGCCAACTTTTTAAACATTATGCTTTTCAATGGCTTATGAGTATTTTGAATTTTTTGTGCATTATTAGGGCGCGGCTATTTGTGCGTTTTAAGTGCGCTGCACATATTTGGTGCGTTATTTTGGTTTGCGAGACGAAAGGCGGAATGCAACAATGCGGCTGCACAAAAAGGAGCACATTATGTTTAAGCCACCCCCGTTTGATCCTCGACTATTAGACGAATTGAGTAAAAATATCAGCGGTCTTATTCCGAACGACTTGAAGGTCATCAAAGACGACTTTGAGAAGAATGTACGCATCGCTATTCAAAGCGGTTTCTCGCGCTTGGATTTGGTTGCGCGTGAGGAATTTGATGTGCAAACCGCCGTGCTTGAGAAGACCCGTGCTAAGTTAGATGCCTTAGAAGCTAAAGTCGCACAGCTAGAAAAATAAGCTCCTAGCAGCCTATCCGCATCAATTAAATGCAGATAGGTGCTTGTCAGTTCTGTCTAAGCAACTGACAATAGGTCCAACATCGTTATTGATACTGCTGGAACTGCTATGAAAATTGTTGCCGACGAAAATATCCCCTATTTGCAGGAATGCTTTGGTCAAAGTGCCGAGGTTATTGCTATCAATGGCCGCAATATTAATAACGCCGATCTAAAAAGTGCGGATGCCTTGATTACTCGTTCAGTGACTGCGGTGAGCCGTGAATTACTGGCAGGCACCCCCGTACGTTTTGTCGGCAGCTGCACCATTGGTATTGATCATGTAGACACGGACTATTTGGATGAGGCGGGTATTGCTTTTGCCAATGCTCCAGGCTCAAATGCAGATTCCGCCGCGCAATATACCTTCAGTGCTATCCTCGCCCTAGAGAAGCGTCATCACTTCGATATACGTGAGAAAACGGTAGGCATCGTAGGCTATGGCAATGTAGGGTCGCGTTTAAAGCAGTTATTGGATGCCTTGGGCGTTAGCTGTTTGGTGTATGACCCCTTCTTGCAGGAGCGTGGGCGCGAAGGTTTGACCGAGCTAGAAAACGTATTACAAGCAGACATTGTGAGTTTTCATGTGCCATTGAGCCGTGAAGGCAAGTTTCCTACCTACCAAATGATCAATGCAGAACTGCTGCAGCGCATGAACCCTAAGGCGACGCTGATCAACTGCGCGCGAGGAGATATTGTCGATGTAGAGGCCTTGCTTGACGATATAAGAGATCGAGGGCGAAAGGTGGTTTTAGATGTCTGGCCGAATGAGCCGCGTATTGATGAATTGCTATTGAGTATGGTGCAAATAGGTACGCCGCATATTGCGGGCTATAGTTTTGATGGAAAGCTACGCGGTACCGAAATGGTCTATGAGGCATTTTGCCAGGCTATGAGTGTAGATTATCTGGCACCTGAACTGGCAATACCAGAGCCGGAGGCGATCGTTATTGCTGAGCATAATAATTTGCTGGAGGCATTAGATCAGGCCACTTTGCGTTCCTATAATATATTGGAAGACGATGCGGCATTGCGTGAGATATTAAATGAAGATAGGTCCTCACAGGGGGCGTTCTTCGATAATTTGCGTAAAAACTATGCTGTACGGCGTGAATATGGGGCATTCCCTTGTTATGGAGCGCCGGCTAGTATCAATAAGGTTTTAGAGGAGCTGGGCTTTAAGGTGCTGCGTTAATCGTATAATGACAAAAATTTACATTAGAATTAAAATGTAATGCGCTATAATCGCGCCGCGAATTAGCCGAGTAGTAAAAATGTTATTTGAAATGTCCTCCGAAACCCTCAAAATGCTTATGCAAACTGAGGTTTTAATCCAGAAATTGATAGGCCAAGGATTGGACTTCACGAGTAAAAACTTGATCAGTGATTTTTTTGAACTATGTGCTCTATGCAATGATCGCAATATTACACTGCAAGCCGATCAAATTTGGGCTCGATTGATTAAGGAAAACGCTGGCTTTGATCGCAGTAAATACCTAAATCAGTATCGCGCCCGTATGCAGTCAGCCGTACAGCGTCGAGAAGGCTTGGCCGCTTAAGCGTCCTCTTGATTGCGCATAAAATCTGCGACCTTGTAAAAAGCCTGTTGTAACTCCTGTTGCAGCGCGCTATCTATGGCCAAGTCTTGCATGGCTTGATTGATGCAATACATCCATTGATCTCGTTCTTGTTCGCCAATAGCCACATGTATATGTCGCATCCGTAGACGAGGGTGGCCATATTTTTCTATATATATAGGCGGGCCACCCATCCAGCCGACGAGAAATTCATAGAGCTTAGTGCGCGCGCCAGTTAAGTCCTTAGGGTGCAGGGCGAGGATTTCTTTTGCCTGATCAGACGCTTGCATAATGTCGTAAAACTGTTTGACCAGTTGTTGGATGGCTTGCTCGCC
Organism: uncultured Gammaproteobacteria bacterium; assembly: GCA_964495705.1. GTDB lineage: Bacteria > Pseudomonadota > Gammaproteobacteria > HTCC5015 > HTCC5015 > CAZBWS01. Next base: position 95,146 of record CAZBWS010000003.1, read on the forward strand.
GCCAATGCGTTCGAAGTGTGTGCTGGGTTGAAATTGCATATGCGCTCCTGTGAGAAGTCATTATACCTAGCTATACAACACTAATGTGTTTTTCGGTATTCACCCGGTGACTGTCCTGTCCAGCGTTTAAAGGCTTGGTGGAAAGTACTCGTTTCAGTGAAGCCAACAAGATAGGCAATTTCGCTAATTGAGTTGTCGGTGCGGTTAAGTAGATCAAGAGCGGTGTCTTGGCGTACTTGAGCTACTAGCTCTTTATAACGCGTTCCCTCGGCGGATAAGCGGCGCTGAAAGGTGCGATGGCTCATGCCAAATTTTTCTGCCACACATTTAACGTCGGGGACACCTTGGTGAATAGTATCCACAATTAAGCGGCGTACTTGAGATTCTAGGTCTTGTCCCACTTGTTGATTGATTTCTTTGAGTACACTTTGAAAAACTGCTTCATTAGCAAATCCCGTGCTGAAGGATAATAATTGGGCGTCAAAGATGAGTTGGTTTTTTTCTTGTTGGAATTTAATGGGAGTGTCTCCCAGTACCTTTTGGTACTCGGTGATTTCTGCCATAGGGCTGTGTTGAAAGTGAACTTCTAGCTTGCCCTCGTTAAAGTCAACGCCACGCAAGTAAAATTTTGCCAAGGCGAGGGCCTCGGAGACTTCTTTCTCCATTAAATGATAGGTGTCTTGACAGTCGTGGTTGGTGCAGGTGAATTGTGCATGTGCTCGCCCATTTGCTTCGACGAGTTGGGTTTGAATGCCATCCTGAAGTAGGTGTTCATAGCGGATAAGTTGTTCTATGGCAGAGGCAAAGCTGGGAGCAGCGACAAGCACACTGGCTAACGCACCTAAATTCCCTGGGTGAAATTCTGCACCTGCACGCAGGCCCAGAAGGGGGTCGGCAGTTTGCTGGACGCCGTTTTTCCATAGTTTTATATAGCTTAAAAAACTAATGCGGCTATCAGGGTTTTGCAGAACGCTTTGTTTAACGGCCGCTTGTTCAAGAGTCGGTATGAGCACTCCTGAATCATTGAGAACTCTTATTAAGCCTGCACAGTAAGTGATCGCAACACTTGCTGTCATTGTTCCCTTCCCCCTTTAATGTTCTATGCTCTGTATCGACCACTTTTGATATTATTGCTTGATTAAGGACTAAATAAATAGCAATAGCTAGTAAATAGTGTGAAAAAGTGAGTGATCTCTCGGTCTTTTGAGCTGTTTTGTCACCGCCAAGCACTTTTTTGGCATTCTTACACATGTCTCCTATGCGATGGGGTGGCTATTCTAGCTATATGATAAATCATACGATTTATGTAATTATTATTAGGGGTCGACATGAATAACAAGCAATGGCTATCAGCTAGCCTTTTAACACTCACATCCAGTATTGCTCTTGCAGGTGGCGGTAGCCCAGCACCTGCGCCTGCACCGGCTCCAGCCCCCGTCGACCCCAATACGATTACTAAATCTTACTCTGGTTTTGAGTGGCAGCGACATGCGCTTGATATCGAACGCGATTTAGATAAAACCTCGCCATTGTCTCAGGCGGTATTTTTAGGTACACACAATGCCTATAACTCCTCGGCCTATGCCGATGCAACGCGTTATCTTGACCCCAACCAAAGCGTATCTTTGTATGCACAGTTGGCTATGGGCGCCCGCTTTATTGAGCTTGATGTTCACGATGCCCCTAAGTTTGATACTCACGGCTCGCCTTGGGCGTGGAACTGGACGTGGAACCAAGAGCTGATTCTCTGTCATGGTGAAAGTAGTCATATTGGCTGTAGCTCAGCAGACCGCTATTTTAAAGACGGCCTCAATGAAATACGTGATTTTGTTGCTGCTAATCGTGATGAAGTGATTTATTTATATATCGAAGATCATATGGATGGTGAGTACGATGAAGCATCTAGCATCATTAGTAGCACGATTGGTCAGTACGTCTATCGCCCAACAACCGTCGGTTCGGGCTGTCAGTTGCTGCCCATGAATATTACCAAGCAGCAAATTCTGAATGCAGGTAAGAACATCATTATTAAAGGTACTTGTAACAGCAATGCAAACTACCAGAGCTGGGGTTGGGAAGTGGGGCAAAATACGCGCACTGTAGCCAATGCGGCAAATTGTGACAGCCTAAGCCGCAGCTCGTTTGACGCAGGTTGGGTACGCTTCTTTGAAGACCGCACCAACTTATCCGCATGGTTTGGTGATCCAGGCGCTCATATTACCACTTCTAATATTGCTCAAATTGTAAGCTGCGGCACTAATATTATAGGTCTAGATAAGCTAGAAGAAGGCGATGGTCGACTAGCTGCATCCATTTGGAGCTGGGGAACTAATGAGCCTAACAACTGGGGCGGAAATGAAGACTGTGCTACTAGCCGTGGTGATGGGCGTTTCAACGATGCTAACTGTAACAATAATCACCAGTTTGCGTGCCATAAGCCAGGTACACATGACTGGTATGTGACAAATGGCTCAGGTGCATGGACGAGTGGGAATAGCACTTGTGCGAATGAAACAGGTGGTCAATATGTATTTGCAGTGCCAGCGAATGGTTATGAGAATAGTCAGTTAAAAGCAGCTAAAGCGGCGAAAGGGGTGGGTACTGCTTGGATGAATTTACATGATCGCAATAATGAAGATCAATGGCAGGGTACAACAGCTCAGTAAGCTGGTTCATGTATTTAAAAAAGCCCAGCCGTAGTGTTGGGCTTTTTTGTGCTTTATTATATTTGCTTAAATCAGTCGATTTTGAGTAAAATCACGCCACTATTATTAGAAGTATACAAATCACTTATGGAAAGCATGGATAAAACGACGGCATTAAAGGCGCTGAGCTTGGAAGAAGGCGCGAGTCTTGCCGCAGTCGAAAAGGCATATAACGCTAAAATTCATCTCTTAGAAAAGCGCATTGAAAGCGCAGACAATGATTCGTTAAAGACCACACTCTTGGACTTGTGTGAGCGCATGAGTCAGGCAAGGGATGTTTTGTCATGGGGTACCCCTGTAGCTTTAGATGCAGCTAAGTCTGGTGAGGTAGATGTACAAGCTGATGATAGAGAAGATATTCACAGCTTTATTAAATCACAGGAAAAATCGGCTCAGCGTAAGCGCAGTCTAATAATACTGTTGTTAAGTGTAATTTTACTGGCTGGGACAGCCGGATATACAGGCTTCTTTCAAATGATGTGGGATCGTCACCGCCCCTTAACGGCAGAGGAAAGTGTGTCCTATGAGCTTACCAAGGCTATGCAGTCTGAGGTGGTTGAACGAAAACAAAGCTTAACCGCTGCACGGCTTATTTTGAGTCAGCAATTAGCTCAAGCTTTGGCGGAGGAATCTGATCAACTGCCTGTTTTACAAGAAACCCTAGCCTTGGCAGATAAGTCTGTCTTTATGAGCCCTAAGCGAGAGGCGTTGGCTGAGATGGAATTAAAAGCCGAGCAGCAATTACACGAGCGTCAGTTTTTTGCAGCGGAAAAAAACTATCGAGAAGTACAAACAGGTTTGACCGAGCTGCAAGACACCTTTGTCGAGATTCAGAGAGTCCCAGTTAGTCACTATGCCGCACGTAAAGTACAACAAGAATGGAAAGATTTGCAGCAAGAGTACTCTTTAAATGCTCCTACAGAAGCACAGGAAGCAGAAGTATTATTCATTGCTGCTGAAGATAAAAAGCAGCAGGAAATTTATGCTGAATCAACACAAGATTATGATGCAGCCAAAGATAAATTTTTGGCTGCACAAATGGCGGTTGCAGATGAAGTTGCGAGTATGCAAGCTAGCTTGGCAGCGCGACGTGAAGCGCGCGCTCGGGCTCGGGCTAAACGTTTAGCATGGCTGAAAACGGTTACGCCAACCATGGTGGATATACCTGCAGGTCACTTTTCTATGGGTGATAGTCAAGGTGATGAAGATGCTCAACCTGTACACAAGGTGGATCTTGCCGCATTTAGGCTGAGTCAAAATGAGGTGACTAAAATGCGCTTTCAGCAGTTTGTAAAGTACTCTGGTTATGTCACTGAAGCAGAAAAAAATGCTGACGGTTTAGGCTGTGCTGTGTATAACTCAGACGGCTCATGGGGCTGGCGCGAAGGTTTTAATTGGCAGAATACAAGCTTTGAGCAGTCAGACCGAGATCCTGTTGTATGTGTGAGTTGGAATGATGCTCAAGCCTATGTGGACTGGTTAAGCAAAGAGTGGAAAGAAAGAAGTTTTAAGCTCGTCTCTGAATCTGAATGGGAATATGCCGCACGTGCCACAGGCACGAGTAAGTACCCGATGGGAGATAGCTTAGGTAATAACAAAACGGTATGTGACGGTTGTGGTAGCGCCTGGGATGTTAAGCGTACTGCACCAGCAGGCAGCTTTGCACTGAATAAATTTAACCTCCATGCAATGCCGGGTAATGTTTGGGAGTGGACTCACGATTGTTGGCATGATGATTACAAAGGAGCGCCTAAGACAAATAGCGCTTGGTTATCTGGGGGCGATTGTGGTCGTCGGGTTTTACGTGGAGGTTCTTGGTTTAATAAACAGCAGTATTTACAGTCGGCCTATCGAGGCAGTAATAAAACTAATTACCGTGGTAATAATTTAGGCTTCCGTAT